>CALCYI010000060.1 GCA_937907605.1 uncultured Clostridia bacterium | reverse complement strand
CGCCGAAATTCTGCCACAGTCCGAGCGAGATTTTCGGAAGCGCAAGTCCGCTGTCGGGAAGGTAGTTAAACTGCGCGTTTTCATATCTCTTTTCATTAGCGGTATACATAATATCACCTCAAAACAAAAACCGGCTCGGCTTATGCCGTGCCGGTTTAATTTGGCGGAGAGCAAGGGATTCGAACCCTCGAGTAGGCTTTGACCCACTACACGATTTCCAATCGTGCTCCTTCGGCCAGCTCGGACAACTCTCCAAATGCATAAGCTATTATACATTATGCATTTGAAAAATGCAAGAGTAAATATTACTCCTTAAAATATTTTTTCTCAAGGATACTTATTGCAATAATTACCGTTGTAAACCCGATTATACCGCCCATTATAACGTCGCTGAGGTAATGCGCGCCCATTACCAGACGCGTATATGCAACTACGCCTGTATGCAAAAGCGGAATGATAAAGCACCAAGCCTTATTCTTATCCCATTTTGGCGAAACGAACGGCAGCAGCATCATCAGATACGACATCGCCGCGCCTGCGGTGTGTCCCGAAGGGAAAGACTTGTTGCCGTTTACGCCGTTGGGATGATACCATGAGGTAAAGGCATCATATGAGCCTGCTTTTAATAAGTCTCTGAAACGCACTCTGCCCCAAAGGAATTTCATTATTTCAATAATACCGAGCTGTGCAAACATCACGATAATACCTGTTAGCGACAGAATTACAAGCGGATTTTTAAGCCTTTCGGGAATATGTATATACTGCCCGAAATACTGTGCCGCAGCGGCAATGCACAAGCCGAAAACGACTCCTACGTAAATTGGAAAATCCTCGCGTAGCATATAACGGCTCAGATGAAACGCGCCGAAGTAAGCCGCGCCGGTGAAGTTAGCAAAGAGTCCGAATATTTTTACAGGCATTTTATCGCTTGCATAGTAAAGCACCACGCCTGCAACCGTAGGAAGCAGACGGCACGGAGTCTCGCCCATTCCTTCAAACCAACGCGCAAAAATGCTTGCGGGATTATTCAGTATAATATCCAGCTTTAAATCAACGAAGCTTGCCGCAATCAGCGATGAGAGCGAAGCTATGTAAAAAATAATGATATAAGGTCTGTATTTTTTTAGCACAATATCACTCCTTATCTATATCTTGTACTTAATTATACTACTTTTAGATAAGTAATGCAATATATATAATATATCTTGAATTAATATATATTATATGATATAATAATTTAAATATATAATACGGCGGTGGGAGCATGAAAACTGAATTTGTTTCAAGTAATGTAAATATGCTTGACGGAATGCTCTCTGTTACCGTGTGCATTAAGCGCGAGAGTAGCGGCGGATACGCCCCGAGGCTCGGCGTAATTTTCACCTTCGGTGATAAAACGAGGCGAATGCCCCTGAATCGCGAATATGAAAATGCTGAGGGTCAAGAAATACTCAGATATTCCAACCGATTTATTCTGTCCGAGATTTTCTTTCGCTGTAAAGCGGGGGATACAACGCTTGATATAATCCCCGAAAACGGCGAAAGGCTTGATATTATTCCCGAAAAGGCTGTTACGGGTGACGGAATTGAGCTTAGGGACGGCAGCTTTTTAATTCCAAAACGACTGATGAATAAAAAAACGCCGCGCTCGTTTTCAGAGCTTATTACAAAGGACAATATCGCAAGGCTTGTGTTCTCGGTTTTTAATATCTATTACAAATTATACAGGCGCTTTCACCCGACTCTTGAAAACCGCATTACCTTTATGAGCGGGCGAAGGACAAGCATTGACGGTAATATGAGGTTCGTATATGACGAGCTGAAAAAGGATAAAATGCTTGATGTTAAAACGCTGCTTTTTATCCAGTCGAGCGGAAGGCAGCTTCTCAAAAACACCTTCGCATTTATGAAGCTGTATGCAACCTCGCGGGCGGTAATCGTGGATGATTTTTTTAGGCTGCTGAGCTATTTTGACAAGCCCGAGGGCACAAGGGTTTTTCAGCTCTGGCACGCCTGCGGCGCGTTTAAAACCTTCGGCTATTCCCGTCTCGGCAAGGTCGGCGCACCTTCTCAGCGCTCCGCTAACCACCGCACATACGACTATGCCTTTGTAAGCTCAAGGGAGGTAGCAAGGCATTACGCCGAGGGCTTCGGGATCAGCGATTCGAGCGTAATCAGCACGGGCGTTTCGAGGTGCGACGTATTCTTTGACGAGGATTACAAAGCAGGGGTTAAAGCCCGATTTTATGAAAAATATCCGATACTTAAAGACAAAAAGGTATTGCTTTTCGCTCCGACCTTCCGCGGTAATGGTCAGCAAAGCGCGTACTACCCGACTGACAAGCTTAATCTTGACGAGCTTTGCTCGGGTATTGGGGAGGAATGGGCTGTGATTATCAAGCTCCATCCGTTTTGTAAGGAACGCTTTAGAATCAGCGAGGAGCTTAAAAAGCGGGTTATCGACCTCTCAGATGAGGACGAGCTTAACGATTTGCTGTTTATTACGGATTTGCTCGTTACCGACTATTCGAGCGCAGTTTTCGAAGCGTCGCTGCTGAATATCCCTATGCTGTTTTATGCGTTCGATTTAGAGGAGTATATTAAAACGAGGGATTTTTATTACAGCTTTGACGCTCTTGCGCCGGGTAAGCTCGTAAGGAGCGAGGAGGAGCTTATCAGCAGTATAAAGCAAGAGAATTTTGAAAAGAATAAAATTAAGGAATTTGAAAAAAGGTTCTTTGATTATAACGATTCCCGCTCTGCTGAGAGGACTGCGGAGTTTATATTAAACGTGATAAGAGGATAAATTATGAAGGAAATGCAATATCAGAATTATTACAGGGCTTACCGAGGCGAAGAGCTTACAGAGGATAATTCCTTACTGTTCAGGCTTAAAAAGGGAATGCTCGACGCTTATGAAAGAGCGACTAAGGGCTTCAGCAGCTTTGTAAGGCGTATGGGTAATAAAAACTTTAACCATAAGCTTCTTGACAGGCGTATACCGAAGCTTTATAAGGCTGCGGCAAAGGCGCCAGTTGACGAGAATAAAATCGTATTCGTGGAAATCCGCCATCCCCATATTACCAACAGCTTTGAGGTAATATTTGATGAGCTTGTAAATAATTACGATTATACAATTCATACCCATTTCCTGCTCAATGCGAGCGTTATAAGGGCTGAATACGCAAAGCGCGTGTACAACGCAGTTGAGGATATTGCAACCGCAAAGTACGTCTTTTTAAACGAGGGCTCGAACGCAATTTCGGCTATCCCGCTCAGACCTGAAACGAAGGTTATTCAGCTTTGGCACGGCTGCGGTGCGTTCAAAAAATTCGGCTTTTCAACGGCTGATTTAATCTTCGGCGCTGACCGTAAGGAGCAGCTCCGCCACCCGTTTAATAAGAATTATTCGCTCGTTACCGTATCCTCTCCCGAAATTGTGTGGGCTTACAAGGAGGCTATGAATCTTCCAGAGGATACCGACGTGGTACAGCCTGTCGGCTCTTCAAGAACAGATATATTCTTCAAGCAGGAATTCATAGATAATGCTTACAAAACCATTTATGATAAGATTCCTCAGGCGCAGGGTAAAAAGATAATTCTCTATGCTCCGACCTTCAGAGGCAGGGTAGCGAAGGCTGAAACGCCAGACCGCCTCAACGTCGGTATGTTTTACGAGGCGTTTAAGGACGATTACGTGCTTCTTATTAAGCACCACCCCGTTGTAAAGAACAGACCGATTATCGACAACTTCTACCGTGAGTTTGCGTTTGACGTAACGGATTCGCTTTCGATTGAGGATTTAATCTGTACCTCCGATTTCTGTATTTCGGACTACTCCTCGCTGATATTTGAATATTCGCTTTTTGAAAAGCCGCTTATTCTCTTTGCATATGACCTTGACGAGTACTTTGACTGGAGGGGCTTCTACTACGAGTATAACGAATACGCTCCCGGTCCGATATGCAAGACGAACTTTGAAATGATTGATTATATCAAGAACATTGACGAGCGTTTTGACAAGCAGGCGGTTAAGGACTTCAGGGATAAGTTTATGAGCGCGTGCGACGGTCACGCAACTCAGCGTATTCTTGAATATGCCTTTGATAACCTCGAAGCGCACAGGAAGCCTTGTGAGAAGTTTGAGCATTTCTACGATGTCCCGAAGGTTGAAAGCAGCCTTATGCCGTATTTCAGAATGGTGGAAATGATTAAGGAGGAAAAGGTTTATGCCGAGGAGCTGTATAATAAGTATTCCTCTCAGCCGATTGAAAGCGGCAGGATAATAGCCTTCGATATTCATTCGCCCGAGGTCAAATACCTGCTCCAGCACGCAAAGAATATCAATATGGACGTTATCAGCCCCGGCGATGACTTTGACTCCGTTATTAGCAGGATTGCTACCGCGCAGTATATCCTTATCGACCAGGCGAACGCGCTCCTTGACTCAATTAAAATAAGACCTGAAACGAACGTAATCCTTCTTCCTGCCGACGCGTTCCCGCTTGCTAAATTCGGCGTGAATACCAAGGAATTCCGCTCGGGTCTGCGTAAGGAGCAGTACGAAATCGCGCCTCTTTATTCGAGCGTAAACTCTGTGGTATGCGCTTCCGAGGCTTCAGCAAAAATATTCACCTCTGCAATAGGGGAAAACATTAAGCCGATAATCGTCGGCGACGTTAAGAGCGACATTTTCTATAAGACAAAATATAGGGAAAAGCTCCTCGAAAGGCTTTACGAAACCTGTCCGAATATTGAGGGCAAGAAGATTATCTGCTACATCGGTAAGGACGACCACGGTCTTGACGACTCGATGATTTATGAGTATCTGTCGCGCGATTACGTATTTCTTAAGCACTACGAGGCTGTTGACGAAACTCTGCTTGACGAGGAGGAGCTCGCTCTGAATTACGCAAGTGATTCCGTAATCGACGTCAGCCTGATAATGTCGGTGTACGAGCTTATGATTGTTTCCGATATTATCGTCGGCGGTCTGTTCTCTTCGGTTTATTCCGCAATGGCAAGCGGCAAGCCCGTGATTATCTACAATTCGGGCAGCAGCTCCGACATCTCAAGCTTTGAGAGCTTTATAGATGTTAAGGAGAACAGCCCGACAGCCGTTTGCAGCGATATCAACAGCGTTATAAGCATAATCAGGAATATTGAAAACTACGATTATACAGTATATAATAATATACGAAATAAATATCTTGAAAAGTGCGACGGCAAGAGCACTAAAAGACTTCAGAAGCTGCTAAAAAATTCAGTTTAAACGTAAAGGAGACGTTATGAATCTCAGCGTTATAGTTTATACGGGAAACGGCTTTGATACGGATACAAAGCTACCGATATTACAAAGCTGTATTAACAGCATTAAGCGCCAGAAAAGCGATAATGTTGAAATCCTTGTAATCTGTGAGGACGGGGACAAGGCTGTAATTGAGCGTGAAACCGGCGTTGGCGCAATAGTTTATGAAAAGCCTGAGGAGTGCCTTAACTCAGTAATAAGCAAGCTCAGCTCGGACAAATTCATTATTGCACGTTACGATACGCTTTTTTCTACAAACTCTATTTCTGCTCTTTCCGCTTGCGGCAAGGGCGAGGGTATGCTCTTTAACGTAACCCTAAAGAAAAAGGGTACCTCAGATTTCTATCCGCTTTTTTCGTCCGTATCAATAAAGAATGAAATGAGTATAGCGCCGTCCGTATGGAACGTTGTTTTTGATACTCAGACGGTGAAAAATAATAAGCTCAGCTTTACGGATTTTTCCTACCGCGACCAGTATCTTTACCTTATGAACTTTTTTATGTGCGCTGAGAAAATAGTGTGCTCTGACGCAGTTTTGCTGTGCCTTGACAGAACGCTTAAGCCCACGATTAGACCTTCTGGAAAATACTATATGAATAACAGAAAAGCCATTTTCAGCCTTGTAAGGAAGCTTAAAAAGAGCAGAAACGGCGCGCTTCTCTCCTGCTTTGTAAGGGATTTCGGAGTCCCGCTCGTTGAGCTAAGCTATAAGGAGAAAAGCAGACGCAGAAGATGGTACTATCGTTTGTACTGCAACAGGTTTATGAGATGCGCAAGCAGTGTTTTGAGGTAAGCTAGTATGGATTTTAAATATAAAGTATCGGTGATAGTTCCCGTATATAATGTCGAAAAATATCTTGCTATGTGCGTGGACTCGCTTGTTAATCAGACGATTGACAAAAACGAAATGGAAATACTTCTGATTAACGACGGCTCTCTTGACAGCAGTCTTGAGATTTGCAGGGAATACGAAAGTAAGTATCCCTTTATCAAGGTCTTTTCTAAGGAAAACGAGGGGCTTTCCGCCACAAGAAACTTCGGAATAAAGCATGCGCAGGGAAAATATCTGATGTATATTGACTCCGACGATTATCTTTCTTTGACCACCGTTAAGGACGTCTGCGAGTTTTTCGATACGGTTTATGACGAGGTTGACCTTGTTACCTACTATGAACAGCCGTATGATAATTACAGCCATCTTGCCTCGCATTTCAGGTTTAAGTATTACTTAAAGACCAACGGCGTATACGACCTTGAAAAATACCCGTATATTCTCCAAATGCGTATTAACGTGTGCGTGAAGAATATGGGCGGGGAGAACGAGCTTTTTGATACCACCCCGGGCTTCAGACAGGAGGACCAGGAGTATAATAACCGCGTGCTGATGAAAAAAATGAAAATCGGTTACTGCTCCACGGGCTGTTATTACTATAATAAATCCAACGAAAACAGTATAGTTGCCACTACCTTTAACGCCATAAATCTTTTTGAAAAGAGCATGGATTATCTTGAGAGGCTGAGCGCATACTTTGAGGACAGTATTCCAAAGTACTTCCAGGCAATTCTTTTCCACGACCTTAAGTGGAAGTTTGAGCACAGTATTCTCCTTCCGAAGCATTACAGCGAGGAGGATTATGCCGTTGCCGAAGGCAGAATAAAAAAGCTCCTTTCAAGGATTGATAATTCTACGATAGTGAATTATCCCGGTATCCGCGAGGAAATGGCTATGTACTGGCTGTCGGTAAAGGAAAATGCAAACCTTATTCCTTATGTCAGGAAAAGAAAGATTATGCTTTTATCCGACGGCGAGGTAGTATATAAAAAGACTAAGATGACCTTTAATTTTGACCGTTTCCAGGTGCTTGACGACGGCAGAATTATTTGCAGAGGGCATATAGTCACTCCGATTTATAATTTCATTGACGAAAAGCCAAATATATATGTGCTTGAAAACGGCAAGGACGAAAAGGAGCTTAAGGTATATCCCTCTAAATACGGTTATCTTAACCTCAAGGACAATGTATTAAACTACTATGCCTTCGAATACGCTTTTGACGCTCATGAGGTAAACAGCTTCTGCTTTTATGTAAAGCTTGACGGCTCTGAGCTTGTGTCGGAATATACCTTTTTGCCCACCGCGGTTTTCAATACCGTGAATAAATTCTATCTTTCGGTATTCGGAAGCACAAAAATCGAGCTGAGGAATAATACCTTCTACGCCTCCCTTGTTACCGCTGAGGAGCGAGACGATATTGAAATTAACCATTCCTACGGATACCTCACAGACGAGGAGGACATTAAGCTCCGTCTAAGCGCGATTGAGTACCGCAAATCTCACAGGATATGGCTTTACAGCGATTTATACACCGTTGAAAAGGATAACGGCTATTATCAGTTCATCAACGATTTTTCAAAGAAGGACGGCGTCGAAAGGTACTATATCTACACGAGGGAGCTTTCCGAAATCAAATATCTCTTTACCGAGGAGCAAAGGGAATACCTCGTTGAGTTCGGCTCTGATAAGCATAAGCTGCTGTATCTTTCCTCGGAGCTGATTTTCAGCGCCTTTTACGGAAGGTCGCCGATTTCTCCGTTTAAGTATGAATATATGGAAAAGTCGTTCTACGATATGGAGCACTTCAAGGTAATTTACCTTCAGCACGGCGTGCTTCACGCCTCGCTCTATGTACAGAACAGCGCAGAAAACGCAAGGGCTGACAAAATTGTTATCTCCTCAGAGTTTGAAAAGAATAATTATATAAACAATTATCACTATGACGAGTCAATGCTGATTCCTACCTCTATGGCTCGCTATGACCATATTGACAGGACCAAGGCGCCGAAGGGCAAAATCCTCTTTGCTCCTTCCTGGAGGAATTATCTGTCCGAAACGGTTACCGCTTCAAGCTGGGCTACTAATCTTGAGGCGCTTAAGAGGTCAGATTACTTTATCAATATGACCGCTTTTCTTGAAAACGAAGCGCTTGCGAAGGCACTTGAGAGCAGCGGGCTCGTGCTTGAGCTTAAGCTCCATCCGATTATCGCGGACGAAGCCTCAGAGCTTTTCAGCTTCAAAACTAAGAATATAGTGCTTGCCGAAAGGAACGTCGACGTGGCGGATTACGATATGTTTATTACCGATTTCTCCTCCTTCGTGTTCGACTATGCCTGCCTTTCAAGACCGATTATGTACTTTGTACCCGACTATATTCAGTTTACTGCGGGGCTCGGACATTACAGAAAGCTTGACCTTCCGTTTGAGAAGGCGTTCGGTAAATTTACTACCGACCCGAAGGAAGCCGCAGAAATAGTTGTTGATACGATTAATAACGGCTTTGCGGTTGAAAGCTTGTATAAGGACAGAATGGATAATTTTTATTATCCGCTTGACAACTGTGCCGAGAGGCTTTACGAATACGTGAATGAAAATATGCTCGGTGAGGTGAAGTAATTGAAGGACGAAGCAAAGGACAGAAGCTTTTCAAAATTCGCTTCACAGGGACTAAAGGGCGTAGCGATAATGCTGATGATGCTTCACCACTGCTTTCTCGGCAGGGACAGGTGGGAAGGCTATACGGTGAGCTTTTACCCGCTAGGAGAAGCAAGGGTAGCCGAGCTTGCCAATTTCGGTAAAATCTGCGTTGCAATTTTCGTATTTATCTCGGCGTTCGGAATAACTAAAAGCTATCTTAAGGTTATGAAAAGCGGCGATTTAAGCCTTAAAAAGCAGGTCTATCCGAAAACCGCAGTAAACAGACTGTTTAAGCTGCTTTGGGGCTTTTGGGGCTCGTTTGCGGTGTGGCAGGTTTTTTCGCTCGTTAATAACCATTTTGAGTTTACGAGGAATACGCATAATTTTGCGACGGTTTACGGCACCTCCGCGCGCTCGGTGCTCTACTTCTTCACCGACGCTATGGGGCTTGCAGAGCTCTTCAAAACGCCGACCTTTAACGGTACGTGGTGGTATATGAGCCTTGCGGTAGTGATTATTCTGGTAATGCCGCTTCTCATTGAGCTGTATAACAAATTCGGAATAATAACCGTGCTTATAGCGCCGCTGCTGCCGCAGTTCCTCGGTATCGAAAAGAACTATTTTACAAGATATCTTTTTATAATAATGCTCGGTATCTGGAGTGCGGATAAAAACATACTTGAAAAGCTTTATGAGCTTAAGCTCTGTAAAAACATATATGTTAGCAAGGGGTTAAAATTTATTATATCTCTGGCGCTGCTCGTATTATGTATTAAGGTAAGGCAGTATGACGGAGGGCTCTTGGCTGAATACGTTGAGGTAATGGACGCCGTGATTCCGTTCTTCGTTATTTACTTTTGTTACGAATTTCTTGTGTTTACTCCCGTATTCAAGCAGGTGCTGCAATTTGTGGGTAAGTATTCCACTACGATATTCCTTACCCATACTTTCATAAGAGCATATTATTTCCAGGATTTTATCTATTCGTTTAAAAACTGGGCGTTAATAGTACTTATGCTTCTTTTAAGCAGTTTGCTTTATGCGGTAATTTATGATAATATAGTAAAAAAGCTTGGTTACTATAAGCTTTGCGATAAAATAATAAAGCGTTTTAACGAGCGTTTTGAAAAGACTAATTTAGTAAAAGGAGATTGATAATATGGTTTACGGCGTGATTTTAGCAGGCGGTATCGGTTCAAGAATGGGCGGCGACAAGCCGAAGCAGTACCTTAACGTTAAGGGCAAGCCGATTATTGTTTACACTATTGAAAAGTTCTTTTCAACCCCCGAGTTTGAGAAGATAATAATTCTCTGCCCGAAGCAGTGGGTTGAGCATACCAAGAACCTTATTGAAAAGCATATTGCTCCCGCTAAGGACAGAGTTGCAGTAATCGAGGGCGGCGACACGAGAAACGAAACTATTATGAATGCGATTAAGTATATCGAAGCCGAGGGCAAGCTCAGCGACGATACTATTATCGTAACTCATGACTCCGTTCGTCCCTTCGTTACGCACAGAATTATTGAAGAAAATATCGCTGTGGCTAAGGAATTCGGCGCATGCGATACGGTTATTCCCGCAACGGATACTATCGTTGAAGCGCTTGATAATAAGACTATCAGCTCAATTCCCGACCGTTCAAAGATGTATCAGGGACAGACTCCTCAGTCCTTTAACGCGCTTAAGCTTAAGAATATGTATTCCTCCTTAACCGAGGAGGAAAAGGCAATTCTCACCGACGCTGCAAAGATTTTTGTAATCAAGGGCGAGAAGGTTGCACTCGTACAGGGTGAGGACTTCAATATGAAGATAACCTATCCCTATGACCTCCGCGTAGCAAAGTCACTTCTGGAGGACGAAGCCGATGATTAATACTATTTACCGTTTAACAGCCCCCAGACGCTTTGAAATAGCGTTTGAGGATATTGAACTTTTCGGCGACGAGGCGCTTGTAAGACCGACTAATCTCTCTATCTGTAACGCGGATATGAGGTATTATCTCGGTACGCGCGACGCTAAGGTGCTTGCCGAAAAGCTTCCTATGGCGCTCATTCACGAGGGCATCGGCAAGGTCGTTTTTGACCCCACGAATACCTTTAAGACGGGCGACCTTGTAGTTATGGTGCCCAATGCTCCCACCGAGGAGGACGAGTGCATAGGCGAAAACTATCTCCGCTCGTCAAAATTCTGCGGCTCGTCAATGGACGGCTTCCTTCAGGAATTCGTACCGATTTCGCCGAAGAGGCTCGTTAAGCTTCCCGACGATATCGACAGGAACGTTGCCGCGTTTACCGAGATTGTATCCGTTTCCGTTCACGCGATTTCGCGCTTTGATAAGATTTCTCATAAAAGGCGCGACGTTATCGGCGTATGGGGCGACGGCAATCTCGGCTATATCACCTCGCTGTTTTTGAAGTATACCTTCCCCGAGAGCAAAATCGTTGTTTTCGGTACGGTTAGGGAAAAGCTTGCGGACTTCACCTTCGCTGATGAAACCCACCTTGTAAACGAGGTACCCGAGGGCTTTACTATGGACCACGCCTTTGAGTGTGTAGGCGGTAACGGAAGCCCGATTGCTATTGAACAGATTATCGGTCTTATCAAGCCGGAGGCTACAATTTCAATCCTCGGCGTGTCCGAATATCCCGTTCCGATTAATACGAGAATGATACTTGAAAAGGGACTCCGCGTGTTCGGCTCCTCCCGTTCGGGCGTTGCGGATTTTCAAAAGACGGTTGATATGTACGTAGAGCACCCTGAGATTATCGACTATCTCGGCAATATTGTAAGCTCGGTTAACGTCGTAAGAAGGACTAAGGATATTAAGGACGCCTTTGAAAAGGATACTCATAAGGCGTTCGGCAAGACCATAATGGTCTGGGAAGAATAAAAGAATAAAACCGCTGAGGCAGCGCCTCAGCGGTTTCTTTAATTTATTTGCTTTTTAGGCTTCCATATGAGTTTGGTAAGCCTGCCTGTCAGATCGTCATAAACCGCTGCAATCGCAACGGTAATCGCAATTGAGAGTATCATAAAGAAGTACTTGTGCCTGTCTGCAAAGCCGAGCTCCCTTAGTATAACCATAGGTATTCTCTGGAGAATATATATACTGAAAATATGGTCGCCGAACCATGAAAGCAGGCGGCTTTCAATTCTTACCTTCATCGTTATCATAACGATACCGAGCGTGAATAGCACAGCCCAGATTTCGTAATTTACAGATGCAACAGATTTGTTGTTATAGAAGTAAATATATGCCGAGAGAACTACTGTAAATAAGACGTAGTACAGCACGTCATTTTTCATCGTGACTTTTTCTATATAAGGCTTGAAATATGAGTACCATAAACCGAGCGAATAAAGTATTAAAGTATCATACCAGAAGCGTTCCTTTTCAGTATAGCGCATAAATACCAGAATAAGCCCGAATGAAAGCACAGTCACAGCTACTATACATACAAGTTTGAAGCGGTTATCTTTTATCCACTTTATTGCAAAAAAGCCGATAAATGTAAATATGTAGAGCACAAAGGTAACAAAAATGTACCAGCTTGAATTAAGTATGCCCTGCCATCCCGTAAGCGCAAGCAACGCAGTCTTTAAGCTTAGTTTGTTGCCGAGCGCAACGTATAAAATCATATAGAACACTACAGCGATATCAAAGATGAGCAGCAGGTGGGGGAAGCGCTTTTGAGGAATTGACTTAACGTAGTCAAAGCCTCTTTTTTTAATCTGCTCCATAATCCCGTAGCCCGAGTAGAACAGGAACATAGCGATTACCATTTGGTCAAGATGTCCCTGTACCGACAAGTACATTTCGTCATATACGCCTTCTAAAGTAAAATAACCCCTTCCGTGACTAAACAGTATAAGAATTACAAAGATTCCCTTAATCGGCGCAATGCCGTCCTTTGAAATGTAGTCGGTATTAAACTCATTAGGCTTGCTGTAATGAGCGCCTGAAATAATCACTAACAGCAGAACGAGCACGAAGAAAATCATATAATCACCTCAAGGCGATTATAGCATTGTTACTCTAAAATGTAAATTAAAATATATTTGAAAGGGTTATTCTCTCATTTTCGTAAAAGACGTTCAGCATGGCGTTAACTTTATAAAGACTGTTATCCACGTTATCGGGATTAATTGCCCTGATGTCCTTTGAAAGCTCGTCAAGTACTCCGTGATTTGTCAACGTAAACAGAATATCGTTGTTTTCAAGCCAGTATTGCTGAATATCGTCAATGCTTGCTTTAAGCATTTCTTCGTTATCCTCCTTATCGTAGCTGTTAGCGATTACGAGCTTTTCGCTCATCGTATTATAAAAGGTGTGAACCTTATACTGCTCAAATACGCTGAGCGCGAGCGCGATACATAGAAAGATTACCGCAAACCACAGCCTTTTCATTTCTTCTCCTCCTTTTTGATAATCTTTATATTTCCGTTTTTGTCCTCGGTCATAAGCATAATATCCTTTAGCCTGTATCCCGAGCTTTTTATAAGCGCCTCTATTTCGCTTTTTCTTATTTCCTCGTCGCCGAAGTACTGGGTTATTATTTCTCTGTCCTCGACTATCGGAATAGGCACCGCCTTACCGTCGCTTTTTTTAACTACCGAGATAGTGCCGTTAGTTTCGACCACGGCGTTTTCAATTTCGGTTATATCAAAGATATCCTTCTGCCTTGCGGAGTCGAGAATGTCGTCGAGTGTAAGGCGGAGCTTTTTCATTTCCTTTTCCTGCAGCTTGCCGTCCTTAATTACGAATATTGGTCTGCCCTGCATAATATCCCTGAACTTGCCCGATTTCATTGAGATTGCAGATTCTATGATTTCAAAGCTGATAAATACGAGTATCGGTATCAGAGAATTGCTGAGCGGAAGCTCGTTATCCTCAAGCGGTATGGTAGCGACTGCGCTGATGAGGATAGTTATTACGAATTCGTGCGTTGAAAGCTCGCCGACCTGCCGCCTTCCCATAACCCTGACCGCAAGTATTACGAAAAAATATATTATTACCGCTCTGCAAATTGTAATCGCCATAATCTCACCTTGTATATTATTTGCAAATTTTTTCATAATAATACAGGTGATGATATGAAACTGTTAAGCGGCTATGAGCTTAATCTTGAGAGCGTTAAAGCCGACTTTAAGGAGTGCTCCGACTTCCTTATAAGAGAGGTCGTAATCTGCGGCGTAAGGGCGTTTTTCTGCGCTATGGACGGGCTCGTTAATTCGCTGTCGCTCAATGAGCTTGTAATTGAGCCTGCGCTTAAGTGCAGCCTTGAATTTGGGAGCAACGTCGAGCTTTCCGATAAGCTTAAAAAATCCGTTTTCGGCGCTATTGAGCTCAGCGAGGCGCAGACCTTTGAGGACGCGTACTTCCTTTTGATGAGCGGCTTTGCGCTGCTTTATGTCGAAGGCTCGTCGGATTTTATTGCTTTCGGCGTGCAGGGCTGGGAAAAGAGAAGCGTTGAGGAGCCGACGAACGAGGCAATGGTAAAGGGCGCAAAGGAGTGCTTTACCGAAACGCTTAACGATAATAAAGCAATGCTCAGAAAACGCCTTAAGACCAACAAGCTTAAGCTAAAGCAAATAAAGCTCGGTACTCAGGCGCTCACGCCCGTTGCGTTAGCGTATATTCAGGGCAGGGCGGACGAAAAAAACGTGGAGGAGGTCGAGCGCAGATTAAAGGCGGCAAGACTTCAAAATGTGCTTGACTTCGGCGCACTTGGCGAATATTTACAGGGGGAGCGCTTTTCCTTTTTTTCGGGCACGGGTAATACCGAACGCCCCGACGTCCTCGCTTCCAAGCTGCTTGAGGGAAGAATCGGAGTAATGGTAGAGGGCACGCCGTTCGTTATCTATCTCCCGTATCTGTTTACGGATAATTTTTCCTCGCTCGACGATTATGATAACCCTCCGCTATACGCCTCGTTCATAAGGCTTTTAAAGTACCTTAGCTTTGCGATTTCGCTTTTTCTTCCCGCCCTATACGTAGCGATAGGTACCTTTCATCAGGAGATGTTCCCGACTCTGCTACTCTATATAGTCGCAACGAGCGAGGCAACGACTCCTTTTCCACTTGTAGTCGAAGCAATTATTATTCATATATTGTATGAAATTATGCGAGAGGCGGGATTAAGACTGCCCAAAACCATTGGTCATGCGGTATCGATTATCGGCGCTATAGTAATAGGCGAAGCCATGGTGTCAGCGGGTATTATCAGCGAGCCGATGCTCGTCGTTGTCGCGCTTACCGCGATAGCCTCGTACGTAGTCTATCCGCTTTATGAGAGTGTTGCGGTGCTGAGATTTTTCTTTATAGCCGCGTCGGGACTCTGGGGGATATACGGCTTTACGCTCAGCGCGTGCGTTTTGCTCGTTAATATCTGTTCTTTGAGTACGCAGGGAGTACCGTATTCTGTTCCGCTCAGTCCCCTTACCGTTTCCTCGCTCGGCGATACGGTGATAAGGCAGAGCTGGAAAAAGCTCTCAAAGCGTAAGGTGAATATCCAAAATCTGAACGGAGCTGATAACGGTGAAAAGCATTAGTATAAAAAATGAAAAAATATCGTCCCGCCAGGAGCTTTTTGTGTTCGTGCTGATACGGCTCGGGGCTGTGCTTTCAAGCCCGTCTGTATCGCTTTTCAGACTTGCCGTGGAGCTGTTGACGGCTGCGCTCTTTTCGCTTTTTGCCGCGTTACTCGTAAGACGCGGCTTAAATGTAAAGGCGGTAAAGTACCTATGCTCAGTGGGAGTGCTTGTCCTGCTCGTTTTTGATTATTTAAGGCTTTACGCCTTTCTTGCTTCAGAGGTTCATAGTAAGCTTTCACCCTTTGTGATTATGACGCTACTTTTGCTCGCCTCTGTATATGCGTATTTCTGCGGCTTTGAAGCGGTTATCAGGACGGCTCTGCCTCTCTTTTTTGTTGGTCTTGTTTTCGTAATTACTGCCATAATCTGCAGCACTAAAGCGTTTAAGGTGACGTATCCCGAATATAATACGCCCTCGCTTTTTATCCCGTACGGCGCGCTTGATATACCTCTGCTTTATATTCTGATGTCGGACGGTACCGAGGGTAACAGGGAGAGCGCCCTTGCCCGAGGCGTTCTAATACCCTATGCAATGACGGCGGTTGTATATATTGCCTGCGGGCTCAGTATGGGAAACGCGGCGATATATTCTGAATTTCCCGTTCAGTCGCTTTTTCAGCTTGAGGGACTCGGGAGCGCCGTTAACCTTGATGTGCTCTTTTCCTCGGCTTATATAATGTCGCTCTTTTTCAGAAGCTCACTCTTTTTAAGAACGGGGGTAAGTAAGCATTGAAAAAGGTAAAGGTAATACTTCTTATCGCGCTTGTTATTCTGCTTCCGTTTTCTAAGAATGCGGGACAGCGTATGGGCGATATGTCGATAGTGTGCGCAATGGGTATTGACGTAGAAAAAGGGGAATATACCGTTACTCTGCAGTACCTCAATCTTTATAAGGGAACGGGAAAGAGCGACGGTATTACGGGCAATATTACCGCGCTTGCCCACGGAAAAGCCGACTCAATTGACAAGGCTATTGATAATATTCAGCAGACTCTCCCCGACGTTCTCTTTTTCGGTCAGAATGAGCTGATTGTCATAGGCGCAAAAACAGAAAAGGACGTTCTTCTTGACTACCTTAAAACGAGCCGTTACGTCAGGAACGATATTATGCTCGCAAGGTCGCAAACCACTGCGCGAGAGGTAGTGGATAATTCACTAAGAGGCGCCGTAGTCCCCGCTAACAGTCTTGTAAAGCAGCTAAAGGAGGGCTCACGCTCCGTATCCGTTAATGACCTTCTGCGCGACGGTACGCTCAAGCTGCCCGAGGTTATGCCCTATTCAAAATACTGTACGGTTTTATAATCTCCCGTGTTGAATATCGTAACAAGCTCGTCCTTTTTGTCGCTTTTAGACGGCTTTTCGGGGATTAACGCCGCCGCGGGAATTATGAGCGTTGCTAAAAGAATTACGATAAATACAATAATAGACTTTTTCATACAATCCTCTTTCTTGACTTTATTTTAATTTTTTAGTATAATTATTATCTTAATATGGGTTACTATATAAAAATATATTTATGAGGGAGGAATTTTATGCCGTCGAGCTATATTTCGCCTATATCAATGGACGCTATCTCCACGCTCTGCGAGGAGCTTAATAAGAATAACGAAATCAACCCTACGAAGTTTGAGAGATATGAGGTTAAAAGAGGTCTGCGCAACCCCGACGGTACGGGCGTTATGGCGGGGCTTACCAAGGTCTGCTCGGTTGAGGGCTATTATATCCTTGACGGCGAGCGTACGCCCAAGGAAGGACGCTTGCTCTACCGCGGTTATGACATAAGGGATATTATTCAGAGCTGCAAGGATAACGACCGCTTCGGTTTTGAGGAGGTTGCGTGGCTGCTCGTTTTCGGCTCGCTTCCGACCCCGCAGCAGCTTTACGCCTTTAATGAGGTTATTGGTGCGTGCCGTACTCTTCCCGATGAGTTCGTAGAGGATATTATTATAAAGCATCCCTCGAAGGATATTATGAATAAAATGGCGCGCTGCGTCATGGCGCTCTATTCCTTTGACGAGGACCCCGATAATACCTCGATACCTAACGTGCTGAGGCAGAGCCTGCAGCTTATCTCGCAGTTCCCGACTATTATGAATACCGCCTATCAGGTTAAGAGAAGGGCGTTTTATAACAAGAGTATGTATATTCACCCCGTAAGGAAGGAAATATCCACTGCTGAGTTCATACTCCGTCAGCTCAGGCCCGATAAGCAGTATACTCACGAGGAGGCTCAGCTCCTTGACATTTGCTTAATGCTCCACGCTGACCACGGCGGAGGTAATAACTCGACCTTCTCGACAAGGGTTCTCACCTCGAGCGGAACGGATACATATTCTGCTATCGCAGCGGGTATCGGCTCGCTTAAGGGACCCCGTCACGGCGGCGCAAACATCAAGGTTTCACAGCAGACCGATTACTTTCTGGAAAATCTTGCCGATCCTACCGACGAGGCTCAGGTAAAGGATATGCTCGTCAAGGTGCTTAATAAGGAAGCGGGCGACAGGTCGGGGCTCATCTACGGTATGGGACATGCCGTTTACACCCTTTCCGACCCGCGTGCCTGCATACTTAAGGAAAGCGCGAGAAAGCTTGCCTTTGAGCACGGCTTTGAAAAGGAATTCAAAACTCTTGAAAATATTGAAAAGCTCACTCCCGAGGTGTTTGCCGAGGTTAAAGGCAGCGAAAAGGTAATGTGCGCGAACGTCGATTTATATTCGGGACTCGTTTATAAGGTGCTCGGTATTCCCGAGGATTTATTCACCCCGCTCTTTGCTACTGCAAGGATTGCGGGCTGGAGCGCGCACAGGCTTGAGGAGCTTACATCGGGCGGTAGGATTATGCGCCCCGCGTATAAGAGCGTTGCTAAAACAAGGGAATACACCCCTCTGGAAGAAAGGGCATAATGCGCAGTAACGGTATCAGGCTCTATACGTTCTTTGTTATATTCTGTATCTCAGGTGCGCTCATTATCCGCTTTGCGTCCGTGCTCAGAGGCTCTGAGACGCTTAACGCAGTCTTCGGCGTCCTTGTGCTGCTCGGTATAGGTATTAATACCTATCAGGGACTTATGACCGACGGCGCCGAGCTTGGCGAAATAGGACGGCTTTACGGTACGAATTTCCGCCTCGACTTTTTTGCACAGATTGCCGCAGCGGGCTTTTTCATACACTTCATTTCTCAGGCGGTTTTGCTCTTCAAGGGCGTTACGGGCAGGAGGACAGAGGCGCATTTTGTCGTTGCAATAGCGGTGAGCGCGGTGCTTTCTCTTATGTGCTGCGTGTACTTTACGGTCGTTCGTATGACGTATTCAAAGCGTAATTACGATTTCAGGGAGCTGTATTTCTTCCATCTGGTTCCGCTTTTCTGGAGTCTCAGCGAGGTTTTCTCGGTAATAGCGGACTCCGGCGAGTTTGACCGTGATACCGACTCTCTCCTTAAATACGCGACGCTGATTTTCATGACGCTGTTCTTCTTTTGCTTTGCAAGGGATATGGACAGGGGAGAGGAGATAAAAAGAACGACTCTGCTTTTTGCAAGGCTTTTTTCGTACCTCTCAATGCTGTATTTCTTCGACAGGCTTATGCTTTTACTCTTTGGAAAGGTGAGTCTATCGGATAACGATAATTTCCTCGCGCTTGCGGGGATAATGATATGCGGCTTTGTTTTCTTTTTTGAAAAGGACGCTTATAACAAAAAATCAATCAGTAATAGTTCGGAGCATTAGTTTGTTTAATAATTTTATTGGTAATCTTCAGACCGTTGCCCTTCAGGTATGCGTTTTGTATATGATTGCGGCGATAGGCTTTGCCGCCGATAAAACTAAAATATTTACCCGGTCGGACGGAAAAAGGCTTGTTGATTTGCTTTTTAATCTGATTCTTCCGATTACGATTATACATACATTTCTCAATATGGAAAGGACGCCCGAGCATATTAAGGGGCTTGGAGTTGCTTTCGCACTTGCGTTTTTAACCCACCTGCTCGGTATCGGCATTTCTGCCCTTTCCTTCAGGAAAAAGGACAGGATGATAAGGGGTATTTACCACTACGCGATTACATTTTCAAACGCTGCGTTCCTTGCGCTTCCGCTTGCCGAGAGCGTAGTGGGCGAGGAGGGCGTATTCTACTCCTCCTGCTATGTGGCGGTGTTTAATGTCTTTGCATTTACATACGGTATTCACGAAATATCGGGCGGAAAAGCTAAAATCAACCCTAAAAATTTAATTCTCAATCCCGGCTCAATCAGCGTTATTATCGGCATACCCCTGTTTCTTCTTCAGGTACACCTTCCCGACGTTATTAACAGCACTATGAGCAGGGTGGCGGCGTGTAATTCGCCGATGGCAATGATTGTTTTCGGAACGTTCTTTGCCAACTGTAACTTTAAAAATATATTTGTAAAAAAAGAAATCTTTTACGTGTCATTCGTGAGGCTTCTGCTCGTGCCCGCCGTAATGCTCTGCGTATTCAGACTTCTCGACGTACCCGAGAGTATGAAGGTTGCGCTTACCGTTTCGGCTTCCGCGCCCGTTGCAACAAATACAGCTATGTACGCTGCGAAGTATGATAATGACACGGCGCTTCCGAGCGAGATAGTCGGGCAGACGAGCGTACTCGGCATAATTACAATGCCCGTTATTGTGGCTCTCGCCTCGGTATTATAATTAAGAAGGTGATTAAATGAAACTTGTTATAACAATCGTATCAAATAACGACGCCGAAAAGGTACTTGCCGAAATAGCAAGGAACGGGTATTTTGCAACTAAGATATCAACAACGGGTCAGTTCCTCGTTGACGGGAATACGGCAATCCTTATAGGCTGTGATGAAGAAAAGGTAGAAAAGCTTTACGGCGTTATCCGCTCCAGCGTAACGAAGCGTAAGATAAGGACTGCTGGCGTTACGAGCACTATTTCGGGCTCGCTTCTGACTCAGGCGGTTGACGTTGAGGAAAACGGCGCTGTTGCGTTTACTCTTGATGTGGAAAGCTTTAATAAATTCTGATGAGATTTATTGATTTTACAGGAAACGAAAAAATTAAAAATCAGCTCACCTTTCTGAGCGAATCGGGCAGGCTTCCTCATGCTGTAATTCTCGAGGGTGAGGAGGGCTTAGGTAAGCATACTCTCGCAAGGGAGATTGCGCTCAATCTGCTTTGCAGGGGAGAGGAAAAGCCCTGCGGAAAGTGTCCTCAGTGCAAAAAGGTTAACAAGGGAATACACCCCGACGTTATCGAATATACTGCGCCTGACGCGCCTGCAAAGTTCTCCGTCAATAAGGTCAGGGAGATCAGGGAGGACGCGTTTACCAAGCCGAACGAGGCTGATTATAAAATATATATTTTAGGTAACTGTCAGTCCATGACCGCCGCCGCGCAGAACGCGCTTCTTAAGATACTTGAGGAGCCGCCCTCGTACGTGATATTCATACTTCTTGTTACTAATAAATCCGCTATGCTTGAAACCGTGCTTTCAAGGAGCGTGGTTATTACCCTTGAGGGCGTTTCAGCCGCTCAGGGCGCGGAATATATCAGCAGCAGGAACGAAAGCATCAGCTTTGACGAGGCGCTGAACGCGTGCGAAATCTGGAACGGAAATATAGGTAAGGCGCAAAACAGCCTCAGCGACGGCAGGCTTTCGAAAATCGGCGATATAACCGAAAAGCTCGCAACGGCTCTCCTTGCCGATAACGAGTACGAGCTTATCAAGGCTGTCTCCGTATTCCAGAAGGACAGTGAAACGCTTATCGCCTCAATGTCGCTTTTAAAGGCGGTATTCAGGGACGCGCTCACGGGCGGTGAGGATTTAATGAGCGGACAGAGGGAAATCGTATCAGCCCTCTCATCAAGGCTCAGCAGGGATAAGCTGCTCAGGCTTATTGAGGTATGCGATAATATTACATACCTTACTAAAAGAAACGGTAATAACAGTATTATAATAACAAAGCTCTGCTACGATTTGCGCAGAGCGATAGGAAGGTAAAAGAATGGTAAAGGTTGTTGGCGTACGCTTTAAGGATACGGGGAAAATGTATTATTTTGACCCCGTTGATATTACGGTTAAAAAGGGACAGAGAGTTGTGGTTGAAACCGCAAGGGGAGTGGAATGCGGAGTTGCCTCCACTTCTAATAAGGAGGTCGACGAAAGCGAGGTTGTGCTCCCGCTCAAGCCGATTATCAGAATCGCAACGGAGGAGGATATAAAGCGCATTGAGGAAAATACACGAAAGGAAAAGCGAGCGCGCGACATCTGTATTGAAAAGATAGCCGAGCACGGGCTTGAAATGGATTTAACCGACGTTGAATACACCTTTGACGGCTCTAAGGTAATATTCTACTTTACGGCTGACGGCAGAGTGGATTTCAGGGAGCTTGTAAAGGACCTCGCAAGCGAATTCCATACGAGGATTGAGCTAAGGCAAATCGGCGTAAGGGACGAAGCGAAGATGATAGGCGGTCTGGGTATCTGCGGTAGGCCGTTTTGCTGCTCCACCTTCCTTAACGATTTCCATTCGGTATCAATCAAAATGGCGAAGGAGCAGGGGCTTTCACTTTCCCCGGGAAAAATCAGCGGAACCTGCGGAAGACTTATGTGCTGTCTTAAGTATGAGCAGAACTCATACGAATATCTTAATAAGATTACGCCCCAGAAGGGCACAATCGTTGACTGCCGTGAGGGCAGGGGAGTCGTGGTTGATACTGCGGTGCTTACGGGTAAGCTTAAGGTACAGCTTGACGATATGCCCGAGGGCGCGCCGATTATCGTAAGCCGCGATGAAGTCCGCATTGTCAAAAAGGCAGAAAATAACTGAAAAAAACACTTGCATTTTAATTAATGTAATGCTATATTTAATACGATAGGAATAGGAAAACCTAAATTTATAACGGAGGTAATTGTTATGGCATACGTAATTTCTGATGATTGTATCTCCTGCGGCGCTTGCGCAGCAGAGTGTCCGGTAGGCGCTATCTCAGAGGGCGACGATAAGTACGTAATTGATGCTGATACCTGCATCGAGTGCGGTGCTTGCGAAGGCGTTTGTCCTGTTGGCGCTCCTTCAATGGAATAATACATACAATAAAAGGCTCGGAGCTTTGGCTCCGAGCCTTAATTCTTTTATTCAACTTTAATTTTTTCAAATCTGATTTCGCCGCTTTGCTTGCTTTCATAGAGTATTCCGAGCGTGTTTGAATCAATTTCAGCCATACAGGAATATGCAAAGAAGCCGTCTGTTATTTCAATCTCCTTCTTCTGCCACTTAATTCCTCTGAAATCGCCCTTTTTGTCATATTCAAAATGTCCTTTGGAAATAACGCCGTTTGTCCTCTTGCTGCCCGACGGGTGCGCAATGAAAACACGCTCGCCAATTACCGCCGTGCTCTTCTGACATTTAGGGGATTTATAGGGAAGCCTGTCGCCCTTTGCCCATACTATACCGTTGTCGAACGAAATGGTTTCGGGGATTTTTCCGTTTTCCGTGCCGTAGCTGTAAAGCCTGCTGCTGGGCGCTTCTATTAAGCAGCATTCGCCCTTGTTGCCCGTGACGGGGAGCCCCTGATTCCTCTGCCAGCTTATACCGTCGTCATCGGAGTATATACACACGGAGCCCTTAGTATTATAAAGCGGCATAATAATTCTTCCGCTCTTTAAGGTTATGCCCCTGCCGGGTGCAACCCCTATGAACGCGCCGTCCTTTTCGTTGAGAATTGTCGGCGTTATATCCCTCGGCTTAGTCCAGGTAAGTCCCTTATCGCTTGATTTCATAAGGAATATGAAACTGCGCTTAGGCGCCTTGAGCGGAGCGCCGAAGGAGGTTTTCGTGCCCTCCTCAGCCTTGCCCTGAGCGCCGTTAAGATATACGTTTCCTACGTATTCCTCGCCCTTGTAAAGCTCGCCGAGTCCTTTAAGCGTATACGGCGTTTTCGCTTTTCTGCCGTCGAGTATTACTCCGTTTTCAAGAACTATGTAATAGTTGTCGTCCTTGTCGTATAAAATAGAGCAGTTCCTGCCGTCAAAGCTTGTGAACGCCGCCTTTTTAGCCTCAAGGTATTTTAGATTATGCACGCCCTTTGACTCGGGGAAGAAGGTAACAAGAAGTATAATATCCCCGTTTTGAGCAACCGTCATACAGGGGTCTATGAAAAATGCCGACTTTGTATTTTCTATGTCGGAGGAGGTCGAACGTGCGGGCGGTGCCGCAAGAGTCTTAACCTCGCTCCAGCTCTCGCCGTTATCCGTACTGCGCCTTAATGCAAGCTCAATATATCCCCAGTCCGCGCCGCTTCTTCCGTTGTCGCAGACTGCTACGAGGGTACCGCCCGCATTAACCATGCTCGGTATCCTGTATTCAAAGCCGTTATCGTTGCTGAAAAGAATCATAGTATCATCTCCTGAAATTATTATAACATAAACGCTTTTAAAAGTAAATTACTGTTGCAAAATCTGTTTGTCTGTATTAAAATATAAATGAAAAATATGAAAGGAGATTTTTAAGATGCTCTGGACTCTTAAAAAATGCTGGTACAGAATATATCAGAGAGTTTTTAAGGTTGCTATGTGCTTTATGGACTGGTCCGAGCCTGAGCTTCTTGAGGGCGTTGACTCCGTACTCAGACTTCCCGAATTCATTAAGAATAAGGGCATAACCAAGGTTATGGTCGTTACGGATAAAGGTCTTATGGGCTTACATCTTCTTGACCCGATGTTCGAAAAGTTGACCGAGGTAGGCATTGACTACGTTGTATATGACGGAGTTCAGCCGAACCCGACTATTCCGAATATTGAGGAAGCAAGAGAGCTGTACGTTTCCAACGGCTGTCAGGGTATTATCGCCTTCGGCGGAGGCTCGCCGATGGACTGCGCCAAGGCTGCCGCAGCGAGAGTTGTTAAGCCGAGACAGTCAGTAAGGTCCATGAGGGGCTACCTCAAGGTTTTACATAAGCTCCCGCCGTTCTTCGCTGTTCCTACAACGGCTGGCACGGGCTCCGAAACCACGGTTGCCGCAGTAGTTACCGACCCCGAAACTCATGAGAAAAACGCGATTAACGATATCTGTCTCCGTCCGAAGTACGCGGTGCTTGACCCGGCTCTTACCGTAGGTTTGCCGCCGCATATCACATCGACAACAGGTATGGACGCGCTTACTCACGCGGTTGAGGCATATATTGGTAAAAGCAACGTTAAGGCAACTCTTAAGTACGCCGAGGACGCTACTAAGCTGATTCACGAAAATCTTGAAAAGGCTTACGCAGACGGCAAGGACCTTGAAGCGAGGGAAAATATGCTCAAGGGCTCGTATCTTGCGGGCTGTGCGTTTACACAGGCTTTCGTAGGATACGTTCATGCAATTGCGCATAATCTCGGCGGTCTTTACGGAACGCCACACGGGCTTGCAAATGCGGTAATTCTTCCGTATGTGCTTGACTGGTACGGCGACGCCGCTTATCCTCAACTTGCTAAACTCGCTGATATTATAGGCATTACCGCGCCTACCATGTCGACCGAGGAAAAGGGCAAGGCGTTTATAGCCGAGGTGAGAAGAATGAACAAGGCTATGAACATTCCCGAGAAGTTCGATTTTATCAAGGAGGAGGATATGCCCACTCTTGTAAAGCGTGCGCTTAAGGAGGGTAATCCCGGCTATCCCGTTCCCAAGATTATGGACGCTGCCGAGTGTGAAGCAGTAATCCGTTCATTTATGGAGTAAATTTTTACAATTAAGGGCACCTGTAAATGCAGGTGCCCTTTGTTTATTTTTACTATATATTCAAAATTAAAATAACATTAGTAAGGAAACAATTATACATTTTTAACAAATTTTAACAAATATTTTTGTTAAACTTGTATTATAATAATGTTTATGTTATAATCAATATGTTGTATTATTCTATTTTAAAGGAGTATATTTATGAAAAAGACATTAACTAAGTTCATTTCATTTGTGCTGACTCTGGTTCTTTTAATCTCAGTCAGCATTATGCCTGCTTCAGCGGCTACATCAAAATATGCTGCTAAGCACCCCATCGTATTGGTTCACGGTCTTGCGGGCTTCGGCGAATACGATGACATTAACTCCATTATCCAGTACTGGGGCTACACCTCAGGCAGTATCGACAGTTTTATTGAAAGCTACGGCAACGAATGTTACGAGGCATCGGTAGGTCCTATCTCAAGCGCTTGGGACAGAGCGTGCGAGCTTTATGCACAGCTTAAGGGTACGGTAACAGATTACGGCGCATATCACGCTGCTGTTCACGGTCACGACCGCTACGGCAGGGATTATACCTCAAACGGCTATGGAAGGCTTATGAAGAAGGAATGGAACGCTTCCAATCCTATTAACCTCGTTGGACACAGCTTCGGCGGAGTAACAAGCCGTCTTCTTATCCAGCTTCTTGCTGAGGGCAGCGCTGAGGAGCGCGATTATGCGTCGGCAAACGGTCTTGAGGTTTCACCGCTCTTCACAGGCGGAAAGAGGGATTGGGTATATTCTCTTACCACCCTTGCAGCTCCGAGCAACGGTTCAACAGTATGCGAGGCATTACCGAGCATTGTTAACTTAGTTGGCGAGCTTATGACGGCGGGAAGCAAGGCGCTCAGCGTAACCTCTCTCAAGGGCTTATATGACTTCCAGCTTGAGCATTTCGGTATCGTAACAAAGAGCGACGACACTCTTGAAAGTCTTTATACAAGAATCGTTAATTCTGACTTTATGAATCATAACGATAACGCCTTTGCGGATTTAGCTCTTGACAAGGCGATTGATATGAATAAGAACCTTGAGCTTCAGGATAATATTTATTATTTCTCATATTACGGCGACCGTACCTATAAAACGCTTCTCGGTACCTATAAGCCGACGGCTCGTATGTGGGCTCCGTTCCAGATTTCAGGCAGAGCAATCTGTAATTACAGCGGTACTACCGCAGGCTATTATTATGACGGCTACGGTGCATATAAGACCAAGGTTACTACTACAAAAACCAAGGCAAATACGGCAAGCTGGAAGCGTAACGACGGTATGGTAAACGTTGAGTCAGGCCAGTATCCGTTCCACTATGAGAACGGCAAGAGAGTTGACGACGCTCATACCTCATCGTACGTAGGCGTTACTGCAAAGAAGAAGGGCGTATGGTATGTAATGCCCGTCGTTGACGGCGACCATCTTACCTTCTGCGGCGGCGTGTTAAATGAGACTGTAAGCAGCACTCATTCCTTCTACAGAGGAGTGCTCAGCAATATCGTAAACTGCGGCGGATAATAATACAACATTTATAAGGTCGGACGGTGTAACCCGTCCGATTTTTTTATTGACCTTGTGTATCTAATGTAATAAAATATTCTTGGTGATAATTATGTTTTGTGAGTCGAATAGTAGTTATACTGATATTGCAGATTACATATTTATAGGAAAATCGCCACGAAAAGCAGATGTAATATTTGTTGTCGGTGGCTCTCTACCCGAAGCAGCCGAACTTGCTGCGGAATTATATAAAAATGAATATGCCGATAAAGTCATTATAGGCGGAAAGTATAGCGTAAAGCGTGATTGTTTTCCTCTTCCCGAATATGAAACGGAATACGATTTCTATAAAGATATTCTGATAAAAAATGGTGTTAATGAAAGCGATATTTACGGTGAAAACGAGTCGGGTTATACCAAACAAAATGCTGAATATGCAAGGCGTGTTGTTGATGAAAACAAATTATCTATCAGCAAAGCTCTGATTGTATGTAAATCTTTTCACGCAAAGCGCTGCCTTTTGCTCTATCAAATGTATTTTCCCAATTTGGATTTTACAGTTGTTTCCTTTGACGGCTTCGGTATCAGCAAGGATAATTGGTATCAAACCGAATACGGCAGAGAGCGAGTAATGGGCGAAATCAAAAGAATAGAAGAACAAACAGGAGAACACTATGCCGACTTGGGCTAATCATTTCAGAATAGCGGATAAGCTGTTGCCGCACTTGAAAACGCTGAATACCCGGTATTTTATCATTGGCAATATTGCACCTGATTGCGGTATTCCCGATAGTGACCACGGAGCTTATCTTCCGCCGACAGGCGAAACGCATTTTACAAAGGATTATTACTATTCCAAAAAGATGGACTGCGATTATAATTATATCTACGACACATATATCAAAAACGAAACCGATATCAAGAAAAAATCATTCTATATCGGCTATTATATCCACCTGTTTGCTGACTGCTATTATGCAAACAAACTGTTCCTTCCTATTGAAATGACCTATGGTGATTTCAGGTATAATGAGGAAGTAAGAAAAACCGTTGCAGCCGAGAGGAATAATATTGATTTCCTGTATTTTGCTGCAAATGACAGCCCTTCATTTGAACTGTTTAAGAGTTATAACGGGTGGAATGAAGCCTATCCCGAATGGTATAAAAACGATGAAATTTCACGGCAGATGAAAAATATTGTTAAGCATTATACAGTGAATAAACCGAAAGAAATTGAATACTGCTACCTGACTCCTCAGATAATGAGCGATTTTGTGGATGAGGTAAGCAGAGAATTAATGAAAGATTTGAAGAACAGAGGAATTATAAACGAAATTGATAAAATACCGGAGCAAATATGAGAATACTGACAGCAGATGAAATCCGCAGGGTTGAGCAGAAATGCTTTGAGGACTATTCAACCGAAGCGGAGCTGATGTTGAGAGCGGGCACAGCCTGCTTTGAGGCGATGACTGAAAAATACGATATGGTAAATAAGCGCGTGCTCGTGCTCTGCGGTAACGGTAAGAACGCGGGCGACGGCTTTGTAATTGCGCGGCTTTTATGGTGTTACGGAGCGGATGCGAAAATTGTATTGTGCGATAAGGAGCCGAGCATTGCTGAGCCGCTAAAGTATTATAACGAGGCTATCTCCTCGGGAGTTGAGGTAACTCAAAGTCTTGATTTTACTGACTGCGATTATATCGTGGACTGCATTTTCGGTATCGGCTTCCACGGCGAGCCGAGAGCGCCTTTTGATAAGGTTTTTGAGGCGGTCAACGCTTCGGGCGCGACGGTTATTTCGGTCGATACGCCGAGCGGTACGGACGCTACGACGGGAAAGGTGTGTGCAAACTGTATAAAAGCTGATTTCACTATTGCAATTTCAACGCTTAAATATTGTCATATTCTTCCACCTGCTAACTCATACTGCGGAGAGACGGTAACGGTTAATATCGGTATTCCCGAGGACTGCTATGAGGGCGAATACGTCAACACTATTGAAAAATCAGACGTAAAGGCAATGTTTAAAAACCGCGATAAGAACGCCAACAAGGGCGACTTTGGACATCAGCTCAATATCTGCGGAAGCTATAAAATGTTCGGCGCGGCGGTTATCGCTGCCGAGGCTGCGCTTCGCTCGGGCGCGGGGCTTGTTAAGGTAACCGTTCCCGAAACTGCGTATCCGCTCGTTGCTTCCCACCTCACACAGCCGATTTTTAACCCCGTTCTTAATAATGAGGAGGGGACCTTCTCAAAATACGCTGCGGCGGGAATACTCTCTGATACCGACTGGGCTGACAGTATCGTGCTCGGCTGTGGTATGGGCGTTAACGACGACACCCGCGAAATCACCGAGGCGGTACTAAGAGGAGCGAAATGTCCCGTAATTTTGGACGCGGACGGTATAAATTGCATAAAAGAGAGCATATCTATTCTTAAGGAGATTAAAGTGCCGATTGTTCTTACGCCCCATCCCGGCGAGATGGCAAGGCTCATATCAAAGCAGGTTGCCGAGATACAGGAGAGCAGAATAGAGTTTGCTGCGGATTTTGCTAAGGAGAACAAAATTATCCTTGTATTAAAAGGTGCAAATACCGTTGTTACGGACGGATACAGCGTGTTTGTAAATACTACCGGTAATCCCGGAATGGCTATGGGCGGAAGCGGCGATATGCTCTCGGGTATGATAGGTGCCCTCGTTGCACAGGGGCTCTCGCCCTTCGACGCGGCTAAGGCGGCTGTATATATCCATGGCTTATGCGGCGATTTGTGCGCTCAAATAAAAAGCAAAAGAGGGATGCTTGTCTGTGATATGACAGAACAGCTCGGTGCTTTAATGTCTGACTTTGAATAGTCGGAGTGGTTTTTTTGAAGCGTACATATTTTCTTGTAATTTTAATACTTTTTTCGGCTTTTGCGGGTTGTTCGGCAAAGACCTATACCCCTGTTTTACAGACTCAGTTTGATTTGAATGCAGTTTATAAAACGGGGGATTTTTCTTATGACGCGAGGATTGTGAGGAATGAGGAGGGCGTTTTCATTACGCCTCTTTCGTCGTATGCCGCGGGTATGACGATAAGCTGCGACGGTAAAACGGTAACCTTCACTCAGGGCGATTTTGTAAAAAGCTTTGATAAAAGCAGCCTTGATTCAACCAATCCCGCGATACTTCTTTACGAGGTGTTTTCATATCTCGAAGCCCTTGAAAAAGTCAATTCCTATGTTAAGGACGAGGACTTCGTTATAAAAGGAAAAACGAGTATCGGCACCTTTACTCTCATTCAGTCTAAAAACAACAAGATGAAGTCCCTTTCAATACCCGACGCGAATATTGAGATTGAATTTAAGTACTGAGTGTGATAAAATTTCCTCGGTGATGTGTATGAAAAAGGAACTCCCTCATTATAATATTGGCGCCTCCTACGGCGGAAATCAGGAATGGTTCAACGGCTTTATGATGAGAATAGGCGGCTGCGCGGCTGAAACCGCGATAGAGCTATGTATTTATTCCGACTTGTATAAGGGTACAAAGCTCTGTCCGTTCGAGGCTAAGAGCGTTACGAAGGAGAAATATATTTCCTTCGGGGATATTATGAAGCCTTATCTTCACCCGAGAATGTCGGGCATTGACAGCCTTGATATTTATATCGACGGCTTCTATGAATATCTTAAGGACAAAGAAAGTCGCGTCACTCTTTCGGGCTTAGAGGGAAGTAAAAGCTATGAAGAGGCGAGGGGAGCGTTAATTTCTCAGATAGACGGCGGTAGACCCGTTGCCTATCTCTGCCTGTATCACTCGGACAAGCGTTTTAAGGATTATGAGTGGCACTGGTTTATTATTAACGGCTATGACGATACTAACGGCGCGCTTAAGGTAAAAGCCGTAACGTACAGCACGTACGAATGGCTTGACTTCGATGCGCTCTGGAATACGGGAAAAATGAAAAAGGGCGGTATGGTTTTTCTTAATTATAATTAATTTAGCTTTTTTAATAAAAATTAGTGACAAATGATTTATTTTATTGTATAATATTTACTGAATTATTATATGTATTGAAAGGAGTTTTTTATGAAACACCCTGAGATTATTGAAAAAATGAGTCTCGAGCAGAAAGCGGCTTTCGTGTCCGGCTACGATTACTGGCACCTTGAGGAAGCGCCCGAGCTCGGACTTCCTAAGATTATGATTACCGACGGTCCTCACGGTCTGCGTAAGCAGAAGGGCAAGGACTACGTTGAGCCCGAGGGAGAAAAGAAAAAGGGCGGTATCGGTCTCGGCAATTCCGTTCCGACCACCTGTTTCCCACCCGCAGCAACCTCGGCTTGCTCCTGGGACCCCGACCTCCTGAGAAAAGAGGGCGAGGCGATGGGACAGGAGTGCCTTAAGGAAAAGGTTTCGACCATTCTCGGTCCCGGTACAAATATCAAGCGCGCTCCCGTATGCGGACGTAATTTCGAGTATTTCTCGGAGGACCCGTACCTTGCGGGTAAGTGCTCCGCCGCTATTATCAACGGCGTGCAGTCCAAGGGCGTAGGCACCTCGCTTAAGCATTTCTGCGCTAACTCTCAGGAGGCGTTCAGAATGGTGCTCAACGAGGTTATCGACGAGAGAACGCTGCGCGAGATTTATCTACCTGCTTTTGAAATTGCGGTTAAAGAGGCTCAGCCGTGGACGATAATGAACGCGTATAATAGAATCAACGGCGTTTACGCTTCCGAAAATCATCATACTCAGCAGGAAATTCTCCGCGACGAGTGGGGCTTCAAGGGCTTAATCGTAACCGACTGGGGCGCTTCCGTTGACCGTATTCCAGGCTTAATCAACGGAACGGACCTTGAAATGCCGTCCTCTGGCGACCTTAATACAAAGCTTATCATTAAGGCTGTTCAGAGCGGCGAGCTTGACGAGGCTGTACTTGACGAGAGGGTTGACACCGTAGTTGACCTTATCGTTAAATCAAAGCCCGCTCTTGAAAGCGAGCACACCTTTGACCCCGAGGAGCATAACAGAATAGCTCAGGAAATCGCAGAGGGCTCAATGCAGCTTCTTAAAAACGACGATAATATTCTTCCTCTTAAGGAAGGACAGAAGGTAGCAGTTATAGGCGAGCTTGCCGAGTCGCCGCGCTTCCAGGGCGCAGGCTCATCGGTTATCAATCCGACAATGCTTGACAACGCGCTTGATAAGCTCAGAGAGCTTGGCGTTGACCTTACATATTCAAAGGGCTATGAAAAGAGCAAGGACGAGGTTAACGAGGAGTTGTTCGCAGAAGCGGTTGAAAATGCAAAGAACGCCGACGTAGCATTGGTATTCGCAGGTCTTACCGAGGAGTTCGAGGGCGAGGGCTATGACAGACTTGATATTAATATGCCGTCAAGCCATAACGCGCTTATCGAGAGAATCGCAGAGGCTAACCCGAATACAGTTGTTGTTCTCGCAGGCGGCTCCGTTGTACTTATGCCGTGGCTTTCAAAGGTTAAGGGACTTCTTAATTCAGGTCTCGGCGGACAGGCTACGGGCTCCGCAACCGCAAGGATTTTAACCGGCGCTGTTAACCCGTCGGGTAAAACCGCTGAAACCTATCCCGCCTCCTTTGAGGATAACCCGACCTTCGGTAACTATCCCGGCGGTCCCGTTACCTCCGAGCACAGAGAGAGCGTATTTATCGGCTACAGATACTATGACGTTGCGGGCAAGGATATCGTATTCCCGTTCGGCTACGGCTTATCCTACACAACCTTTGAATACAGCGATATTAAGCTTTCCGCTGACAGAATTAAGGATACAGATACCCTTACCGTAAGCTTTAAGATTAAGAACACGGGCGCTGTTGAAGGCGCTGAAATCGCTCAGCTTTACGTAGGAGATATAGAATCTACGATTTACCGTCCTAAGAAGGAGCTCCGCGGCTTTAAGAAGGTATTTCTTAAGGCGGGCGAAGAGAAGGAAGTATCAATCGAGCTTGATAAGAGAGCCTTCGCCTTCTTTAATGTAAATACTAACGGCTGGTTCGTTGAGTCGGGCGACTTCGCAATCGGCGTAGGCGCTTCCTCGGCTGATATACGTCTCGGCGCAAAGGTTTACGTTGAGGGTACTGTTGAGGGTGAGGTTCCCGATTACAGAGCGACCGCACCGAATTATTACAATAACGTTGCAGGTATTACGAGGAACGACTTTGCCGCGGTTTACAGAAGCGTAAACGGCGAGCTTCCGAGCCCCGATATAGATACCGAAAAAGAAATTGACAAGTACTGCTGCCTTAACGACGCAAGACATACGAAGTGGGGCGGAAGAATCTGCAGATTTATTGAGTGGATTATGAGCAAGATGGGCTCCGCTGAAAACGGCGACGGCAAGATGCTTGCAGCCATGGCAACCCAGATTCCTATCAGAAACTTTATCGCGATGTCAATGGGCGCGTTCTCGGCTAAACAGGCTGAGGGACTTATGATGATACTTGACGACAGAAAGTCAAGTTTTGTAGGCTTCAACAGGATCTTCTGGCGTCTCGGAGCGACTATTGCAAAGCTTCCGAAGCTTCTGAAGTCCATTTAATGAAAAGGATACAGGTGAGTAAAATGAAAAAGCATTTATTAAAAGTATTTAGTGTAGTGCTTGCTTTTGTTATGGTCTTTTCCTCAACGAGCATCGCCTATGCTAAGAATACGGTAACTCCCGTTATTCTCGTACACGGTCTCGGCGCAAATGATATTTATAACGATGTCGGAACCGACAGCGAGGCTAAGGTAGCCGCCTACGGACTTGACGTTAAATCGCTTCTTACGGGCGACGGTATCTTAGCCGAGGCTATCAAGCTCCTCTCTAATCAGAAGAGCGTTGACTACGACGCTTTGTTCAAGAAGCTCGGCGACTATTTTGAGAGCACGAAGATTAACTGTACCAAGGACGGCAACGCTCAGGCGGGGCAGGGTATCGTTAATTACTGGACTGATTCCCTCGCTAACCATAAGGATTTCTGGCAGAACGGCGACAACTCCGAAAGAGCTATGGCTCGCCAGATGTGCGAAAAAATCGGCGCAAAGAACGTTTACTGCTTCAACTATGACTGGCGTCTTGACGTGCGTGAAAACGCTAAAAGGCTCAAGGGACTTGTAAATATCGTAAAGAAAAGGGCTAAGGTTAAGAAGGTTACGCTTGTCGGCGTTTCCCTCGGCGGCGCTGTGCTTTCGTCATATATGGACGCATATAAGTCACAGAATGACGTTGCGCGCTATCTCTATATTAACCCCGCTATTATGGGCGTTGATGTAGCAAGGCTCTTAAGGTTTGACATTAAGTTTGATAAGAAAACCGTTATGCAGTATATCAAGCATATGGAAACTGCTTTCGACGGCGGCTCCCAGTCAACTACCTTCAAGCTTGTAGGAGCGCTTGCTGACGTAAGAATCGGCTATCTTGCGGATAATCTCAATAAGATAGCCTCAACTCCTAAGCTGAGAAATCAGTTCTTCAACGTAGTGCTCAAGCGCTGGATAGGCAACTGTCCTGCATACTGGGAATGTATCGCATATAACGATTTTGACGCCTGCGTAAAGAATATGACCTCAATAGGCTTCCTTGATAAGAACAGCGGACTTTATAAGAAGATTTCGGCTTATCATAAGGTACAGGGCAGATTTAGAAGCAATATCAAATACGTTAAGAAAAAGGGCGCTCAGGTTGCCATTATCGTAAACTACGGCACTATGGGTATCCCCGCAACTTCTAAGGTATGGAACCAGACCGACGGTCTTATCGACGTTAAGTACGCCTCGGGCGGCGCTACCGTTGCGGCGTTTGGCAAGAAGCTTAAGGGCAAGAACGCAAAGGGCAAGTACGTTTCTCCCGACAAAGTGATTAATTCCAAAACCTCCGTACTTCCCAACAGCACCTGGTATATAAGAAATGTTATTCACACTCAGTTCCATTACGGAACTCCGGCTTGCAAATTTATTGCAAATCTCGCGTGCGGAAAGGTTAATTACACGCTTAAGGCAGTAAAGAAAAAATACGGCTATAAGCAGTACCTGAAGGCTGATTCAAACCAGAAGCTTTCGAACGTAAAAGGATAAATAATTAAAGGCAGTTCGTTGGGGTGTCCTACGCAAAGAAGAACAGGTTTTGGCTTTGTCCTTTTGCCCCTAAAGAAATTAAAAGCCGCCTGAATACGCGAGTATGCAGGCGGCTTTGTAATCCCTTTATGAGCTAAAATAACTTTGCCAAAACTGCTTTGCACCTTAAAATCAACCTATTTTTTGTTAGAACAAAGCATAAAATCGGGTTAAGGCTTGCCGCCTTGACCCGATTTTTAATGATGTTATAGCGAAAAAGAGGTGATTTTAAGGCTGTTATTCTTTACGCAGGACACCCCTTGAACTGCCTTTGTTTTTTATACGCTTAACGTATAGTAAAATTCAATTTTATCTCCGTCCTTAAGCTTATAACTGCTGCAGGCTACGGGCGCGTCCTTGCCGTTTACTTTGTACTTCCAGCCGCTTTCGTGTCCCGCATCAAATTCGTCAAGCTCGTTTATTCCCGCTATGTATTTTCCGTACATAGTTGAACGGATGTTAAGCTTTATTCCTTTTTTGTCGCACACCGCTTTAAGTACCGTATATACGCTGTCGCCACCCTTGAATTTATACTCTGTTTTACCGAGTATTATTCCGTTTTCGGGTGCGTACTCTTCGTGGCCTTCGGCGAGCTTATCCATATTGTCAAGTATGGCTTTGCACTGAATGGTTATAGTACATTTTCCGTCCTTAAGTTCGGTGGGCTTTTTTGTAGTCGAGGTCGTCGTTTTCTTAGTTGTTGCGGTTGTAGTAGTTGTAGTGGTGCTTTTCTTTGTGGTCGGCTTCGTTGTTGTTGTGGATGCGGCGGTAGTCGTCGCTACTGCTGTTGATGACGACGGTTTTTCCGTTTTTGCGGTTGTTGCTACCTCTGCTTGCGTCTCGCTTACCGAGGCTTCTGTTTCGGAAAGAGAAGAAACTAAAGTCGTGCTTGTTGAAGCGCTCGCTTCGCTGTGCGTTACTACTCCGACTCCACAGCCCGACATTATAAGCGGGATAATCAGCAGGAGCGGAAGTATCTTTACCCTTATTCTATTTGAATTCATCTGCGCTCCTCTTCATCGCGTTATATGCTACGTCAACCGCCTCATCGGAAATATTGCAGCCGAGCTCGTAAAGCGGAACCTTTTTAAACAGCGTTTCAATAACGTCAAAGAGCTTATCCATAGCGTTAGGTCCGAGGTTGCGCACCGTCTGGCTGAATATGCTGAATACCGCCTTCTTAGTATCCGCTTTTTTAATGAAGTTCGTGTCGCTTCTCTCAAGGAAGCATATCCCGCCGAGCGGTACAAGCTCGGGTGTTGAGTAATCGTGCTTGCCGCTCCACGGCGTACCGCAGGCGTATACCGTACCGTCTATCTCTCTTAAAGCTGGCTTATCGTCATTGAGCATATGCGCCCTGTCGCCGAAGCGCTTAAGCCAGAGCTTAGTGTGGGTTGACTTGCCCGTGCCGCTGTCGGCTGAAAACGCGTACGCAACTCCGTCTACAACGATACAGGAGGAGTGCAGGAGAATACCGTTATACTTAATAAGCTTCGTATAAAAATCCGAGCCCGAAAGCATATATTCCCAGTCGTTTGAATTCATTTCGGGGTGCTCCGCTACCGCCTGTCTTACTCTTTCCTCGGTTACGTTTATCTCTATGTCTATGTGTTGATTTTCGCTCTGATTCTCAGCGAGATAGGGGGCAGCCTGCTTAAGCGTTCTGCCCTTATTGTTAATGATATTAACCTTTAGTCCCGCAATGTCATAAATAGGCATAAATTTACCGTCCGTTTCTTATTCTCTATTAGTATAGATTAAAAGTCCTTTGCCGTCAACCGTTAATCTACAATAATTGACTCTTATTTCTTGTAAGTTATTTTCTTATTGATTTTTTACAGATATAGTGATACAATGTAATTTATCAAAGTATACATATGAGGTAGATATGGTTATCAGACTGATTCATTCTTACGATACTGATTTTAAAAAGGTGATGGACATACGCTCTGAGGTTTTTATATCTGAACAGGGCGTTCCCGCCGAGGAAGAGTTTGATTCCTATGACGAAAGACACGATACGGTATACTGCCTTGTATACGACGAGGTACCCTGTGCAACCGCAAGGCTGATATTTAAAGACGGCGGATATAAAATCGGAAGGGTTGCAACCCTTAAGGAGCATCGCAGAAAAGGGCTCGGAGCAGCTGCGGTGAGCGCTCTTTGCGAGGAGGCGTTTAAAAAAGGCGCTCCGTATATAAGCCTTGAAGCGCAGCTCCACGCAATCCCGTTTTATGAGAGCCTCGGCTTCGAGGTTGTTTCCGACGAGGTTTTCCTTGACGCAGGTATTGAACATAAACTTATGAGGAAGTATTATGGCTAAAAAGAAATTCAGTGCAGTCGCGGCGTTACTCGTCTTAATACTGCTTGCGATTATCGGCTTTTTCGGCTATAAGATTTACAGCAATTTACATAACGACATTATCGGCAAAAACCAGCCTGATACGGAATATACGTTAATAGTTGAAAAACAGGATTTTGAATACGAAATCGGCAAAAAGCTTAAGGATAATGGCATTATCGTAAACGATACGCTGTGGACTAACTGGATGGCGAGTAAGTATCCCGATTTTCAGTTTATTAACGGTGAGTACCTTATGAGAGCCGATATGAGCTATGAGGAAATAGCCGAGAAGCTTCAGAATCCCGATATATCCCATAAAACCGTAAAGGTGGTAATACCCGAAGGTTATAACGTTTTTGATATTGCAAAAACGATGGAGGAAAACGGTATATGCTCTAAAGCAGACTTCCTTGAGGAGTGCAAGAGCAAGGAGGGCTATGATTACAGCTTCCTTGAGTCCGTACCCGACGGGCTTAACGCTTATCAGCTTGAGGGCTTTCTTTTCCCCGCAACCTACGATATAGGGCTTAACACAGAAGCCCGTGAGGTTGTTAATACTATGCTTAAGGCGTTTTCGACGCACCTTACCGACGCTATGACCGATTACTGCAGGGAAAACGGTATGACTCTTTACGAGCTCATCACCCTTGCAAGCGTAGTACAGGAGGAGGCGTTCACTAACGAGAGTGCTGCTAATATTGCCTCGGTATTTATCAACAGACTGAATAAGGGCGCTAAGCTCCAGTCCGACGTTACGTATTTTTACGCTAAGTCACTCCGCGATGATTATGGCTTTTCTCAGGAGGTATACGACGCATACTATACCTACCGCTGCGACGGTCTCCCTGCGGGACCAATTACCAATTCGGGCGACGATATTATAAAGGCTGTAATTAATCATCCCGATACGGAATATTTCTATTTCTTCTCCGATTTACAAAAGGAATTTCATTTTGCTTCAACCTATGAGGAATTTTTGGAGCTTCAGGAAAAGTATCCCTGGAAAGAATAATAATTTGAAGGTGAAACGCTATGTCAAAGTGGGACAGAGATTATCTTGACCTTTGCAAGAGAATACTCAGCGAGGGCGTTGAGGTTGAAAACAGAACAGGAATTAACACTATCAAGGTGCCCTCCCATCATTTCCATTTTGATTTGAGCGAGGAGTTTCCGATACTTACTACAAAACAGCTATTTATCCGTCAGGCAGTGCTTGAAATGCTCTGGATTTACCAGGCGCAGAGCAACGACGTACGCTGGTTACAGGAGCGCGACGTTAAAATCTGGAACGAGTGGGAAATTGATGAGAACGGAATCTGGACGGCTGAGCAGATGCTCCCCGACGAGAACGGCAAGCTTATAAAGACCACCGTTCATAAGGATTTCGGCAAGGAGTATGCCCATACCATAGGCACGGCTTACGGCTATATCGTAAATAAATTCCAGATGACTCAGAATCTTATTCATACCATTAAAAACAATCCGAAGGACAGACGAATGGTAATGACTCTGTGGCAGAACGATTACCTCGATACCGCGGTTCTTCCGAGTTGCGTGTGGTCGAGCGAATGGGACGTTACCGACGGTAAGCTTAACTGCTGGGTGCATCAGCGCTCGTGCGACGTTCCGCTCGGACTTCCGTTTAATGTAACGCAGTATTCCGTTCTGCTTTGTATGCTCGCTAAGGTTTGCGGCTTGAAGCCGGGTACAATCGACTGGTCGATTAAGGACGCACATATCTACGTGAACCAGGTTGACGGTATCCGCGAGCAGATAAGAAGGCTCGACGAGGAGGGCGACCTGCCCGCTCCTGAGCTCTGGCTCAATCCGGAGGTCGACGACTTCTTTAAATTCGATAATTCAAGGGACTGCAAGGACGTCAAGCTGATTAATTATAATCACCTTGGTAAGATTGCGTTCCCGATAGCGCAGTAGGTTAAATTATGTCGCTTTATCTTATTGCCGCGATAGGCAAAAACAACGAGCTCGGAAAGAATAACGACCTTATATGGCACTTTAAAGAGGATATGAAATTCTTTAAGGAAACCACTATGGGAAGCGCGGTTATTATGGGAAGAAAGACCTTTGAGTCGCTCCCGAAGGCGCTTTCGGGAAGAAGGAATATCGTTATCACCTCCGACGAAAATTATACCACCGACGGCGCAGAAACGGTTCATTCCGTTGAGGAGGCGCTGAGTCTTGTCGGCGATGGCGATGCCTTTGTAATAGGCGGCGGGCGTGTGTATGAGGAAATGCTTCCTCTTTGCGACGCGCTCTATCTTACCGAAATCGACGCTGAATGTGGTGACGCCGATACGTATTTTCCCGTATTTGATAAGGATGGATACGATAAAACCGTTTTCGCCGAGCATTTGGCAGGGGATATAAAGTTTTCCCACATACTCTACGCAAAAAAGGAAGGTGTGAAAAATGAAGGGGTTTAATAAAATTCTCTCGCTTTTCCTGTGTATAATTATGCTCTTTTCTCTGTCGGTGCCGATGTTTGTATACGGCGAGGAAACAAGCGGAGATACAAGCTCGTTATCAGCGGAGGAATCCACTTCCGACGATGAGTCCTCAAGTAGCTCAACCTCTGAGCCTGAATCTTCGAGCACTACGGAGCCCTCCACCGAGCCCACGACAAAGCCTACCACCAAGCCAACTACTACGACTACGACGAAGAAAAAGTACGATCCTAAGAAGCAGGCTAATACTACGGTAACCGCATATAAGAATTATTATACTGCCTTCAGAAGCGATAAGCTTGCTATCCCAATAACAATCACCCCCGCATATTACGGAAGAACGGTTAACCTTCAACGCTATGATATTAAGACTAAGAAGTTCGTAACCGTAAAGTCCTTTAAGTCAGCAAGCGCTAAATCGGCGAAGGTAAGCATTGAAATCCCGTCGCAGTACAGGGATAAAACTTATTCTACATGGCGTTTTGTTGTTGAGGAAAACGAGAGGGGCAAGACCTATACCTCAGGTAAAATTAAGGTTGCTACAAAGAACGTTGAGACTCTTTCGCTTAATTCGCAGGCGGCTTGCATTATCTGCGTTGAAACGGGCGAGATTTTATATGCCAAAAACCCATATAAGACGCTTTACCCCGCAAGCAGCACTAAGCTTATGACGGCGCTCGTTACGCTTGATACGGGTAATCTTAATAAGAAAATCAGAATATCGTCGGATATGGCAGATAAGCTTGCCGAGGTTGCACCGCCGACGCTTGAAATGAGGAAGGGAGACTCGTACAAAAAGATTGACCTTATTTACGCGATGATTCTGCCCTCGTGTAACGACGCGGCGTATCTTCTTGCGGCGAGCGTTTTCGGCAGCCAGAAAAAGTGCGTAAACGCAATGAATAAAAAGGCTAAGAAAATCGGTCTTAAGCATACGCATTTCAGCAACACCTACGGCTATCCGAAGAATACGCATTACACCTGCGCATATGATATGTGCCTTATGGCAATTGAGGCGGGCAAGTATCCGACCTACGTTAAAGTTTGCAAGACTTATAAGTATAAGTTTACGACTTCAAAGGGAAGAAAATACACTCTCAAAAACGGCGATAAGCTTAACGGCTATAAGGGTCATATCGGCGGCAAGACGGGCTTCTATGAAAAGAAGAATAAGGCAAGCTTTACCGGTCTTTATAAGTACAACGGCAAGACCTATGCCGTATGCCAGATGTACGCTTCCAAGAAGGGTATCCGCTGGACTGATATGAAGAAGCTTTACGAATACTGCCGTAAGCACGGCTACGAATGGTAAAATAAAAAATATTTTCTCTTGACAAATGCTGAATATTGTGTTAATATATCTCCACAATAAAGCAGAACACCCGTTCTCTCCTTCAGCATCGCGAAAAGGGTAATACTTAATCAGAGTTTATTAAGTACGGGCGGTCTGCGCTCGTACTTATTTTTTAATTATTTTAGAGAGGTGTTTTTTATCAGCAAGAATGCTCCGCAGCTTAACGGCGAAATTAAGGACAAGGAAGTTCGTGTTATTTCCGACACAGGCGAGCAGCTCGGCATTATGAGCGCTAAGGAAGCGCAGCAGATAGCGGACAAAAAGGGCGTTGACCTTGTTAAAATTGCTCCGCAGGCTAATCCGCCGGTTGTAAAGATTATGGACTATTCCAAGTTCCGTTATGAGCAATCCAAACGCGAGAAGGAAAATCGCAAGAAGCAGAAAATTGTTGAAACAAAGGAAATCCGTCTGTCAATCAATATTGATATCGGCGACTTCAATACGAAGGTTAACCAGGCGCGTAAGTTCTTATCAAAGGGCGATAAGGTTAAGGTATCAATAAGGCTGAGAGGACGCGAAATGACTCATTCAGATCTTGCGGTGAATAACTGCGACCGTTTTGCGCAGGAGCTCGCCGAGGAGGCTAACGTTGATAAAAAGCCAAAGCTTGAGGGACGTCAGGTGCTTATGTTCCTGTCGCCGAAGGCTTCTAAATAAGTAAGTAAATTAAAGTTTGGAGGAATATACTATGCCAAAAATTAAAACTCACAGCGGCGCTAAAAAGCGTTTCAAGACCACAAAGAGCGGACAGGTTAAGAGATCACACGCTTATACCTCTCACATCCTTACAAAGAAGTCAAGAAAGCGCAAGAGAAATCTTCGCAAGCAGGAAATTGCTGACGTTACAAACCAGAAGCAGTTAAAGAGACTCGTTCCCTATAAATAAGGATTATAAAGCTGAAAAAGCTATTCTATAAATCGAAAGAGAGGATTCAATTATGGCAAGAATTAAGGGCGCTATGATGACGCGCAAAAGAAGAAAAAAGGTATTAAAGGCAGCTAAGGGTTACTACGGCTCAAAGCACATTCTCTTCAAGACAGCTAAGCAGGCTGTTATGAAGAGCGGCCAGTACGCATATATCGGCAGAAAGCAGAAGAAGAGGGATTTCAGAAGAATGTGGATTACCCGTATTTCTGCTGCCTGCAAGGCAAACGGAATCAACTATTCAACCTTTATGAACGGTCTCAAGAAGGCTGAAATCGACCTCAACAGAAAGATGCTTTCCGAAATCGCTATTTCGGACCCTGCTGCATTTACTTCACTTGTTGAGGCTGCAAAGGCTGCATTATAAGATTTAACCGCGGACTCAGTCCGCGGTTTTATTATTACAACTTATTACATAGTGATTAAAAAACGGAGAATAGTATGAACCTGATTAACAATAAATGGATGCGTGCCGCAGTACCTGCGCTTCTTATCCACTGTTCAATCGGAACGGTCTACTGCTGGTCAACATTTAAGGAGGCAATCGCTCAGAAGATAGGAATGAGCACCTTTGCGGTTGGCTGGGCGTTCTCGCTTGCTATATTCTTCCTCGGTATGTCCGCTGCTTTTGCGGGCAGAATGGTGGAAAGGGATGTACATAAATCCTCGCTCCTTTCCTGTATCTGCTTTACCGCTGGTATGCTCGGCACGGGTGCGTTTATCCAGTTCACAACGGGAGTTACCGCGCTTATCGGCATATTCGTATGCTACGGTTGCATTATGGGCATCGGTCTCGGCGTGGGCTATTTAACCCCCGTAAAAACTCTCATGCTCTGGTTTTCAAAGCAGAAGGGGCTCGCGACCGGTATTTCAATAATGGGCTTCGGGCTTGCAAAGGCGATTGCAACTCCGATAATGGAGGCTATCCAGAAAAGTCTCGGTATCTTTGCAATGTTCTATATTCTTGGCGGAGTGTATTTCGTAATGATGCTGCTCGGTCACTTCCTGCTTAAAAAGCCGGACGGCTGGGTTGAGCCAAAGGACAGCAGGGAAAGCTTTAAGGTAATGTCGATGTTTAAGGACAGGACCTTCCTCGGAATATGGCTAATGTTCTTTATTAATATTCACTGCGGACTTGCGCTGATTACCTATGAAAAGCAGATTATCGGCGTTACCTTTGAGGGTATGGCGGTGCTTGCCGCTATGGTGAGCGCAGTGCCGTCCGTTACCGCTGCGTTCAACGCGCTCGGAAGAATAGGCTATTCAAGCATTTCCGATAAAATGAAGGACAGAAACACAGTTTATAAGGTTATCTTTTTAAGCTGTATTATTATAACCGCGGCGGCGCTTATTCCGTTTTCGATTTCAAACGGGAGCAAGTCCCTCGTTTACGGCGGGATTGTTATACTGCTTTTGTGTATTGTCAATCTCGGCTACGGCGGCTTTTCAACCCTTCCCGCGCTCCTTTCCTCACGCTTCGGTATGGATAAAATCAGTAAAATCCATGGGCTTTCGCTCTCTGCATGGGCGGTTGCAGGAATTACGGGCAACAATATGAGTGAGCTTATACTTAAGGCTACGAACAGAACCTACGACTATATTTTAATCGCGACTATCGCGCTTTATATTGTAGCATTGATAATCTGTATCGTTATGGTAAAGCCTAAGAAAAATGTATAATTTTAAGGAGGGGAAACCCTCCTTATTTTTTATTTAATATTTACGAATTTACTATTGAAATTTTTCCAATATAATGTATAATATATTAATATATAATATAGTGATTGTTTTAAACGAACAAAGGCGCCTTGCCTGACTATTTAGCACGGGAGATGTGTATGGAAAGAATCACAAGCAGAAATAATACTATTATTAAGGACACCAAAAAGCTGATAACATCTTCGCGTGAACGTAAAAGCAGGGGCTTGTTCGTGCTTGAGGGTTTAAGGCTTTCTTTTGATGTCCTTAATTCCGTTTATAAGCTTAAATATCTGCTTTTTACCGATACCGCGTATAACGCTCACGGGGAAAAGCTCGACCTTTTGATTTCAAGAGCTGAAGAAGCGTATTTAATTACCGAAGAGCTTGCTGAGAAAATAAGCGATACCAAAACCCCGCAGGGCGTTTTCGCCGTGTGTGAAATGAGAAAGGGCGAGGATAAGCTCGGCGATAAGATTATAGCCCTTGACGGAATTCAGGACCCCGCCAATATCGGCGCCGTTTTCCGTACCGCAGAGGCGCTCGGAATCAGCGGTATAATTATCAGCAATTCATGCGATATATATAACCCCAAGGCGCTCAGGGCTTCGATGGGCGGAGTGCTCAGAATTATTCCGACTGAAACCGACGACCTTGAAAAAATGCTTACCGAGCTTAAGAAAACCCACAGGGTTTATTCCACGGTTCCCGACCGAAGCGCACTTGCTATTACCGAGGCGGACTTTTCTGCTCCCTGTGTGTGCGTTATCGGAAACGAGGCTAACGGAGTAAGCGAGGGCGTGCTTGCTTTATCCGACTTGCTTATTACAATTCCGATGCTTGGAAGGGCTGAGAGCCTTAACGCAGGCGCTGCCGCTGCAATTACAATGTGGGAGATGCTGAGATGACGGATATAAAATACTGGATATGGCTCCAGCTCGCATTGGGACAGGGCGCTCACTTTCTTCCGATACTTGAGGGTTTCGAAAACCCGCAGAAGCTTTATGAGTCAAATATTCTCGTCTGGAAAATGAGTACCGCATTAACTCAAAAGCAGATTGAGCGCCTGCGCTCCTGTACGCTTGATGAGGCTGAGAAGATAATTAAGGAGTGCGAGGATAACGGCTGGGGAATTATCGCGTACGACGATATTGACTACCCCGAAAGGCTTCGCAGTATTTCAAACCCTCCCGCAGTGATTTATACCGACGGCGATATTATCGATTTTGATTCCTTCGCAGTTATTGCCGTAGTCGGTACGCGCAAGGCTTCGGGCTACGCCGTTAAAGCTTCAACTATTATGAGTAAGGGCATGGCTAACTGCGGCGCAATAATAGTAAGCGGCGGTGCGCTCGGTGTTGATTCTGCGGCGCACAGAGGCGCCATGGCAGCAGGCGGTAGAACCTACGCCGTGCTCGGCTGCGGCTTCGGTACCGATTACCTTAAAACTAACGGCGACCTTCGCGACGAGATTAAGGAGTCGGGCGGCGCGCTGATTACCGAATACCCTCCCTTTGTTCCAGCTTCAAAGACCACCTTCCCTATGCGTAACAGGATAATAAGCGCGCTCTCCGACGGCGTGCTTGTAGTCGAGGCAGGGGTTAAGAGCGGCTCTCTGATAACCGCCTCTCACGCTGCGGAGCAGGGCAGGGATATATTTGCAATTCCCGCTTCAATTTTCGACAAGAACTTTCAGGGCTCGAATAAGCTGATTGACGACGGCGCGTACGTCGCCACCTCGCCGGAGTCCGTACTTCTTCATTATGCAAATAAATACACAACGCTCGATATGTCAAGGGTGAAAACGCCGTACGAGCTAATGACTGAAAAGGAAGAAGCTAACGCCCCCGAAAAGAAGCAGGTCGATTTCGAAAGCATAATGCTGGATCGGGCTGAAAGAGTGGAGATGACGAGGACGGCTATCGCCCTCGGCGGTGATGAAAAGGCTGTATACAATGCGCTGAGCGAGGACTTTCAGAGCATTGAGGATATAATACAAAAAAGCGCAGTACCCGCAAGGGGAGTGCTCGTCGCTTTGACTATGCTTGAAATGAAGGGGCTTGTTGAGAGCGCCTCGGGCAAGCGATACAGATTGAAAGGATAAACAAAAGTAATGTCAAAATTAGTAATTGTAGAGTCGCCTGCAAAGGCAAAGAACATAAAGGGCTACCTCGGCAGAGGCTATGACGTCGTAGCTTCAATGGGGCACGTGCGCGACCTTCCAGCCGCAAGACTCAGTGTTGATATTGAGAATAACTTTGAGCCTAAGTATGCGGAAATTAAGGGCAAGGAAAACCTTATAAGCGAGCTTAAAAAGAAAGCGGATAAGGCGGATTACGTATACCTCGCAACCGACCCTGACCGTGAGGGAGAGGCTATATCGTGGCACCTTGCAAGCCTGCTTAATCTTGACCTGAAAGATAAGAACAGGGTTACCTTTAACGAAATCACAAAATCGGGCGTAAGCAAGGGTATGTCAGCGCCGAGGGAAATCGACCTTGACCTCGTAAACGCTCAGCAGGCAAGGCGTATTCTCGACAGGCTTATAGGCTATAAGCTCTCTCCGTTCGTATCCCAGAAAATAAGAAGGGGACTTTCCGCGGGCAGAGTACAGTCCGTTGCGCTCAGGCTTGTTGTTGACAGAGAAAACGAAATCAGAGCTTTCAAGCCCGAGGAGTACTGGTCAATCGACGCTAAGCTTACTAACCCTCCCGACAGAAAGAGCTTTTCGGCGGTGCTCGTAGAGGACCCCGAGGGTAATAACCTTAGACCCGAGAATAAATCAATTATTTCTAAAGAGGACAGCGATTATATCCTTTCGAAGCTTGACGGCGCGGAATATGTCGTAAAATCTGTCAAGAAGGGCACGAGAAAGAAGAATCCGACTCCGCCGTTTATCACCTCCACGCTTCAGCAGGAGGCTTCAAGGCGTCTTTCCTTCCAGGCGAGAAGGACTATGAAGGCGGCGCAGGAGCTTTACGAGGGCGTCGACGTTCAGGGAATGGGCACGGTCGGTCTTATTACCTATATGAGAACTGACTCGCTCAGAATTTCCGAGGAGGCTCGCGCGGCGGGTAACGCATATATCCGCGAGGCATACGGCGAAAAATACCTTCCCGCAAAGCCGAGATACTTCAAAACGAGGGGCAACGCTCAGGACGGCCACGAGGCTATAAGACCTTCAATGCCCGGCGTAACCCCCGACAGAGTTAAGGCTTCCTTAACCTCAGACCAGTATAAAATATATAAACTCGTATGGGAGCGCTTTATTGCGTCTCTTATGGAAGCGTGCCATCAGGAAACCATTAAGGCGGAGATTGAGGCTAACGGCTTTATCTTTAACGCAACGGGTTACAGCGTGAAGTTCGACGGCTTCACCGCGCTTTATGAGGAAAAGCTTGACGAAAGCGCAAAGGCAAAGGACGAGGCTCCGCTTCCACCAATGAAGGCGGGCGACGTGCTTAAACTTAAGTCAATCCTCGGTAATCAGCATTTTACCCAGCCTCCTGCAAGGTATACCGAAGCTTCCCTTACTAAAGCCCTTGAGGAAAACGGCGTGGGCAGACCGTCAACCTACGTAACTATTACGAGCACGATTCTCGCCAAGGAATACGTTGTTAGAGAGGGCAAGCAGTTCGTACCGACCGAGCTCGGCGAGGCTGTGACCAATCTCCTAAAGGATACGCTCCCGAATATTGTTGACGTAAACTATACGTCAAAAATGGAGGACGACCTTGATAAGATAGATTCGGGCAAGAAGGATTATATTGATATGATTCGCCTTTACTACAACGACTTTGAGGAGCCGCTTGAAAAGGCGAAGAAGGATATGCTCGGCGTAAAGATTAAGCTCAAGGACGAGGAGAGCGACGTTATCTGCGACAAGTGCGGGCGCAATATGGTCGTTAAGGTAGGGCGCTTCGGTAAGTTCCTTGCCTGTCCGGGTTATCCCGAATGTAAGAATACAAAGCCGCTTGTAACCAAGACAAGCGCAAAATGTCCCGAGTGCGGCGGTGATATTATAGAAAAGAAAACTAAGAAGGGAAACTCCTTCTTCGGCTGCGCGAATTATCCTAAGTGTAACTTTATGACTTGGGATTATCCGAGCAACGAGGTTTGCCCGAGGTGCGGCAAGTCGCTCTTCAGGCGTAAGGGCAACGTGCTCTACTGTCCCGATAAGGAGGGCTGCGGCTTTACCAAACCCGTACCCCGCAGCAAGAGCTGATATGAAATTTAAAGTTATCGGAGCGGGGCTTGCAGGCGTTGAAGCTGCATGGCAGATTGCCGAAGCGGGCAATAAGGTAACGCTTTTTGAAATGAAGCCCGTCAGATTCAGCGCCGCGCATAAGAGCGAGGGCTTTGCGGAGCTCGTATGCTCCAACTCGCTGAAAGCCTCAAGGCTTGAGAGCGCGGCGGGACTTCTTAAGGAGGAAATGGCGCGTCTCGGCTCGCTCACAGTACCTATCGCAAGGGCGTGCGCAGTTCCCGCGGGCGGTGCGCTCGCGGTTGACAGGGACGTTTTCTCGAAAACTATTACCGAAAAAATCACGTCGCACCCGAACATCACGGTTGAGCACCGTGTTTACGATAAAATCGAAGTGAATGACGGCGAGGTGCTTGTTATCGCTACGGGACCTCTAACGGACGGAGCTCTGAGTGAGGAGATTAAACGCCTTTGTTCAAAGGATTACCTTTCGTTTTATGACGCTGCAGCGCCGATAGTGACCGCCGACAGCATTGACTTTGAAAAGGTTTTTACCGCTTCAAGATATGACAGAGGCGGCGAGGACGATTATATAAACTGTCCGTTTAATAAGGCTGAGTATGAGGCTTTTATTGACGAGCTGATTAACGCAGAGGGCGCCGTGGTGCACGACTTTGACGTGTACGAGGGCTGTATGCCTATCGAAAAGCTCGCAAAAAGAGGGCTTGACGCGCCCCGCTTCGGACCGATGAAGCCCGTAGGACTAACAGACCCTAAAACAGGTCACAGACCGTGGGCGTGCGTTCAGCTCAGGCGCGAGAATGAAAAGGGAACTATGTTCAATCTTGTCGGCTTCCAGACTAATCTGAAATTCGGCGAACAGAAAAGAGTGTTCTCTATGATACCGGGGCTTGAAAACGCGGAGTTCGTTCGCTACGGCGTTATGCATAGAAATTCATTTATTAATTCACCTAAGCTGCTTAACCCCGATTACAGCCTTAGAAGTAATCCGAATATCTTTTTCGCAGGTCAGATAACGGGCGTTGAGGGATATATGGAATCCGCGGCTTCGGGAATTATGGCGGGCATAAACGCGGTAAGGTATTCTCAGCACAGAGAGCCGCTTATCCTGAGTGAATTAACTATGATAGGTGCCTTAACCGCGTATATAAGCGACGAAACGGTTGAGAACTTTCAGCCGATGGGTGCGAATTTCGGCATTTTACCGCCGATTGAACCGAAGATAAGGGACAAAAAGGAGCGCTATGCCGCCCTCTCAGACCGTGCCCTTAAAAATCTAACCACCAACTGCTAACTGCTTACTGAACTATGGCTGATTTAAGAGAATTTGAAGAAAAAATTAAATACACCTATAACGACAAATCGCTTTTAGTAGAGGCGCTTACCCATTCAAGCTATGCCAACGAAACAGGTAGGAAAAAGCGCGCCTGTAACGAGCGTATGGAGTTTTTGGGCGACGCCGTTCTCTCAATAATCTCTGCTGATTACTTCTATACGAAGTATCCCGAGATGGACGAGGGCGAGCTCTCCAAAATCCGCTCGTCGTACGTCTGTACCGAGGCGCTCTCCGAATTTGCAAGGAGCATAGAGCTTGATAAGTATTTGATTATGGGCAAGGGCGCGCTGCTTTCAAACGAAATGCACAACGACAGCGTGCTTGAAAACGCCTTTGAGGCTGTTATCGCTTCAATTTATCTTGACTCGGGTATGGACGAGGCTAAGCGCTTTGTGCTTCCGTTCCTGAAGACAGACAGGAAAGCAAGCTCCGAGGCGTTTAAGGACTATAAATCCCTTTTCCAGATTATTATTCAGAAGAATCCCGACGAGGTATTCCAGTATAAAATCGTCAAGGAGGAGGGACCCGACCACGCGAAGATTTATACCGTAAATCTTTATGTTAATTCAAACGTAGTAGGTCAGGGCGTTTCCACGAGCAAGAAGGGCGCGGAGCAGGCTGCCGCAAAGCAGGCGCTTGAGCTTATGGGTATCGAGCTATGAAAAAGGGGAATATAAGCATTTTCGTTCCCTTTGCGGGCTGTCCGCAGAAATGCTCGTTTTGCAATCAGCACACGATCACGGGACAGGCTTCTCAGCCAACCCCCGAAGATGTGAAAAGAGCGGTCGAAACCGCGCTTAAGCACAAAGGCTTTGAGTACGAAATCGCTTTTTTCGGAGGCTCCTTTACCGCGATTGAACGCGGGTATATGCTCTCCCTGCTTGAAGCGGCGCAGCCGTATATAAAAAACGGAAGCGTTATGGGTATACGCATTTCCACCCGTCCCGATTTTATCGATCGCGTGGTGCTGATGCTTCTTAAGGAATACGGCGTTACGGCTATAGAGCTCGGCGCGCAGAGTATGGACGACGAGGTACTTATTGCAAACCGCCGCGGACATACCGCAAAGCAGGTCGAGGAGGCTTCACGGCTGATAAAGGAGTACGGCTTTGAGCTCGGACTTCAGATGATGACAGGGCTTTACCTCGATACTGACGAAAAGGCAATCGAAACCGCAAAGAAGATTATCGCGCTTGAGCCCGCGACGGTAAGGATTTATCCGACCGTTGTGCTTAAGGGTACATACCTTGCGGTGCTTTACGATAAAGAGATTTATAAACCTCAAACGATCGACGACGCTGCTGAGCTTTGTACGAAGCTCCTTCCGATGTTTGAGTCCGCCGGAATAAAGGTAATAAGGCTCGGACTTCATTCGAGCGAGGATATAAAGAAAAATATGGTCGCAGGAGCCTTTCATCCTGCCTTCGGCGAAATAGTGCAGTCACGCTTTATGCTTAATAAGGTGCTCGCTCACCCGCCGGGGAGCTATGAAATATTCGTAAACCCCAGAAGCGTATCAAAGCTTAAGGGTAATCAGAAAAGAAACGTCTACTTCTTAATGGAGCAGGGATATAATATAAAATTCACCGTCAGCGATTCGGTTGAGGTTGATGAAATTAAAATTGTGAGAAGGTAATTTATGTTATTACGTACGCTTGAAATGCAGGGATTTAAATCCTTCCCTGATAAAACTGAATTAAAATTCGGAAAGGGTATTACCGCCGTAGTAGGTCCTAACGGCTCGGGTAAGAGCAATATTTCCGACGCAGTGCGCTGGGTGCTCGGCGAAACGAGTATGAAGTCGCTCCGTGGCGCTAAGACCGAGGACGTTATTTTCGGCGGTACCTCCGCACGCAAGCCCCTCGGCTATGCACAGGTTGTGCTTACTCTTGACAACTCCGACCATACCCTTAAGAGCAAGGGCGATATCGTTACCGTATCCCGCCGTTACTACCGCTCTGGCGAGAGCGAGTATAAAATCGACGGAGTACAGGTAAGACGCAGGGATATACACGAGCTCTTTATGGATACGGGACTCGGCTCGGACGGTTACTCTATGGTAGGTCAGGGCAAGATTGACTCCATCATTTCCGCTAAGAACGAGGACAGGCGCGAGCTTTTTGAGGAGGCTGCGGGTATCTCGCGCTTCCGTCATAAGAGGCGCGACGCTGAAAGAAGGCTCGAACAGGCTCAGGAAAATTTAGTCCGCCTGCTCGACATTCTCGGTGAGCTTGAAAACCGCGTAGGACCGCTTAAAAAGCAGAGCGAAAAGGCTAAGATTTTCCTATCTCTTGCAGAGGAGCGCAAAACCCTTGAAATCGGCGTATGGCTTAACAGGATAAATAAATTTACGAGCGAGCTTCGCGAGCAGGACCATAAGCTTGAAGCCGCCGAGGTTTCCTACGATATCTGTAAAAAGGAAATCACGGAGCTTGAAAACGGGATAATCTCGGTTAACGAAAATATTGCCGAGTCTAATATCAGGCTTGAGGAGCTCCGCTCGACTATGGTGGGCTTTGACGAAGCCGCGCTTCATAAGGAAAGCGAAATCAGCGTATTAAGGGCTCAGATTACGCACCATAACGAGACTATTGAAAGGCTCAGGGGCGACATTGCCCAGAGCGACGACGCAGGCGCTTCAATCGACGAACAGATTAACGAGAAAAGGGCGTTTATTGACGAGAACGAAGCGCTGATAAATAATAAGAAAAACGAGCTCCAGGGCGTTCTCAGCGAGCTCGATTCGCTGCGCTACGACGACGAGGAGAACACCAAGAAGAATTTAGAGCTTAATAAAAGACTTTCCGAGCTTACCGTTAAGCTTTCGGACTCCAAGATTAAGGTGTCCCAGGCACTTTCCTCAATAGAGGAAATCAGATCGAGAATGAGCGCAATTGACGACGCGCTCAGCGAGGCTGACGTCGAAGCCGCCGCTATTGATTCACAGAGAGCCGAGAGCGAGGAAAACCTCACCTTTGTTAAAGAGCGTATTGCCGAATATGAAAACTCAATGGACGGCTATAAGCTTAAGCTCGAAACGAAAACTGCAAAGGCTGAAAAGCTTAAGGACGAGCTTGACAGAGTCCTCAGAACTCTTGAGGAAAAGCGCTCAAGGGCACAGATGTTATCCGACCTTGAAAAGAATATGGAGGGCTTTTCCGGCGCCGTTAAGGCGGTAATGAAGCAGAGCGAGGCTAAGGCGCTCTCAGGTATTCACGGTACGCTGTCCCAGCTTATTTCTGTTGATAACGAGTATTCGCTCGCGGTTGAGGTTGCCCTCGGCGGAGCAATGCAGGATATCGTCGTAGGTAACGAGAGCGACGCAAAGCGCGCTATCAACTTCCTTAAGAATAATAATCAGGGACGCGCTACCTTCCTTCCTATTTCAGCAATTAAGCCGAGGTCTATTGAAGAAAAGGATTTAGACGACAATTTCGGCTTTATTGATATCGCTTCAAACCTCGTTGAATGTGAAAGCGAGTACAGGGATATCGTTAAAAACCTGCTCGGCAGAGTTATGATTGTAGAGGATATCGACTGCGCTATCGGTATTTCAAAGAGATATAATAACCGCTATAAAATCGTCACCCTTGACGGTCAGGTTATGAACCCGGGCGGCTCTATGACGGGCGGCTCGCGCTCAAAGGGCGCAGGAATCCTCTCGCGTGCAAATCTTATAGAGGAGCTGCGCGAGGAAGCAAAGAAGCTTGAAGCAAAGGCTGAGGAAGCAAAGGCGGTTTATAAGACCGCGCTTGAGGACGCGAATAAGGCTGCCGCAGATTTACAGGGCGCAGACGCGGACCTCAGAAACGCAAAAGAGGAGTTAATCCGCGCTGAAGGCGATTACAGACTGATTGCCGATAAGCTTTCGTTAATTGATACTCAGAAGAAGGCAATGCTATCGGAAAAGGAGAACGCCGACGGAAGAATTATGCTCTTCTCCGAGGCACAGAGGGTTGCCTCTGCCGACGCTGAGAAGCTGCAGGGCGAAATCGACGAGTGCGAAAATGCTATTTCAACTCTTAATAAGGGTGCTGACGAGCTCAATGATATGAGGGAGCAGATAAGGTCGAGGTCCGAGGAAATCAACCTTGCGCTTGTAACGCTCGCTAAGGATACCGAGGCGGCTAAGCGCTCTATTGAGGAGCTCGAGCTCAGACAGTCAACTCAGTCCGACAGGGTAAGGTCTATTACCGACGAGATTGAATCAATTGAAAAGACTATTGAGGATATTAAGGCTTCAATCGAAGCAGCCGAGGCAGAGAAAACGGCTCTTAAGGAGCAATCAGCCGAGAGCAACAGCAGTATTCAGTCGCTTATTGACGTAAGAAATCAGCTCGAAAAGAGCGTGAACGAAATGAACGCGGCTGAAAAGGAAAAGACCGCAGACCGTGAAAAGCTTTCCGCAGAGCTCGTAAGGCTTGAGGAACGCAGGAATAATATGGAGCGGGAGTATAATAATCTTAACGATATGCTCTTTGAACAGTATGAGCTTACCAAGTCTCAGGCTGAGGAGCTCGGAATCGTTATTGAGGATATTAACGCCGCAAGAACGAGGCTTTCCGAAATTAAGGCTTCGATTAAAAAGCTTGGCTCTATTAATGTCGGCGCTATCGAGGAATACAAGGAAGTAAGCGAAAGATACGAATTTCTTAAAGAACAGATTGACGATATTGAACAGTCGAGAAGCGAGCTTGCTAAGATTATTAACGAGCTTACCGAGTCCATGAGCGAGAAGTTTATGGCTCAGTTCAACAGAATTAACGAGCAGTTTAAGGTATCCTTCTCCGATTTCTTCGGAGGCGGTAAGGGCGAGATTATCCTTGAAAACCCCGAGGACTGCCTTGAATGTCCGATTGAAATTAAAATTCAGCCTCCCGGAAAGTCGGTACAGAATATTAATCTTTTCTCGGGCGGTGAAAAGTCGCTTGCCGCAATGGCTCTGCTGTTCAGCGTACTTAAGGTAACCCCGTCGCCGTTTTGTATTTACGACGAGGTTGAGGCGGCGCTTGACGAGGTCAACGTAGAGCGCTTTGCAAAATATATGAGAAAAATGACTGATAAAACTCAGTTCATTTCAATCACCCACAGGCGCGGCACTATGGAGGAGGCTGACGTTCTCTACGGCGTAACGATGCAGGAAAAGGGCGTATCAAAGCTTCTTGAATTACAGAGCGCCGAGCTTGCAGAAAAAATGGGACTTGAATAATTATCTGAGGAAAAGCTATGGGATTATTTGATAAATTCAGAAAAGGCTTAAAGAAAACCCGCGACGAGGGCATTACCGCACAGATGGACGAGGTTATTGAAACCTATGACGAAATCTGCGACGAGCTTTTTGAGGAGCTTGAAGAGGTGCTCATTATGGGCGACGTAGGTATGCCCACAGCGGAAAGAATTATAAGCGATTTAAAAGAGAAGATAGAAAACGACCGTATTACCGAGGTGTCTGAGGTAAGAAGCACTATGAAGGATATCGTTGCGGGTATCGTATGGGGCGGTTCCTATCTTAAGATAAGAACCAAGCCGTCGATAATTCTCGTAATCGGCGTTAACGGAGTCGGTAAAACGACTACTATCGGTAAGCTTGCGCTCCGTCTTGAGAATATGGGACGTAAGGTTATTCTCGGCGCTGCGGATACCTTCCGCGCCGCCGCAATTGAGCAGCTTCAGGTCTGGGCTGACAGAGCGAACGTACCGCTAATTAAGCACGCCGAGGGAAGCGACCCCGCAGCAGTAGTGTACGATACAATTCAGGCGGGCAAGGCGCGCGGTAGCGACGTTATCATTATCGACACCGCGGGCAGACTTCATAATAAAAAGAACCTTATGGACGAGCTTAATAAGATAAGCCGTGTTATCGACCGCGAGCTTCCCGACGCTTCAAGGGAAACCCTGCTTGTGCTCGACGCAACTACGGGACAGAACGCCGTAAATCAGGCGAAGGACTTTAAGGAAGCCGCAGGCATTACGGGTATTATCTTAACCAAGCTTGACGGTACCGCAAGGGGCGGCGTAGTGCTTGCTATTAATAACGAGCTTGACGTACCCGTTAAGTTCATCGGAGTAGGGGAGCAGATTGACGATTTGCAGCCGTTTGACGCAGACGCTTTCGCCTCCGCGCTCTTTGACATCAAACCCACCCACGAGGACGACGAAAAGCTTATCAGCTTCGTAGATAACGAATAATTATGGATTATATTTTAGCTTCAAATAACAAGAAAAAGCTTGCTGAAATGCAGAGGATTCTCGCCCCGCTCGGTATTAACGTAGTAACCGCTAATATGCTTGGTAAAACGCTTACCGACGTAGTTGAGGACGGAAAAACCTTTGAGGAAAACGCGAGAAAAAAGGCGTATCATGCCTGTAAAGAGATGAATATGCCCGCGATTGCCGACGACAGCGGACTCTGCGTGGATTACCTTGACGGCGCGCCCGGTATTTATTCCGCGCGTTTTTCGGGAGAACACGGCAACGATGAGGCAAATAACGACCTCCTGCTTGAAAAGCTCAGCGGAGTACCTATGGAAAAGAGGACGGCGTATTACGTCTGTGCTATCTCCTGCGTTTTTCCCGACGGACGTGAAATAAGCGTTCGCGGAGAGTGCCACGGGCATATCGGTTTTGAGCGCGACGGCAACGAGGGCTTCGGCTACGACCCGCTGTTCATTATCGACGGCAGAGCCTTCGGGCGTTATACCGCCGAGGAAAAGGACAAAATATCCCACCGCGGCAATGCATTAAGACTTCTGAAAAAAGAATTGGAGAACATTATATGACATCAAAGGAACGCGCTTACTGGCGCGCAAAGGCTAATCCGCTTGAGCCGATTATTCATATAGGAAAAGAGGGCATAAGCGATAATCTGATTACTCAGATTGACGACGCGCTCGATACGAGGGAGCTTATAAAGGTCAGGGTACACCTTGACACCGCCCCTGACAAGCCGAGAGCGTTTGCTGACGAAATTGCCGAAAAGACAGGCGCTGACGTTATTCAGGTAATCGGCGGCGTAATAGTGCTTTACCGTATGGCTGACGCGCTTCGTATTGCCGAGAAAAAGAAAAAGCGCGGCTCGGGAACGGCAAAGGCAACCGCTAAGAAAAAGGTTAAGATTAAGGGTATGCGTGCTCGCCAGAAGGCTAAGGAAGCAAAAAGCGCAAAGCCCGACAGACCGAGGAAAAAGTAATGAAAACAGGAATTTTCGGAGGTGCGTTCAACCCCGTGCATAACGGACACCTGCACCTTATCGACGAGCTTTCCCGTATCCCGATGTATCCCGCAATGCAGAGCATAGACAGGCTGCTGATTATCCCGACTGCGAATCCACCGCACCGTACGGGCGCGGAATTCGCAGACGGCGAGGACAGGATTAATATGCTGCGCCTTGCGCTGACTAATCCTAAATGCGAGGTCAGCGATATCGAGTTTAACCTTAAGGGCAAAAGCTACACATATCATACCTTAAAGGCGCTTAAAAAGCTGTATCCCGACGATGAGTTCTATCTCTTTATGGGCTCGGACCAGCTTCTTGCTTTCAAGACCTGGTACAAGTATGAAAAGATACTTAAGCTCGCGCAGGTTGTCGGCTTCTCGCGCAGTAAGGACGATAACGAGGCTATGAGGCAGTTCCTCATTGAAAACGAGTCGCTCGGTATACAGGCGATTGTAGCTTCGCCCTACGAAATGTCCTCAACTAAAATCAGAGAGGCTGTAAGAAACGGCGAGGACATTTCAAAATACGTCCCCGAGGCAGTAGCAGAATATATTAAGGAGCACGGGCTCTATGTATGAAAACTATATAAAACTGATTAAGGACAGCCTGTCCGAATACCGTTTTCACCATTCAATGTGCGTAGCTGAAAAGGCAAAGGAACTTGCAATAAAGCACGGACTTGACGGCGATAAGGCTTACCTTGCGGGAATACTCCACGATATCACCAAGGAAATGCCGCCCGAGGAGCAGGAACGCCTTATCAAAGAGGACGGTCATATTCTTACCTACGTTGAAAGGGGTAACCACCGCGTATATCACCAGATGAGCGGAGCGGCGTACGTAAAAAATGTGCTCGGCATTACCGACCCTGATATTATAGGCGGTATCCGCTATCATACGACGGGGCGCGATGATATGACGGACTTTGAGATGATTATTTATCTCGCCGATTTTACCTCTGCGGACAGGAATTACCCCGACGTAGATATTATGAGGGCTAAAACCGAGGAGAGCTTGTATGAGGGTATGCTATATTCCCTTAAGCATACAATAACCTCGGTAGTAAATGAAAACAGATTATTACACCCTGATACGCTTAGCTGCTATAACTGGGTGATAAATATAATGAATTAACGGAAAGGAATTTTATGGAAAACTATTTTGACATTGTAAAAACCGCAGTAAAGGCTATCGACAGCAAAAGAGGAAGCGACATTGAGGTTATCAAGGTAAATGATATTACCGTACTCACCGATTACTTCGTTATCGCTACCGCTACTTCAAACACTCAGCTCAAGGCTATCGCCGACGAGGTTGAATTTAAGCTTTCGGAGCAGGGAATTGAGCCCCATCACACAGAGGGCAGAACGAGCGAATGGATTTGCCTCGATTACGTCGGTGTTGTTGTTCACGTGCTGCTGAGCAACAGCAGGGATTTTTACCAGCTTGAACGTCTCTGGGAGGACGGCGAAAAAATAGATATTGACGAATTCCTCGTTAAAGAATAAAATAAGAACTTAGATTAATCCTGTTTGGAGGACAAGGCTATGGATTATAATTTTAAAGAAGTTGAAAAGAAATGGCAGGATATATGGGAGGAAAAGGGTACCTTCAACGCCGTTGACAATTCCGATAAGGAAAAGTTTTACGCCCTCGTTGAGTTCCCGTATCCCTCCGGCGCAGGTATGCACGTAGGTCATATCAAGGCGTATTCGGGTCTTGAGGTCGTATCGCGTAAGAGAAGGCTTCAGGGCTATAACGTGCTTTTCCCGATAGGCTTTGACGCATACGGACTTCCCACGGAAAACTATGCTATCAAAACGGGCATTCATCCCCGTAAGGTAACGGATATCAATATCGCAAAGTTCACCTCTCAGCTCAAGAGAGTCGGCTTCTCATTTGACTGGAACAGGGTTATCGACACCACCGACGAGGATTACTATAAGTGGACTCAGTGGATATTCCTTAAGATGTTCGAGCACGGACTTGCTTTCAGGGATAAGACTCTCGTAAACTATTGTCCGTCGTGTAAGGTTGTGCTTTCAAACGAGGATTCACAGGGCGGTAAGTGCGATATCTGCCACAGCGACGTTATCCAGAAGTCCAAGGACGTATGGTATCTCCGCATTACCGAGTATGCCGACAAGCTTCTTGAGGGACTTGAGGAGGTTGACTACCTTCCCAACGTAAAGCTTCAGCAGATTAACTGGATAGGCAAATCCCGCGGCGCTTTCGTTAACTTCTCTATCAACGAGATCCCCGAGGAGCTGAGAATATATACTACCCGTCCCGATACGCTCTTTGGCGTTACCTTTATGGTTATCGCGCCCGAGCATCCGCTTATCGACAAATACAGCGCGAATATAGCCAATATGGACGCGGTTGAGGATTACCGTAAGGAATGTGCCAAAAAGACTGAATTCGAGCGCACACAGCTCGTTAAGGACAAGACGGGCGTAAGACTCGAGGGTATTACTGCTAAGAACCCCGTAAACGGCAAGGATATTCCTATTTACATTTCCGACTACGTTATGATGGGCTACGGTACGGGCGCTATTATGGCTGTTCCCGCTCACGACCAGCGCGACTGGGAGTTTGCAAAGAAGTTCGGTATTGATATTATCGAGGTTATCAAGGGCGGCGACATTTCCGTCGAGGCTTATACAGGCGACGGCGAAATGGTTAATTCCGGCTTCCTTGACGGACTTGATAATAAGAAGGACTCAATCGCAAAAATGATTGATTTCTTACAGGAAAAAGGCATTGGCGAAGGCGGCGTTCAGTATAAGATGAAGGACTGGGCGTTCAACCGTCAGAGATACTGGGGCGAGCCTATTCCGATTGTACACTGCCCGAATTGCGGACTTGTTGCAGTACCGTATGACGAGCTTCCGCTAAGGCTTCCCGAGGTTGAAAACTTTGAGCCAGGACAGGACGGCGAAAGCCCGCTTGCGAAGATTGACTCCTTCGTAAACTGCAAGTGCCCGAAGTGCGGCGGCGATGCAAAGCGCGAAACCGACACAATGCCTCAGTGGGCAGGCTCAAGCTGGTACTTCCTGCGCTATATCGACCCGCACAACGACAAGGCGCTTGCCGATATGGATAAGCTTAAGTACTGGGGACCCGTTGACTGGTACAACGGCGGTATGGAGCACGTAACGAGGCATATGATTTACTCACGCTTCTGGCACCGTTTCCTCTACGATATCGGCGCGGTACCGTTTAAGGAGCCGTATCTTAAGAGAACTGCACAGGGCTTAATCTTGGGTCCCGACGGAGTTAAAATGAGCAAGTCAAGGGGTAACGTAATCGACCCGAATGAAGTTGTTGACGTATACGGCGCCGACGTTCTGCGCTCCTACGTACTCTTTATGGGCGACTACGAACAGGCTGCTCCGTGGAGCGAATCGAGCGTAAAGGGCTGTAAGCGCTTTATCGACAGACTCTGGAAGCTTCAGGAAATCTGTACTGACTCCGACGAGTATTCCTCAGACCTTTCAAGCTCGATGCACAAGACTATTAAGAAGGTCACCGAGGATATCGAGGCTATGAAGTTTAATACCGCTATCGCGGCGGTTATGACTCTCCTTAACCAGATTTACGATAAGGGCAGCGTTACCCGCGCAGAGCTCCGCGACCTTATACTTATCGTCAATCCCTTCGCTCCTCACGTAACCGAGGAAATCTGGGAGCAGATGAATTTCGGCGGTATGCTCAATGAAGCAAGCTGGCCGACCTTTGACGAAGCGAAGACGGTTGACGACACCGTTGAAATCGTGCTTCAGGTAATGGGCAAGGTTCGCTCGCGCGTTAATATCCCCGTTGATATGCCCAAGGACGAGGTTATCGCCCTTGCAAAACAGGACGAAAAAATAAAAGAGCTCATCGACGGAAAGCAGATTAAAAAGGAAATCTACGTTCCGGGCAAGCTTGTTAATATCGTAGCGATATAAAAATAAAGCTGATGTCATTTGATATCAGCTTTAAATATTTTTATTTTATCGGCAAATAATAACGTCTTATTTGTGTTTTTTTACTGCTTACTTAGTTTTTTATTCCGATTATTCAATAATAAGTTATAATTCAATCATCAGGAGGTGATGATTTGAAAATCAGTTTAGAGTACGCTGATTGCAGTGATCTTGAGGTTATTGTTAAAGGGAATATTCATAGTGAAGAGGCTGTGAACATTATCTCTGCTTTGAATAACATTTCAGCTTTCGGAAAGCTTATGCTTCGGGGTGAGGATGAGAGTATATTGTACGATGCTGAGGATATTATATATTTCGAAGCAGCACAGGGGAAAACATATGCCGTTACCGAAACCGGAAGATATGAAATAAATGAAAAGCTTTATGAACTCTCGAATACTCTTAACTGCAAGGGCTTTATTCAGATTAACAAAAGCACGGTTGTCAACATTAATTATGTTCTTTCCGTTTCCGCTGAGTTCAGCGGGAACTATACCGCAAGGCTGAAAAAGAATAAAGGAACGTTGATTATTTCAAGAAAATATTTCAACTCATTTAAGAATTTTGTAAGGAGATAATAATATGAAATCGTTATTTAATATTTTACATTTCGGAATAATCGGAACGGGTATCGGTTCGGTTGTTACAACTGTCTGCACCGCTGTTTTGGGGGAAGGAAAGCATATTGAACTTAAAGACATTGCAATTTGGCTTGCAGCTTCGTTTTTGATAGGTGTTTTTACAAGCATATTATATTCTGACAAGCTAAACCTGTTTGTTTTGTCTTTAATACATGTTTTTTTATGTTTCGTTACAGTGTCTTTTGCTTCATATTTTTGCAATTACGCTAGCGGAATATCAGCGATAGTAAAAAGCATCCTCCCCATATTTGTTATTGTATACTTTATTGTATACGCGTTGGTTTTTACTGCTTCAAAAATCAACGAAAAGGAAGTAAATACTGCGCTGAACAAAAGTAATAACTGATTACAGGTACAGTAATAAAGAAGGTTGACATTTTGTCAACCTTCTTTGTATTTGAATTAACGACATAAATGTTAATTAATGCCTGTCTTTTAATATTTTGTTTGTTTTATGCCTTTGAATTGCGCCTACAATTTCTGCATTTCTGGCGTCTTTTCTCGCTTGCTCTGCGATTGAATTTTGCTCTGCTAACAACTCGTTTTGTTCGTTTGCAAGTTGAGCATTTAATAATGCCAAATCATTTGCTTTCTCTTGCTGTTTTATTCTTTCTTTCTCTAAATCTCTTGATAGTTTCTTTTCGTATGATTCGATGCCTTTGAAAACGTCATAATCGTTTGAAGAAGCAACGATATTATAAATATACTCTATTGCATCTATTTTCCTGTATTGAAGCGGAAGAATATTTGTTTCTTCATATAAAGCCGTTAATTCATTAGATGCTTTGTCAACGGTATTCTTCAAATCATTGAGTTGTTTATTATGGTTGTCTGTCCATGCTTTCAATTCTTCTTCATATTGAGGTACAGTAACAGTATTATAGTTATCAAGTTCCTCGTTATAACTTGTCATTTTTTCTTTCAATTCATTTTCTGCTATTGCATCTCTTTTAGCGTTTTCTTCGTCAATTTCTTTACATTTTAGCTTATACTCTTCTGATTGTTTTATTCTTTCAATATCGTTTGTTTTTGCAGATTTGTATCCTTTAAAATACAAATACAAAAGATAAGGCCAAAATACTAATGATATCAACCACGTAGATTCTGTTTTTAAGTATTCTGTAAACGTAATTTCTGATTTTACCTCAGGATACGGAACAGTTTCATAAACCGGCTTTTGCGGCTTCGTTGGCGGCAAAGGCTTTTCTTTGTATCGTTTTTGCGATAAAAGTGAGAATTCATTTTGCTTTTCGATTATTAAGGTTTGTAAATCAAAAGCTTTTTTTAATGCGTTAACTTGTTCTTCATGCGTCATAGTTCCTAACTCTCCTTATAATAATAAAAATGCGCAGCTACAAGCTGCGCCAAAAACGCATAACTCATAGCTGCGAAACCAATTTGAACAATAACTCGTTAAAGTACGTCAAATAAAGAGTATGCATTTTTATCAAAAGAGATAAAAATAGCGTACCTCACCGAGTTATAAAATATTCAATTGGTTTCGCACTTTTATTTTAGCATTATTAGAAATATAAGTCAAGAATTATGTAGCAGATTGTAGAGTGTATAGGATTTGTACTGCCAAATCCGAAAAAAACAGACTGAAAGAGAATTGTCTTTCAGTCTGTTAAAATTCTTTGTGACGGGTGTCCTATCGACAGCTCTTTTTTTATTTTTCAAGCTCTTTGAGCAATTCCTCGTGATGCTTGGGCTGATTGTTTCTTACAATAGTTGCGGGTATGAAGCAGAAGAGCATTACGAACGCGGCACCGAGGAAGAGTTCCATCGGATATACAATCTGCGCTTCGTCGGTAACTCCTCTGTTTGCCATATTGATTATGAACTGCGCAACGAGCGGACCAACGACCATCGGTACGAGCACGTACATTACCATTCTGCACCCCTGGAAAAGTCCCTCTTTGCCTTCGGGAATGTAGTCCCTGTAAGAAGCGGTGAAGAGCCCCGCCATTACGAGCGAAACCCCAACGAGCAGTATTCCGCCGACTATCAGCACGGCGATAAGCGCTTTTTCATTTTTGCCTATTAAGAACTTTGAAGCCCAGACTATAACGCTGCCTGCGATACCCGCGACTATTACGGGATAGTAAAAATGCTTCTTTCCGAATTTGTCCATAAGCGCTGAAACGATAACCGAGCCTACGGCGGCGACCACTCCGATTATCGCAATCGGAATTATATAGTCCTTAATCTTCATAGTACCCTCAACTAAGTTGAAAAGGTAGTTTACGTAAACCTGGTAGCCGATTGCCGATACCATATTGCCCGCAAGGCACCAGTAGAGCATTTTGTTTTCTTTGATAACCTTCGGCTGAAGGGAATAGGTAAAGTCCGAAATAAAGGCATTTTCCTTATTCGGCTTTAATCCCGCCTTGTCCTTCATAAGAATAAGCCCGATAATACCGCCCACCGTCGTAATCATACCGAGAATTACGAAGAACTTTTTCCAGTCCGCAGGAGTTGCGTTTTCGTTAGTAAGACTGTCAAAGCCTACGAATACGATAGCCGTTGAAAAGAGCGGCATTACCGCAAGCACCGTATCCACTCTCGCTCGGTTTGAGGTGTCCGAAACGTCGGTAACCCAGGTGTTGAACGCCGCGTCGTTGCTGATTGAGCCGATTATTGACATAACGCAGTCCATCGCCACAACGAGTATTACGAGCGGCAGCACCTTATCCGTGCTCGGATTCATAGGCACGAGGGCGAACATCGCGATTGTAAAGCCCCATACTATGTAGCCCGCGGAAATAAAGATTTTTCTTTTTCCCGTTCTGTCGCACAGCGCTCCGCCTATAAGCGTAGAAAGCGTTGCAAAGATTGCCGACCACGCCACAAGTAGCGTAGTTGCGTACGGCGCTCTCGTTATCTCGTTTTGCATAAAGCGTGAAAAATACATATTTTCAACAATCCACGCTATCTGCCCGACCAGACCGAAGATAACTATTGAGCTCCAGGTTCTCGCGCCGAGCGCGCCTGCCTTTTTCTTTTCCATATTCTCACCTCATATTTTAAGAGTATATGCCATTATTCCGCCGGGCACCACGTCGACTATTCCGTACGAGCCGTGGCATACCGCCCCGGGATTTAAATAATATATTCCGTCGACTAATTCCGTGTACGGCTCGTGCGTGTGTCCAAAAAGGCAGATGTCCGCGCCGAGCTCCTTTGCCCTGCGCTGAATTTCGCCGTAGCCGTATTTAACGTGGTATTTGTGACCGTGCGTAAAGAAAACTCTTTTGCCGTTAAACTCGATTATCTGCTCAATCGGCGCGGTGCTGCTCCAGTCGCAGTTACCGCTTACGCATTTAATTTTAATTTTCGGATTCGACATTTCGAGTAATTCAATTTCTTTCTCGCTGTCGCCGAGATTTATAAAGAGGTCAGCGTTCTTTTCGTGTCTGTCAATAATATTGAAAAAATCTCTCGAGGCACGGTGAGTATCGCTCGTTACAACTATTCTCATTCATAATCCTCCATACTGTCTCATACAATTATACATCAAATAAATTATTTAATCAATAAGGTGAGAGAATGGCGGAGTATAATTTTAACGATATTAACGAGGCTAAAAAACGTGTGAGGGAAATGCAGAGCAGGGCAAAGGGCGTTTCTCACGAGGAAAAAAGCGTAACCTTAAGCTCAATGCTTTGCTCGCTCGAGAATCCTAAGGAAATAGCCCTTGCGCTTTTTATACTGTATATTATCGAGCGCGAGAGCGTATCCGAGGAGCTTTTGTCCCTTATTTTAGGTATTTTATTATAATTAATATGGAAATCGTGAAAACAATATGGTATAGTATAATATATTATTGATTTAGGAGATATACTATGTCTGATTTTACTCACGTTGTCTTTGAGGGGCTCGGCATTGAGTTCGACTTGCCGTCGATAGCCTTTTCAATCGGCAATTTTGACGTTCATTTTTACGGTATTGTTATCGCGCTCGGCTTCGGACTTGCCGTGCTCTACGGCGGACGCGGCGCATGGAAGTGGAAGATGAGCCTCGACGGTATGACCGACGTGCTTATATGGGGAACTATATTCGGTATTATCGGCGCGAGGATATATTATGTCGCTTTTATGTGGGATTACTATTCTCAGAATCTTAAGGAAATCCCTATGATACACCACGGCGGTATTGCTATTTACGGCGGAATTATCGGCGCGTTAATAGGTGCGGCAATAGGCTGCAAAATAGGCAAAATCAACTTCCTCAATCTCCTTGATTTAGGCGCGCTCGGTCTTTTAATCGGACAGGGCTTCGGGCGTTGGGGCAACTTCTTTAATCAGGAAGCCTTCGGCGCTAATACAACCACCGCGCTTTTCCGTATGTGGTCGCCTAAGATTCAGGCTACGCTACAGGAAACCGCTGCGGAGCTTTCCGCAAAGGGAATGGAGGTCAATCCCGAACTGCCCGTTCACCCGACATTCCTGTATGAGAGCGTGTGGTGCTTTATCAGCTTTATTATTCTTCATATTATCGTAACCAAGCACAGAAAGTTCAAGGGCGAAATCTTTATGCTCTATGGCGTTCTTTACGGCGCTGAAAGAATGGTGGTCGAGGGTATGAGGACGGACTCTCTCTACGTTGCGAATACTACGATAAGAGTATCCCAGCTCCTTTCGGGCGTTATCGTTATCTTTGCGCTCGCGTTCTTCATCTACTTTATGATAAGGTGCAAGAAGGGAACACTCCCGCAGTCAATGCTCCCAATTATCCCCGAGGAAAGACCAAAAAAGGAAAAGAAGACTAAGAAAGCATAAGGTGAAGAATATGCAGCTTATAGACGGAAAAGCAGTATCAAAGGCGGTTAAGGAGCAGGTTAAAGCGGAATGCGAGCTTCTTAAAGAAAAGGGAATAACCCCGGGACTTGCTGTTATTATCGTGGGCGACGACCCCGCTTCTCAGGTATATGTAAGGAATAAGGAAAAGGCGTGCGAGGAGTGCGGCTTTTACAGCGTTAAATATGCGCTTCCCGCCGAAACCACTCAGGACGAGCTTAACGCCCTCGTGGACAGGCTTAATGCAGACGAAAGAATTAACGGTATTCTTTGTCAGCTTCCGCTTCCGAAGCACCTTGACGATAAAGAGGTTATTAACCGTATCGCGACGATAAAGGACGTAGACGCGTTCCATCCAGTCAACGTCGGCGCTATTATGATAGGGGAGTATAACTTCCTGCCCTGTACTCCCGCGGGCATAATGGAGCTTATTCACAGTACGGGTACTGACCTAACGGGTAAAAAGGCGGTAGTAATCGGCAGGAGCAATATCGTTGGCAAGCCGATGGCGATGCTTCTTTTACACGAAAACGCAACGGTTGAGATTACCCATTCAAAAACCGTTGATTTAAAGGAAATCACAAAATCCGCGGATATTCTCGTTGCCGCTGTCGGCAGGGCAAAGTTCGTTACCGCCGATATGGTAAAGGACGGCGCGGTTGTTATTGACGTCGGTATGAACAGGGACGAAAACGGCAAGCTCTGCGGCGATGTTGATTTTGACAACGTTAAGGATAAATGCTCCTTCATCACCCCCGTTCCGGGCGGTGTAGGACCTATGACTATTGCAATGCTGATGCGTAATACTCTGACCGCCGCTAAGCTTCAGAATAATATAAAATAATGATAGGAAAAATAATTTTACTTTTAGTTTTAATCTTTTTAAACGCGGTTTTTGCAAGCGCGGAAATTGCGGTAATATCCATGAACGACGCTCGCCTGCGCCAGCTTACCTCCGAGGGTAATAAAAAAGCGGGCAGGCTTTCTAAGCTTGTTGCCGAACCGTCGCGTTTTCTTGCTACTATTCAGGTTGCGATTACGCTTGCAGGGCTTCTTTCAAGCGCCTTTGCCGCCGACAGCTTTGCCGCTCCCGTTGTAAATGCAATTCTTAAAACGGGCGTAAGTATTAATACGATAACTCTGAATACAATAGTAGTAGTCGTTATTACGATTATACTCGCGTATTTTAATCTCGTGTTCGGCGAGCTCGTGCCTAAACGTATCGCGATGAAAAAGGCGGAGTCAATGGCGCTCGGTATGTCGGGCGTGCTTTACGGCGTGTCCATTGTGTTCAAGCCGATAGTGTTTATCCTCACCGCCTCGACCAATATAGTACTGAGGCTTTTCGGTATTAATCCCAATGAGCACGATGATAAGGTTACCGAGGAGGAAATCAGAATGCTGCTCTCCCAGGGCAGTGAGCAGGGGACGATTAAGGCGTACGAAAACGATATTATTCAGAACGTTTTTGATTTTAACGATATTGACGTTGACCAGATCTGCACTCACAGAATAGATGTCGATTCAATCGACGCCGACTCTCCCATAGAGGAATGGGACAGGCTTATCTACCGCACGCGCCATTCCTTCTATCCGATTTACCGCGAAAATAACGAGAATATTATCGGTATTCTCGATACTAAGGATTACTTCCGACTTAAGAACAAGTCGAAGAAGAACATTATCTCAAAGGCGCTTGACGAGCCGTATTATATCCCGTCGGGTATGAAGGCTAACGTCCTCTTTTCAAAGATGCAGAGGGGGCGCAAGTACTTTGCCGTTATTATCGACGAGTACGGCGGCTTTGAGGGAATTATCACGCTCCACGATTTAATGGAGGCTCTCGTCGGCGATATGTACGAGGAGGACGAGGGCTTAGTTCAAAACGATATACAGCATATTACCGAAAATAGCTGGAGGATTATGGGAAGCGCAGATATAAGCGACGTATCAGAAGTCCTCGGAATTGATTTAACTAATGACGATTTGTACGATACCTTTAACGGCTGGCTCTGCTCGGTTATTCAGCGCGTACCCAACGACGGCGAGGCGTTTGAATGCGAAACGGACGAGCTTTCAATTTCGGTAAGGAACGTTAAAAACCATATTGTAGAATTTGCCGTTGTAACTAAAAAAACGTAGGGGCGACCATTGGTCGCCCACACCCTGTAAAAACGAAAGGAAGTAGGTTATGGCACTTGAGGAACAGGTTGTTGATTTATTAATCGAAAAGGGCTGGCATATTGCCTTTGCGGAGTCCTGCACGGGAGGGCTCTGCTGCGGCACGCTCGTCAACGTTACCAACGCCTCAAAGGTGCTTGATATGTCCTTTACCACCTACGCTAACGAGGCTAAAATAAAGCTCCTCGGCGTCAGCGCCGATACTATTCTTAAAAACGGCGTAGTCTCCGAGGAGGTTGCGTATGAAATGGCACAGGGCGTTGCAAAGACTGCAAGCGCCGAGGTCGGCGTAGGCGTTACGGGCGTAGCGGGACCGGGCGGCGGAACGGCAAAGAAGCCCGTCGGTATGGTTTGCTTTGGCTTCAGTGTTAACGGAGAAACCAAAACCTATACAAAGCTTTTCGGCGAAATCGGACGCCAGCAGGTAAGAAAGTCCTCCGTTGAGTTCGTTTTTCAAACTTTGATAGAATTATTAAATAACTCTTGATTTTTTTGGATGAATCAAATATAATAGATGAGCATTAACAATTTGCTGGTGTGGCTCTCGTCCAAACATTCTCTGTGATTAAAGCAAAACGCAAGCGTTTTACTAACAATCACTACGTATGTTTCTCCTTTCAGCGTCGGTACAAGTATCCGCCGCTGTAAATGCAGATTATAAATAATCCGCTGGTGTGGCTCAGTTGGGCGAAGCGGCGTGCCGCTGCCGGTGGCAGATGAAGGCACGGCGCTGAGGTGAAAAAACAACGAGCAATGCGAAGCGCTACAAGCGAGCAGTGCGACTATGTTTTTGAGAGAAGAGCAGCGCATTCGTAAACGGAAGGTCATAGCAGCAAAAACGCAAAAATTCAATAATTCGCTACTGTGGCTCAGTTGGTAGAGCAGCGCATTCGTAAACGGAAGGTCATAGCAGCAAAAAGGCAAAAATTCAATAATTCGCTACTGTGGCTCAGTTGGTAGAGCAGCGCATTCGTAAACGGAAGGTCATAGCAGCAAAAAGGCAAAAATTCAATAATTCGCTACTGTGGCTCAGTTGGTAGAGCAGCGCATTCGTAAACGGAAGGTCATAGCAGCAAAAAGGCAAAAATTCAATAATTCGCTACTGTGGCTCAGTTGGTAGAGCAGCGCATTCGTA
>CALCYI010000059.1 GCA_937907605.1 uncultured Clostridia bacterium | reverse complement strand
ATTATTAAATTAATTAATTTATTTTAATTTTTTATAAAAAATAATATATATCTAATCAAAAATCTTTCATTTTCAATTTAATAAAAAAAAATGAAAAAAGCTCATATATTACAACTTTTTCTAATCATTTTATCTCTCTTAATAGTAGACTCTCGTCCAAATTCAAATTTGAAAAAAATTCAAAAAAAAATTTCTGCAACGGACCCCGTATTCTCGGAAAACAAAAAACATTCCAAGACGTACTATGATGAACTCGTCTTAAGAGGACTTAAAATACATAATTTAACTCAAGGTCACGCTCCCTATCCTTACTATCAAAAGATGGATTTCGACAAAGACAAAGCCAAACGTATGAAATATCTCAAAGAATTCAAACAACAACAAAAAAAAAGAAGATTAACTGAAACACAAACATTAACTGATCTCGGTTTCTTCGGCTTAATTCAAGATACATTTGCCAATACGAGTAATAAAGTAATGAAATTTATTACAAATAATATCAGAAAAGACGATTCGAGATTCATTTTATATCCATATCCTTTCGAATACACGAAAAAAACGAACGAGAAAGCCCAAGTGAATGAAGGAGGTGTTTTCACTTTAGAGCAAAATGCATTAAAAGGTCAAACTTTTAAATATATACAAAATATCTCAAGTGCACCAAGTGGTATTTTAGATGATACTACTGCATCTATGGTCGACAACAAATTAGTAATAAAAGGTGTTCTAAAGCCAAGTGATTCTCTTACAAAAAATCAGAAATTTGACATGGATATGTTTGATATTTCAAGTAATGATGAGGAACACGAAAAAAATATCAGTACGATGATAAAGATATCAGATGAAGCGGATATCCCAACAATTGTTGGCGGAAATATCAATCGTTTGGAAGATGTAAAAAAATATTTATATAGAGGTCCTAAAATGAAACTTGAATTAGCAATGAATATATTTATATTTATTTGCTCTCTGATAGGCAGCGCATTCGGGCTGTATAATTTCTTTAAAGAAAAGAAAGCATTATATCTTAAGCTCGCTGCCTGCGGCGTTATGTCGCTTATGTTTTCAAGGCTGTATCAGGTCATCTACCTTTTTACGCAGGGGAATCTGAACAGCGGTTTTCATATCGGTTTGCTCGGAATAACGGGCAGCTTTATGTTCTTTTTCTCGGCTAACTTCGGGCAAATGGACGGCTTGGTTGATGATAAGACAAAGGCCTTCAGAAAAACGAGAATTATTTCGCTTATAGCGCCGCTGTCTGTACTTATCATATATTTTTCCCTTTTTATGAAAGTACATAACACAGAGCTGAGAATCGTATGGGGCATTGTTACCTTCTTTATTATGCAGTGTGCATATTATAGTTTTAAGCATATCATCATATATGATGTCGATTTCGGTATAATAAAAACATTGAGAAAATATAATGCGCTTGTACTCGCCTACGCTTTTCTTATTATGCTTGAAGCCGTCGGCTTATATATTGATATTACGCCGTTGTATGTTGCGTCTTGCGTAAGTATTGGAATTGTAGTGGTTACACTGCTTCCCGTGCTGAAGGGAGGTGTCGAAAAGTGGACAATATAACTTATGTTCTTTATATCTGCTTTTTGATACCGATGGCGCTTTCGCTCTTTATTATGCAGAAAAAGTCAAGGCTTACCGTTGCTTTTGTTCTTATCGGAACAACAGTCTGCCTTTTGGCAAGTGAAGTAAATAACCATGTCTATCTTAGCATAAACAGGGATATGCTGTATTTTACAACGACTGTTTCCCCTGTGACAGAAGAATTGCTCAAGGCTTTACCAATACTGCTTTACGCTCTATTTATCTCAGATGACAGGCAGAAGCTTGCGCAGTCAGCCTTCGCTGTCGGTCTCGGTTTTGCTATAATAGAAAATATGATTATGATAACGCAGAATTTGTATAGCATAGATATCAAATGGGCGGTTATGCGCGGCTTCGGCGCAAGCCTTATGCACAGTATTTGCACGGTGGCAGTCGGTATCGGCATATCCTTTGTCAGAAAAAAGAAAAAGTTGTTTTATTGCGGAACGCTTTCTCTTTTAATGCTGGCTGTAACATACCATTCCATTTATAATACGTTGGTAATGTCGCCGCATAAATACTTCGGCATACTGCTGCCGATTTGTACTTATATTCCGCTTTTGATTTTCAGCTTTAAGCGAAAAAAGATTGAAGAATAAAATTTATACCCCTATGGCAAAAAACAGCTACCATAGGGGTATGTTATTTAATAATCTTTATAAGTTTTTATTCAACACCGAGATTTTTATTTACCTCTGCTGCAATATCGCCCATTCTGTTAAAACTATGCGTTTTCTGCTTCTTTGTTCTTTCTCTTTTTAATTGCGGTCATACCGAGTAAGGCGACGGCTGCTCCTAAAATAAATCCACCGCCGGCAAAGAGCATATTTGAGCCGCCCGAAAAGATTGAGGCACTCAAGGAAGCAGTATCGGTCAAATCAGGGAAGCCACCAAGGCTGCCGTTTTCAATAAATACTCTTGACTTAACTACCGCAAACATACCAGTTCCGTCAGGACATTCCATTTGCTTAAATGAAATTTCGAAAGGATTGTCAGAGCCATTGACAAATGTATTCTTTATATCATCTTCATCCCAATCTGCTCCAAGTTGTATATACATCGGAACCGAATTTACAACTTGTGTGTCTTCGATTCCATTAGGATTAGAAATGCCGTACATAAATATTTTGTGCGAGATATTTGTATTGCTTGGTTTATCATCAAGTAAATCATAGTAAGCATAACATGAATACTCGGGGTCCATCCAAATAACCCAGAAAATCGAGCCCGTCTCAATAAGCCCCTGTGAATTATCAATACCGTACCAAGCAGAGGTTCCTTCGGATTCTTCCTTAAGCCATGTAATACCGTTATCCTGTACCACTGCGCTTGTTCTTCCATTATCAGCAACATAGTATGTAAAGCCGTTTTGTGTGATAGGGGTAACCTTTGCGAAAACTGTGAGCGGTAAGGCGGTAAGCACTGATAAAACTAAAATGATTGATAATATAAATGAAAATGATTTTTTCATATTTTGTCCTTTCTGTCTTTGCCGTTTGAAAAATGATTTCCTTTTGATTATAAATTGTTGTGATATAATGAGTATAACATATCTTTCAACAGATTTTCAACAAATCATTGAATGCAAGTTGAAAAACATTGGTATTCTGCTTCCGATTTGTACTTATATTCCGCTTTTGATTTTCTGCTTTAAGCGAAAAAGGATTGAAGAATAAAAAATATACCCCTATGGCAAAAAACAGCTACCATAGGGGTGTGTTATTTAATAATCTTGATAAGTTTTTATTCAACACCGAGATTTTTATTTACCTGTGACGCTATATCGCCCATACGGCTGTAAAGATAATCGCCCGGGCAAGCTTTGTTTGCAAAATCACGGTGAACCGTCATATTAGCGCCGTCAAGATGCTTTATGCGAGTGGCAGAGTCTTCACTCCAAACAAGCTTTTCAATATTGTTTCTCTGGCAGATATCCGTAACAAGTTTAATGAGTGCTTTGTATGCTTCATCTGTAACCGCATAAGGGCTGTTGACCTCTGAAGCGACCTCGATAGTTACTGCACGGTTGTCATTGGCAGAGTTACCGCTTGCCCACGATCTGTCTTTTTCCTCAAGAATCATTAGTATTTTTCCGTCAGAGCCAATTGCATAATTAACGCTGGCTTCTGTCGCAGACTTACTATATAAGTTTGCAATGGCATATACCTGAGTTACTCCGGCAGAGCAGTGGATAGTTATGGTATCTATCTTGTGATTTCTATGTGGAGTATTTGGGTCATTCGGGTTGTTTTTATTTGGAGAGATTTTATAGTCAGTAATGAGTTTGCTGTTGGAGAAAGTTACCTTTTCTCCGTTAATAGTGATAACGGCGCCTGCTAATGAAGCATCGCCTGAATCGCTGCGCTCTGCGTCAAGATTCGTATCAACCTCAGGGTCATAACCGTTAGTTAATTCTTCCAATGCTTCGGCAGGGATTTCCTCTGACGCAGCAACGTCTTCTGAGGTTTCCCCCGAAGTGTCCGTTTGAGCCTTGTTGCCTGAACAGCCCGCAAGCGTTCCTGCAAGCAAACAAACGCAAAGAAGCGCGCTCATCAATCTTACTAATACATTCTTTTTCATAACTTCTTTCCTTTCTGTCTTTGTGTTAGAAAACTTGTTTTTTCTTTTGATTTCAACTTGTTTGTGTTATAATGATTATAAACATTAACCAGTTGATTGTTCAATAAAATAATACTACTTTATAATAATAAATGTCAATATTCAATTTCAACCTGATTTGTAGCCAAAGCTACAAATCACGATAAATTTGTAAACGAATTTAGGAGCGAGAAATAATTATGGATAAAAAAATTGATAAG
>CALCYI010000058.1 GCA_937907605.1 uncultured Clostridia bacterium | reverse complement strand
CAAGCCACATTTTGTGTGTCGTTTTTCCTTTTTGTGTCACTATCTTAATGACATTGACCCCGCGGGTGCTTTTTTATTCGTCTGAATTATTTTCAGTTTCTTCCTGTACATAGGGGTTTTCAATGGCTTCCGATACAGGCTCTTCATATTCCGTAGTATCCTCTATTTCAGTCTCAGGAGCTTCAAGAGTACCGTAATTCATAAGATTTGCGAACTCCTCGCCGCTGAGCTTTTCCTTTTCAAGAAGCGCGTTTGCAACAAGCTCAAGCTTATCGAAGTGTGCCTTAAGTATTTCCTCACACTTTGCGTAAGCCTCTCTGAGCAGGCGTTCAACCTCCTCGTCAATTCTTGCAGAAGTCTTATCAGAATAATTATTAACCCTACCGTAATCTCTGCCGAGGAAAACCTCATCGCTGCTGTCATCATATACAACCGGACCAACAGCGTCTGACATACCGTATTTTGCGACCATATCCCTGCACATTGCAGTCGCGTGCTTTAAATCGCTTGAAGCACCGGTCGAAATATCGTTAAGAGAAAGCGCTTCCGCAACTCTTCCGCCAAAGATGGAAATCAAATCGCCGAGCATCTCATTCTTCGATTCGTAGTTTTCCTCCTCCTGTGAATACCAGGTATATCCTCCTGCGCCGAGACCTCTCGGCACGATAGAAATTTCCTTAACAGGCTTATGTCCCTCAACATAGAACGAGGATACGGCGTGACCTGCCTCGTGAAAAGCGGTAAGCTTTTTAGCACGATCGGTATACTTATGGTTTTTCTTTTCGATACCGAGCTCAACTCTTGAGATAGCGTCAATAATCTCATTTGAGGTTATTGCTTTCTTTTTGCGCTTAACGGCAAGAATAGCCGCCTCGTTCATAAGGTTTTCAAGATCTGCGCCAGTGAAGCCCATTGTAATTCTTGCGATTTCCTTAAAATCAACGTCGGGTCCGAGCGGTTTATTCCTTGCGTGAACCTTAAGTATTTCTTCCCTGCCCTTCATATCTGGACGGTTAACAGTAATCTGGCGGTCAAATCTGCCGGGTCTTAAAAGCGCAGGGTCGAGAACGTCGGGACGGTTGGTCGCAGCCATTACGATTACGCCGCTGTTAGTTCCGAAGCCGTCCATTTCAACAAGAAGCTGATTTAAGGTCTGCTCGCGTTCATCGTTGCCGCCGCCCATACCAGTACCTCTGTGTCTGCCGACGGCATCAATTTCGTCGATAAATACAATCGCGGGGGCTTTCTTCTTAGCCTGTTCAAAGAGGTCACGCACACGCGAAGCGCCGACGCCGACATACATCTCAACAAAGTCGGAGCCCGATATAGACAAGAACGGCGCTCCCGCTTCACCTGCAACCGCCTTTGCAAGCAGGGTTTTACCCGTACCCGGAGGTCCTACAAGCAACACGCCCTTAGGTATTCTCGCGCCGAGCTTAGTATATTTTTCAGGCTCTTTAAGGAAATCAACGAGCTCCTCAAGCTCTGCCTTTTCCTCCTCGCAGCCTGCAACGTCCTCAAACTTCTTATCGGATTCCTCCTCGGTATTCTTCTTTACCTTACCGAAGCTGAGCGCTCTGTTGTTCTCGCTCGTCATGGTATTGCCCATTCGCCTTATGATTAAGAACGAAAGACCTACAAGCACGGCGCCGAGAATAATGGTCGGTATCATACTTACGAATACCGAACCGCGCGAGCCCTTGATATAATTATAGTTTATCTGCTTATCGGGATGAGCAGTATTATATTCGTTGACATATTTACTCACGTCATCAAGGAAATACGAAACGCTCGGAACGCTGTAAATATGCTCTTTTTTGCTTTCCTCGCTGAAAAGCTTATAGTTCAGTTTGCCGCTTGACAAATCAAGCTCAAATTCGCTGACCTGATTAGTCCTGAACATATTAACGATTTCGGAATACTTTACGTCAACCTTATTATTCTGGGACGACATAAAGAAAATCGAAGCAATCAGAAGAAGCGGAATGACAAAATAAATCCATCCCGTTTTGAAATTGTTGGATAAATCTTTCCTCATTAACTATTGTCCTCCATTAAACCGACGAGAAGCACGTTTTTTGTATTCTCATCAATTTTAACTCTGTCATCAACAGAGTAGCCGTAAACGCCGATAACGCCTTTATCATCGGTTATTACGGGATATGTATCCCTCATTTCGAGAGGAATTTTAAGCTCATTATAAAGCTTTTTAAGAGTTTTTGTACAATTCCTTCCGGCAGGAGAAATTTTATCCTGCGGAAGCCTTGCTCTTACGTTTACGTTACCGCCTATTTTATCACAGTCGCAGTAAAATGCAAATTTATTTTTATATGCTTTGAATTCTGAAACGGGAACACTCTTAGTATTCACGCAGTATTCAGGCTCTTTTACGTTAAACGAAGTAATCCTCAGAATAACCCCGTCAGAAACCGCGAAAATGTTACCGCTAAGCTGATAACGTCCGTTTTTAAACAGCAGTGCATACACCTCTTCAAGATGCTTATAATCAAGGGTGATATTAAAGCCCTTGGCATACTGAACGATTGCTCTTTTTGCAACGGCAGGATTTAACGACTTGAGAGTATTAATATCAAGCTCGGTTTTGCAGTATTCAGAGGCTAAAGAGCTTAAATATGCGTCAGACTCCCTCGCATCCTCGGAGAGCTTAATTACAGCTTCCTCAAAGGACGGATTAAGCCTTTTGAACTCGGGGATAATTACGTTTCTTATATAATTCCTTGAATAAGCGTTTTCGGAATTAGTTTCATCAACAACGTAAGGTATACCGTTACAGTCGCAGTACTCTCTGACTTCATCGGAGGTACACTCGATAAGCGGGCGTATAATGCTATCCCTTACGGGCGCAATACCGCTAATTCCCTTTAAGCTGCTTCCCCGGGAAAGTCTGAAAAGTACGGTTTCAACGGAATCCGAAAGATTATGCGCAGTAGCAATTTTATCAGCTCCGAGCGATGAAAAGAAATCATATCTAACCTTGCGTGAATATTCCTCAACACCGAGTCCTGTTTCTTTAGCTTCTTTCGGAGCGTTAATTCTTCTAATAACGAATTCTACGTTATTTTTCTTGCAAAAGCTTTCAACAAATGCGCTGTCCTTGACTGAGCTTTCGCCGCGTATTCCGTGCTCAACATTGGCAACTGTAAGAGTAAGCGCGTAAGCCTCGCGAACGGATAGAAGATAACTGAGAAGGAGCATTGAATCCGCACCGCCCGATACGCCGACTACAACCTTGTCGCCGTGAGAAAGCATATTATGTTTTTTTACGGTACGGTCGATTTTATTAAAAATCTCTTGCATTTTCAATCGCCCTGAATCTTGTGAATTCCCTGTCAAATATAAGCTCTACAGTACCCGTTGAGCCGTGACGGTTTTTAGCAACGATAAGCTCAGTTTTATCCTTATCGATTTCCTCCTGCTTATCCTCCGGCTGCTCAGCAGAGTAATATTCCTCACGGTAAAGGAACATTACAATATCTGCGTCCTGCTCAATTGAGCCCGATTCACGAAGGTCTGAAAGCTGCGGTCTGTGGGACTTTCCTCTGCCCTCAGTTCCTCTTGAAAGCTGAGCGCAGCATACAACGGGAATATTAAGGTCCTTTGCCATCATCTTGAGGTTCTTAGTAATCTTCGTGACCTCTTGAACTCTGTTTTCCGTTCTTTCGGCGGAACTAATGAGTCCTAAATAGTCAATAATAACGCAGTCCACGTCCCTCATACGTCTTACAATGGACTTCATTTCGGGTACGGTAATTGCCGAAGCGTCGGAAAGATAGAGCTCCGCGTCATAGAATACGGACGCCGCATTACCGAGCCTTACCCATTCGTCATCGGTAAGCTCGCCCGTTCTGAACTTTCTTGATTCTATGCCCGACTGAGAGGCAAGAAGTCTTTCCGCAAGCTGATTATTAGTCATTTCAAGCGAGAAGAACACGCATTTTTTATGCTGCACAACGGATACGTTATGTGCAAGGTTAAGCGCAAAGCTCGTTTTACCCATAGCAGGTCTTGCGCCGATAAGAACCAGGTCGGACTTATTAAGACCCGTTATGTACTTATCGAGCAGACCGAAGCCCGTAGGAATACCGATATAGTCCTCTTTATTCTCGCTGTTGAGCTTTTTAAGATTATCGTAAACATCGTTAACGATAACCTCTCTGAGCTTACGCGGACCGCTTGCTTCCTTACCCTGACGCATATCGTAAAGCTTCTGCTCAGTGGACTCCATAATGAGCTTGGCATCAGCGCCCGTAGCCGAGGAGTTATCAATAATATCCTGCGACATCTGAATTAAGGTACGCAGATAATACTGCTCCTTAACTATCTCGGCGTACTTTTCAACGTTAGCAGTAGACGGTACGCTTTGAGCAAGCTGAATAATATAGTTACGCGCTCCCGCGGCGTCGCTGTATCCGCTCTTTTCAAGCGCATTGGCAACTGTAATATGGTCAATCGCAGCGCCCTTATCGTTATATATCGAGAGCATTGAGGCAAAAATCTGCTGATGCTCGGGTAAGAAGAAATATTCAGATTTAAGATGCTTTACGGCAAGGGACATACAGGAAGCGTCGATAAGTATGCTTCCGAGCACGCTCTGTTCCGCTTCCCTGTTATAAGGGAGCATAGTGTTATAGTTATTCTCAGGCATAATAATCCTATTCCTCAGTTACGTTAACGAAAATATTTGCTGAAATACCCTGATATATTTTAATTTCAGCCTGTACGGTTCCGAAGGACTTTATATCCTCCATTACAATCTTTCTCTTATCAATGCTTTCGCCGAATTCCTTACTAATCTTTTCAGCAACGTCCTTAGTTGTTACTGAGCCGAAAAGCTTTCCGTTAGCGCCCGCCTTCGCAGTAAGCTTAACGGTCTTGGAATCGAGCTTTTCCTTAACAGCGTTAGCCGCCTTAATTTCCTCCTGCTTATGATAAGCCTTTGCCTTTTCCTTATTCTTAAACTCATTTAAAGCAGTAGCGTTAGCTTCCACCGCAAGACCCTTCGGTAAAAGAAAGTTCCTTGCGTATCCGTCGCTTGCGTTAACAAGCTCACCCGCTTTGCCGAGCGATTTAACGTCGGCTTTAAGAATTACCTTCATAAATATATCCTCCTTAACTATACTTCAAGGAAAATCGGAAGAATCATCGGTCTCCTCTTAGTTCTTTCAAAAAGATACCTTGAAAGCTCGTCGCGCATACGCGTTTTAACCGAATTCCAATCCCTGTATCTGCTGTCATATGACGCTTCAATTACGGAACCCGCAAGCTCCCTTGATTTTTGCATAAGCTCCTCGTTTTCCTTAACGAAAACGAAGCCCCTTGATACTATATCGGGACCCGATACGACGTAGCCCGACTCAGCGTCAATAGCCGCAACAACGATAATTATACCGTCCCTTGAAAGAATCTTTCTGTCGCCGAGTACGATATTCCCGACGTCTCCAACTCCGTATCCGTCAACGTATACTTCGCCAGACGGAACATCGCCAAGCTTCTTTATACCGTCCTCACTGAGCTCAATACAGTTTCCGATTTCTCCGATAAAAATATTATCAATCGGAATGTTCATTGATTCTGCAAGCTGCGCGTGCTTAACAAGGTGCTTTTGCTCGCCGTGAACGGGAATAAAGTACTTTGGCTTGACCATTCCTATCATAAGCTTTAAATCCTGCTGACAGGCGTGCCCCGAAACGTGAACGTCGTACATATTCTCATATATTACGTCAACGCCCTGTTTCATCAGCGCGTTAACAACATTACTTACCATCTTCTCATTACCGGGAATGGGGGTTGCTGAAATAATAACGTAGTCGTTGGGCGTTATATGCACCATTCTGTGCTCGTTCATAGCCATTTTGGTAAGCGCTGACATCGGCTCGCCCTGTGAGCCCGTCGTAATAAGAAGCAGATTTTCGTCGGGGTAGTTCTTAATATTTTCAATCGGGAGGAGTATTCCCTCGGGAATATTAAGGTATCCGAGCTCCTTACCTACGCTTACAAGATTTTCAAGGCTTCTTCCAACTACCGCAACCTTTCTTCCTCTTGATACGGCAACGTCGATAATCTGCTGTACGCGGTGAATGTTTGAAGCAAAGGTTGCAACGATTATCCTCTTTTTCTTCGCCTTTCTGAACAGAAGCTCGAAGCTTTCGCCGACTGCGCTTTCGCTCATTGTCGTACCGGGTCTTTCCGCGTTAGTGGAGTCGGAAAGCAGCGCGAGTACTCCCCTTTTACCGAACTCCGCAAACCTCGGCAAATCAATCATATCCCCGTCAACGGGAGTTGTATCTATTTTAAAGTCACCCGTCTGGATTATTACGCCCGCGGGACATCTTATAGCAAGCCCTACGGAGTCGGGTATTGAGTGATTAACATGTATGAGCTCTATATTAAATGAGCCGAGCGTTATATTATCCCTCGGATTAATCTCTACGAGCTTAACGCTTCCGAGTAAGCCGTGCTCATCAAGCTTTCCTTTTATAAGTCCTATTGTAAGTCTTGTTGCATAAACGGGAATGTTTATTTTCTTTAAAAGATAGGCAAGTCCGCCTATATGGTCCTCGTGACCGTGAGTGATTATTATACCTCTTATCTTGTCCGCATTGTTTAGAATATGTGTGAAATCGGGGATTACAAGGTCAACGCCGAGCAAATCAGGCGTCGGGAATGCAAGTCCGCAATCGACGATAAACATATCATCCTTATATTCGTAAAGAGTCATATTCTTTCCGATTTCATTCATACCGCCGAGAAAGGAAATCTTCACCTTTTCCGCTTCTTTTACCGGAACAGGAAAGGATTTCCTCGATGCCTTACGGTAGGTATAATAGCGCCTATTAGAATTCCGTTTTCTAATATCGGCGCCCGAGGGCATCTTATTTTGTTTTGCCATTAAAAATTAACCTCCTAATAGTATTCCGTACACTACAAGTAACTAATATAATAAAATATTATTTAGATATTGTCAAGGATATTTATATATTGATTATTACCAAAATTAGTGTTAGAATATTCACAAATAATCAAAAGGACTTACAAAATGAGAAAAGTTGAAATATATACCGACGGCGCGTGCAGCGGAAATCCAGGTCCTGGCGGCTGGGGCGCGGTATTGGTATATAAAGGAAAAGAAAAGGAGCTTTCGGGCGGAAGTGAAAGCACTACCAATAACCGTATGGAATTAACCGCAGTTATAAGCGCGCTTCAGGCACTAAAAGAGCCCTGTGAGGTAAGCTTAACAACGGATTCAAAATATGTTTGCGACGCGATAAATCAGGGCTGGCTTACTTCATGGGTTAATAATAACTGGAAGAAAGCGGATAAGAAACCCGCGCTGAACGTTGATTTATGGCAGGAGCTTCTTAACCTGCTTGAAATACACAGGGTTGAATTCATTTGGGTAAAGGGACACGCAGGACATAAATATAATGAGCGCTGCGACGAGCTCGCGGTATCATATTATAAAAAAAATGCCGAGGTTTAACCTCGGCATTTACAGTCTGTCGAAATACCCCTTGAGACTAAGCGCTCAAGGGGTAATTTTTGGTAGA
>CALCYI010000057.1 GCA_937907605.1 uncultured Clostridia bacterium | reverse complement strand
CTACCAAAAATTACCCCTTGAGCGCTTAGTCTCAAGGGGTATTTCGACAGACTGAAGGCTCGGATTAATCCGAGCCTTAATTTTATACGGTAAACTTTCTGAATATCTTTTTACCCTTTTTAATGATTACTCCGTTTGCGAGCTCGTCCTTAGTAAGCGATTTCCAGATGTCTGTTACCTTTTCATCATCAACGGAAACGCCGCCCTGCTGAATAAGACGTCTGCCCTCGCCGTTACTCTTAATCATTCCGCTCTTAACCATAAGCGCGAGCACGGTAACCTTTCCTTCCTCGTCAAAATCAGAAGCCTCAACCTCGGTAGTAGGCATATTACTGTCGTCGGCGCCGCCGCTGAAAAGCGCTCTCGCCGCTGATTGTGCTTTTTCCGCTTCCTCCTCGCCGTGAACGAGCTTGGTAAGCTCAAATGCGAGGATTTCCTTAGCGGTATTAAGCTGAGCGCCCTCCCATGAATCCATCTTTCTGATTTCCTCCATAGGTAAGAAGGTTAACATTCTGATACACTTAAGAACGTCGTCGTCCTCAACATTGCGCCAGTACTGATAAAAATCGTAAGGGGAGGTTTTCTTCGGGTCAAGCCATACTGCGTTGCCTGCGGTCTTTCCCATCTTCCTGCCCTGTGAGTCGGTAAGAAGTGTAATCGTCATTGCGTGGGCGTCCTTACCGAGCTTCTTTCTGATAAGCTCGGTACCGCCGAGCATATTGCTCCACTGGTCGTCGCCGCCGAACTGCATATTACAGCCGTAATGCTTAAACAGATAGTAGAAGTCATAGCTCTGCATAATCATATAGTTAAACTCTAAGAAGGATAGTCCCTTTTCCATTCTCTGCTTATAACATTCTGCACGGAGCATATTGTTTACGGAAAAGCAGGCTCCGACCTCTCTCAAAAGCTCAACATAGTTAAGGCTGAGCAGCCACTCGGCATTGTTCACCATCTGTGCCTTGCCCTCGCCGAACTCAATGAAACGCTCCATCTGCTTTTTGAAGCATTCAGCGTTATGGTCGATATCCTCACGGGTGAGCATCTTTCTCATATCCGTTCTGCCCGAAGGGTCGCCAATCATGGTAGTACCGCCGCCGATAAGGGCTATCGGCTGATTTCCCGCGTCCTGAAGGCGCTTCATAAGAGTAAGCGCCATAAAGTGTCCAGCGGTAAGGCTGTCAGCAGTACAGTCAAAGCCGATATAGAACTTTGCTTTACCGCTGTTAACCATAGTCCTTATCTCTTCTTCATTGGTTACCTGAGCTATAAGCCCTCTTTCAATTAATTCTTCATATACACCCATCGGTATTCATCCTCCAAACAAATATAAAAGCATTATAATAAATATCACGCTGTTTTACAAGTAAAATTTTCTAATTTCCTTTGAGAAGCTCCTCAGCGGACTTAAGCAGCGTTTCGGTAATATTCATACCGCCCATGATCCTTGCAAGCTCCTGCTTTCTCTCATCATAATCAAGCGCCTTAACTGAGGTATATGTATTATCCCCTCTGAATTCCTTGCTGATTAAATAATGTGTATCGGCGCAGGAAGCAATCTGTGCCGAATGAGTTACGCAGAGCACCTGCGTATACCTTGAAACGTCCTTTAAAGATTGTCCGATTTTGCTGCTTGCCTTGCCGCTCACGCCCGTATCTATTTCATCAAAAATAAGAGTTGCAACCGTGTCCTTGACTGCAAGGACTTTTTTTATTGCGAGCATTATTCTTGAAAGCTCGCCGCCCGAAGCAATTTTTGAAAGCGATTTCGGCGGTTCGCCGGGATTGGTTGAAATAAGAAATTCGATTTTATCATAGCCGTTTGACGAAAGATTGCCCTTTTTAAAATCCGTAACAAACTCTATCTTAGGCATATCAAGGAACTGCAGCTCGGATTTAACGGCTTTTTCAAGCTTTAAGGCAACTTCCCTTCTGCTCTTTGAAAGCGCGTCAGCCTTGCTCACAGAAGCCTCCAGTGCGCTGTCGTATTCCGCATTTAGCTTTTCAAGCTCTTCGTCGCTGTTTTTAATCATATTCCTTTTGGTAACAGCGTTTTCAAGATAAGAAAGCATTTCCTCTTCAGTGCTGCCGTACTTATTTGAAAAACGGTAATACATATCGAGGCGTTCCTCGATTTTTTCAAGCTCCGACTCGCTGAAATCTATTGTGTTCAGTTTCGTCTGCGCTAAGTCCTTAATTTCCTCGGCGTTGCTGCTGAGCTCATTAAGCTTTACGCTGAGTTTCTTAAGCTCTCCGTCAACATCCGAAACGCCTTCTGATTCCCGCAACGCAGTTGAAATCATGGTCTGTATCCCCTGCGTATCGTCGTCGCCGTTAAAAGCAGAAATAACGGAACTAAGCATATTAATTATGTTCTGTGAATTGATAATCAGGTTTCTTCTTGCTTTAAGCTCTTCCCTTTCGCCAATTTTAATATCAGCCGCTTCAAGCTCGCTTATTTCGTAGCTGAGGAGTTCAAACTGCCTGTCCTTATCGTCGGCGTTTGCGGTAAGCTCCTTGAGCCTTCTTCTTACGGAAATAAGCTTTTTAAAGGCTTCCCTATACTCCTCAAGACCTTTAACGCCCATCATATCAATAAACTGATAATGATAATCGGGGTTCAAAAGCGCCTGACTGTCGTGCTGACCGTGAATATTTACAAGGAGCTTACCGATTTCCCTTAGCATTGAAACCGTACAGGGAACGCCGTTAATACGGCAGGAGGTTTTACCCTGTGAGGAAATTCTCCTGTTTATTATAAGCTCTGCGTTTTCATAGGGTATTCCGAATTCCTCAAGCTTATCCTCAGCGCTCTTGTTAATATCCTCAAACACTGCGGATACGTAAGCGTTTTCAGCGCCGTGGCGGACTAATTCCTTAGAGGTTCTCTCTCCGAGGACAGCATTAATAGAGTCAACTATAATTGACTTACCTGCACCAGTTTCACCAGTGAGAACGCTCATTCCCCGGGAAAACTCAATATCCGCTTTTTCAATAACCGCAATATTTTCAATATTCAGGCTTTTAAGCATCGAGCATCTTCCTAATTCTAATGGTTAAATTCCTTGCAGTTTCTTCATTCCTGCAGAGCATAAAGATAGTGTCGTCGCCGGCAATAGTACCGAGTATTTCGCTTTGCTCCATAGAATCAATAGCGGTACAAACGGCATTAGCCATACCCGAAAAGCACTTAATAACAATAGTATTCATTCCGTAATCAAGGCTGATGATTGATTCACTGAAAATACTGCCTGCACGCCTTGCAATATTGTCGTTTTTCTTTTTACCGGTAGAGTATATGTATCTTCCCTTTGAGGACAAATCCTTAACGAGCCTGAGCTCCTTAATATCCCTTGAAATAGTTGCCTGAGTAACCTCAAAGCCGTACTCGGATAGGAGCTCCTGAAGCTCCTCCTGAGTCTCTATCTCGTTAGCGGAAATAAGTTCAAGTATCTTTGCCTGACGTCTCTTTTTCATATCAATATCGCCTTTCAATAATTTTATTATTCAGGATTTCATAGAAGTTTTCGGGTTTTATTTTGATAAGCTTTGCTACGGATTCGGACTTTGAGATAATAATTCTTGTATTAGAATTAATCTTAATCGAACCGTCGCCGTCGATAGATATAGAGCACTTATTATCAACGTCATTGGAAACGAAAAGCTCAATCTCCTTATCGCTTGAAAAAACTATACTTCTGTTAACAAGCGAATGCGGACAAATCGGGGTAACGATAAAGCACGATACCTCAGGGCTTACAACGGGACCGCCCGCAGCCATTGAGTAAGCCGTAGAGCCTGTCGGAGTTGAAACAATCATTCCGTCAGCCCTTGACGTAGTAACGGGTCTTCCGTCGCTCAGTACGTTAATATCAATGAGCCTTGCAAATTCGCCTCGGGTTATAACAGCGTCATTCAGCGCCTCATGGGTTGAAACGAGCTTATCGCCCTCATATATATCAACCTTCAGCATCATTCTTGACTCAGTAATGTAGCTACCTGTAATAAGGTTTTCAAGCAGGTCGAGCTCGTTCCTTTCAAGCCCGCTCATAAAGCCGAGCCTTCCGCCGTTAATTCCAAGAGTTGGCTTATTATAGGTCGACGCGCGCTTTGCAACGTTGAGCGTAGTACCGTCGCCTCCGACGGAAATTACAATATCGCATTCGGAAATACCCTCACATATTTCAGCACCGAGGGAAACAAGCTTTTCCCTTATCTCACGGGAAAGCTCCTCGATAGTCTGATTATACGCAGTATGAAGAATAGTAAATTTCATATCAGTCAAGTTCCGTATGTGAACGTGAAACAAGCTCCTCAGCGTTGACCTCCCCGCTGATTACGGGAGCGTTTGATTTAACAAGGTAAATTAAGTATTCAATATTACCCTCGGGTCCCTTTATTGGCGAAAACTGAAGTCCCATTACGGAAAATCCGTTCTCGAGAGCAAGGGCGATAATTCTTTCAACGACCTCAAGATGTACCTCTAAATCCCTTATTACGCCCTTTTTGCCAACCTTATCCTTACCAGCCTCAAACTGAGGCTTGATAAGGCAGACAGCCTGTCCGTCAGCATTTAAAAGAGTATTCAGTACGGGTAAAATGTGCTTAAGCGAAATAAAGGAAACGTCAACGGAAGCAAAATCAATTCCGTCGGGTATCTCATTTTTCGTACAGTATCTGAAATTCGTTCTCTCAAGGTTTACTACTCGCTCATCGCATCTCAGCTTCCATGCAAGCTGACCGTAGCCCACGTCTACGCTGTAAACCTTTACAGCACCGTTTTGCAACATACAGTCGGTAAAGCCTCCCGTTGAAGCGCCGACGTCCATACAGATTTTACCGTCAAGCGTTATCGGGAACTCCTGCATAGCCTTTTCAAGCTTCAAGCCGCCGCGGGATACGTATTTAAGCGTACTGCCCTTTATTTCAATTACGTCATCGGGTTTGATTTCGGCTCCAGCCTTATCAACCCTCTGATTATTTACAAATACCTGACCTGCCATTATGAGCGCCTTTGCCTTTTCACGCGAGGGCGCAAAGCCCTGCTCAAAAACGGCGACGTCAAGTCTTATTTTTTTAGCCATTTACTGAATTAACCTCATTAATAACGGAAGCTTTGTCAAGATGATATTTCTTTAGTTGAGAGCATACACTTGCCTGTTTAACAAACTCATCCTCAACGGCGATATGTCTGAATTCAGCTTTTATTCCCGCTTCTTCAAGCAGGGCTGCAAAGCATTCCCCGACGCCGCCGGTTTTAACGCCCTCTTCAAAGAAGAAGATTTTTTCGGCATTCCGTGTATATTTAATAACCTCTCTGTCGATAGGTTTAATTCTGTTTAATTTAATTATAAACGTATCCTCAAGCTCGCTAAGCGCGTCATAACAGTTTGCAAATTCGCGCCCATAGGTAACGATACACCTTGACGCGTTCTCATCTCCGAAAATTTTATAGCTTTCCTTGTTGTAAGTATAATTTTCGGGCGGAGTTGGCTGATTACCGCGGGGATATCTTATGGCAACCGCCTTATCATGCTTATAAACCGCCTGATATAGCATTGAGGAGAGCTCGTCGAAATAGGTGGGCGAATAAACGGTTAAATCCGGAATACTCATAAGATACGCCGTATCAAAAAGTCCCTGATGGGATTCGCCGTCATTACCTACAAAGCCCGCTCTGTCGATAGCAAAAATAACCTTAACGCCCTGCATAGCGACGTCATGAATTAGCTGGTCATACGACCTTTGCAGGAAGGTTGAATAAACCGCAAATACGGGTATACAACCATTCTTTGCAAGTCCGCCTGAGAAGGTTACGGCGTGCTGTTCCGCAATTCCGACATCAAAGAAGCGTTTAGGGAATTCATCCGCAAACCTTGAAAGCCCCGTTCCCGAGGTCATTGCGGCGGTAACGGCGCATATCCTCGTATCCTTTTCTGCCATATGGAAAAGCGAATCGCCGAATACCGAGGAGAAGGTTGCTCCGCTTGAAATAGGCTCGCCCGTGTTAATATTAAACTCGCCTATACCGTGGAACTTGGAGGGGTCACGCTCCGCAAAGTCGTATCCCCTGCCCTTAGTCGTATTAATATGAATTAAAACCGAATGGTTATGCGCCTTTGCAACCTTAAGTGCGTCAATAAGCGAGTCAAGGTCGTGACCGTCAATGGGGCCGTAATACCTAAAGCCCAAATCCTCAAAGAAAGTATTCTTGTATACTCTCTTTCTGATTCTTTGATTAACCGCGGTTAAAAAGCGCTGTATCTGCTGACCGAACTTCGGCATTTTAGCGAGCGTACGGGTAAGCTTACTTTTAAAGTTGTTATACTTTGGCGAGGTTCTTATAGTAGTAAGGTTTTTAGCCATAGAGCCGACATTCTTACTAATAGACATATTATTATCGTTAAGAATTACGATAAGATTGCTGTTTTCATAGCCCGAATTATTGAGCGCCTCATACGCAAGCCCGCCCGTGAGCGCGCCGTCGCCGATAACGGCAACAACCTTACCCTTTTCGTTCCTCAGCGTTTTAGCCTTGGCAAGACCGATAGCCTGTGAAATTGAGGTCGAGGAATGACCGCTTGAAAAAATATCGTGCTCGCTTTCGTCAGGTCTTGTGAACCCGCTTATGCCGCCCTCTTTTCTGAGCGTGCAAAAGCTGTCCTTACGTCCCGTTAAAATTTTATGAGTATAGCACTGATGTCCTACGTCAAATACAATCTGGTCAACGGGCGAATTAAAGACCTTGTGAAGCGCAACGGTAAGCTCAACTACGCCGAGGTTTGACGCGAGGTGACCGCCAGTAGTGGAAACGGTATTAATCATAAGCTCGCGGATTTCTTCGCAGAGCGCGTTAAGCTCGTCAATATTCAGTTTTTTTATATCCTTAGGTGAATTAATATTCTCAAGATATGACATAATTCAGCCTCTTTCAAACTGTAAATTCTTACTTTTCTCTGCTTACAAGGTACTGCGCAAGTGCGCCGATAAACTCAACGTCATAGAAATCCTTAAGGTAGGTAAGCGCATTATGCGTAAGGCGTTCAACGTCAGCCTGAGCCTTTTCAACGCCTACCATAGTAACGTAGGTGGTTTTTCCGCTCTGTGCGTCGGAGCCGACGGGCTTACCGAGGGTTTCCTCATCGCCCGTAACGTCGAGTATATCGTCCTTAATCTGAAAAGCTACGCCGAGATTGTACGCAAACTTTGAAGCGGAAGAATACTGGCTTTCGCTCGCTCCCGCCGCAATACAGCCGAGCAGACACGCCGCGGAAATAAGCGCGCCCGTTTTAAGCTTATGAACAGTAAGCAAATCGTTAATTGTAGGCTCGACCTTGTTTTCATATTTAAGGTCAAGCACCTGACCGCCAATCATACCGCCTACGCCCGCATTCTGCGCAAGGAGCTCAACCGCGGAAGCTATTCTCCTTACGGGGAGCTCCGCAGAAGCTATCGCTTCAAAGGCGTGCGTTAAGAGAGCGTCGCCTGCAAGCAGTGCGGTTGCCTCGCCGTACATCTTATGACAGGAGGGATTGCCCCGCCTCATATCATCGTCGTCCATGCACGGTAAATCGTCGTGTATTAACGAATATGTATGAATATACTCAATGGCGCACGCAAAGGGTAACGCGTCCCTAATGTCGCCTCCGCACGCCTTGCAAAATTCAAGTACAAGTATCGGGCGGAGTCTTTTGCCGCCGTTCATAATTGAATACTTCATTGCGGAAACTACGTCCTTTTGTCCCTCCTCAGCAGCGGGGAGATTATTGATAAGCTCCGCGTCTATCATTTGGGTATATTCACTGATTTTAGCATTGAGTTCTTCTACTGTCATTTTTATTCCTCGGATTATTTCTCAATTTCGGTTATTTTCTGCTTAGCTTCCCTAAGCTTTTCACTACAAAAAGCCGTGAGCTTTGTTCCCTCCTCAAAAAGCTTCAGTGCCTCATCAAGCGGCACCTCGTTCTTTTCAAGAAGCTCAACTATTTCCTCAAGCCGTGATACAGCCTGTTCATATGTTAAACTGTTTTCCATATTACACCTCGTCCACGGTCGCTTTAACGCTTCCGTCCTTTATTAGTATCTCTATCTTGTCGCCAATAGTAAGGTTTTCCTTGGCTTTAACAATTTTTCCGTCCTTTCTGACGATTGAATATCCTCTGCTTAACACACCGAGAGGACTTAAAGCATTAAGCGCGCCCGCGGCAAGCTTAAGCGAGTTCTCTTTTTCGCTTAGTATTTTGCCATAGGCTAAACCGAGCTTGTCCATAGTCATATTTAAAGCGTTTTCAAGGGAAGCGAAAAATGAATCCATGTCGGCAAGAGGAGAATTATTCTTAATCCCGTCAAGCCTTTTATTTTCAGCTTCAAGGCGGTAAGAAACGAGCTTTTCCATTGAAGTAAAAAGGTTGTCGATTCTCTGCCTTTCGGAGTTGATTTCAGGCACAGCAAGCTCTGCAGCGGCGCTAGGCGTAGGAGCTCTTAAATCCGCAACAAAGTCACAAATTGTAAAATCAGTTTCATGACCTACTGCCGATATTACGGGCTTCCTGCAGGAATATACAGCCCTTGCAACCACCTCGGTATTAAACGCCCATAAATCCTCAAGCGAGCCTCCGCCCCTGCCTACAATAATTAAATCAATATACTCCATTGAATCGAGAAAGGCAAGTGAGCGCACTATATCATTCGGAGCCGAGTCGCCCTGAACAACAGTCGGGACTATTACCACCTCGCAGAGAGGATATCGTCGCGAAAGCACGTTCTTAATATCCTCGACAGCGGCGCCCATATTTGAGGTTACGACGCCGATTCTCTCGGGATATTTAGGTAGAGGTTTCTTCTTTGAAGCGTCAAAAAGTCCTTCCTTTTCAAGCTTTGCTTTAAGCTCCTCGTACCTCAGCGTGAGAGAGCCGATACCCTCGGGGTGCATATCGCGTACATAGAGCTGATATACTCCGTCGCGCTCGTAAACGTCAATCTGTCCGAAGCATATTACCTTCATACCGTTATCGGGTCTGAACTTAAGCTTTTGGTTATCAAACGAAAACATTACGCATTTGAGCTGTGATTTATCATCCTTAAGCGTAAAGTACATATGTCCGCTCTGATAATAATGCTTATAGTTTGAAATCTCGCCTATGATATACAGATTTCTGACCTGTGGAACCTCGTTAATCAAAGCCTTGATATAAGTATTTACCTGTGATACCGTTAAAGCGTTCATAGAATTTATAAATCCTTTACGACTGAGCCGAGTATTCCGTTAATAAACGAGGCGTCCTCGCTCCCTGAATACGTCTTGGCAAGCTCAACCGCTTCATTAATAGCAACCGAAGGCGGTATATCGGTATACTTAACCTCATAAACCGCAAGCCTCAGTATTGCAAGGTTAATCCTGGGTATACGGTTAATCTTCCAGCCTCTCAGGTACTGAGAAATTATACCGTCAAGCTCCTCGGTTTTTGATGAAACGCTTTCAAAAGTACTCCTTGCAAACTCGCTTAGCTCCTCAACGTTTTCATTATAAAGCTCAACGGCGTCCCCGTTATCCTGATTAAACATTGACTGATAAATAAGGAAAAACGCCTGTTCTCTTTGTTTACTTCTTCTCATATTATTCTCCGATAAAATTAAAAGGACCGCTTGAATAAACGGTCCCTTTTACTTTTAAATTTCCAAAGGTCGCTTTTATTCGCCGATATTATAACATACTTTGAATAAATATACAATACCTTTATTGTTCTGAATTATTTGATTGAATTATAGTAATATCCTCAAACGAACAGTTAAGCTGCTGCATGGCAATATCCTTAATCTGCATAATAACCGTGTCGTCGAGGTCTTTTACGTCAACGATAATATCGACCTTTTTCCCGTCCTCGCTGATTACGGCAAGCACGTTATTTACTCCCTTTGCAGCAACAAGGGTTTCGATCTTGTTTTCAATGCTTATGTACTTAGAAATATCGGACATTGCCGCGCTCGCCTGATTTTTAGCTTCGCTTGAAGCGTCGGCTTTATCAATAACTGACTGAAGCTCCTCAATGGCCTTATCCCTTGCGGTTTCGCGGTTTACTCTCGCCTCGCTGAAATACTTGCTTTCCTCGCTTGATACTGTCGTAGGAGCGTCAACATATTCCGCTTCGCCGAGAGTCTTGGTATCCGAAGAGGTAACGAGAGGCTTTACAGAGGCGGAAAAATCGGAGTTCTGATAATACCAGTTCCCCATTATTCCTACGCCGAAAAGAAGTACGAAAGCGGCTACAGCAAAACGTGTACGCTTTGCTTTTCTTACTTTCAGTTCCTGCTCTGTAAGAATCGGCTTTTCCTTTACTTCTTCTATGCTTTCTTCATCGTTAACGGCAAGCTCCGCCTCATTTTTGAACTCCTCGTCATTAATTGCTTCGCTGAGATTTTTCTTATTCTTTTTCACACTATCACCCTTTTAACTTTGATACGCTGATTTTTGATACGGAAATATTGAAAAGCGAGGATACCGCGTTGATTATTTCCTCCTTGACTACGGTATTATCCGCTCCGTCGCAGACGATGGCTACGCCCTGAATCTCGGGAAAATACTCCTTTATCAGCAGGGGCTCCTCACCGCTTTGTCCGTTATATAATACATATTCGCTATTATTCGAAAAAGAACCGTCATTGCTGTTTTCGTTACTGTTTTTTGCAAAAACGCTCTCGTTTGTTACTTTAAGAGTAATCATAACCTTACATCTGCCCGCTCCGTTAATCGAGGAAATAAGCTCGCAGGTTTTGTTTTCAAGCTCAGTTATATAAGCGGAATAAGAGGTATTGTCAGTATGCTTTTTTTCCGTACTCTTAGGCAGAGCCTCCGATAATGCAATCAAAAGCACGCTTATCAGCCCTATTGCAATAAGAATTTTAAGCTTGCTGTCGGAGTCTTTAATTCTTGAAAGCAGGTTGCTTATTTTATTCTCCAAGCCCCCTCACCTCCGCTATTATCCCGAGCTTTTCAAAAACAATATTTTTAACTTTTTCCTTATCATATTCGTCGCTTACAGCTATGGATACTCTTACTATTTCAATCTCGGAGGTTTCAGCATTAACGCTAATATCGCTTGATACAGAAGCTGATTTAATACCGTTTTCGGATAGTACATCACTGATTTTTTTATTAATCATATTTTCATATGACGTGTTTATGTTTTCGCTTAATGATACGTTATCTTTAAGGCTGTCAAAGTTAAAATCGAAACTCTTAACATCCTTAAACGGATATAGAAATGAAACAAACACAAATACAGAGATTAGCATTTTATAAAAGCTTTTCATTCTTCCCTCAGGGGTGAAAAGCGAGAGAATCACAGCGCATATCAGAGATAAACAGACGCAAAAGCTCCATTCCTTTAAAAATTCCATTATGCGCCTCCCGTATCCGCTGCGACAAGAATACCGATTGAAATAACGGTTGTCAACATAGAGATTACAAGAACTACATTAATAAGCAGGAGCGCGTCGCTGAACGCTTTAAGCGTAAGCCGAACGCTCTTATCATCGAATACATCTGCGGCAAGAAGAGAGAGCGTTATTACCCCTCTCCATACAGCTACAAGAATTACCGACGGTGCAAAAACGAGCGCAACCGCAATAATACCCACAATTCCTACGCTTGATTTTATCAGCGCGGAATAGCTTTGAATTGAAATTAAGCCTTCACTGATTGCATTTCCAACAACGGGTACAACTGATGAAATCACAAACCGCGCACCCCTTATTCCGAGCATGTCCGCCCGAGCGGAAACGCTCGTCTTGAGCGACAATACTGAAATGAATATTCCCGAGGTTACGGAAAGCGCGCCTGTAATAATTCGTTTAAAGGTATCAATAAGCCTGTGCAGATTAAGCTCAGCCTTTATTCCGCTGCATATTCCTATTGCAAGGAAGCAGTTAATCAACGGAAAGAAAAAATTTGACTGGATAAAAGACAGCCCCTGGGATAATGCTAATAAAAGCGCGTTTGTTGAAAAAGAAGCGGTAATTCCGCCCGAAGCTGCAACAAGTGCTCCGAATACGGGTACAAAAGCATATATAAAGTTAGACGCAATACCGATACTCGCTCCTGCGAGCGATATACATTTACTAAGCTTCACGACAAGCAGAGCGGAAATGACGAGCGCTGACACAGTAGAATAAACCTCGTTCATATCCGAACGGTCGCTTTTTATGCTCTGAAAAAACGAAGACAGGATTATGAATATTAGTACAGTCACTATTCCCTCGGCGGGCGCTTTTATACTGTTTTTTAGTATTGTGCCGAGAAGTCTTAATATATCCGAAAGCGAAAGAGAATATAGCTTTTCATAGTCAAATTCATTTATTCCGAGCTCCTCAAGCATTGAATACACCTCGTTTCCAAGCGTATCCTCAAAGAAGGAGAAATCATAGCTCTCAAGCTGTTTTTCATACTCCTCCTCAGCTCCCAAAGCGGTGAGAGGAAGCATAAGCAAAACCAATAAAACAATTACAAATCTCTTCATTTTATAATACCGCCGACTATACTTATAACCGCCTCAAAAAGAGGTAATACTAAAACTACGACAATAAGCTTTGCTGATATTTCGGTAACCGAGGCAAGCGCATTTTCGCCGTTATCCCTGCATATATCGGAAATCAGCTGAGTCATCAGCGTTATTCCGAGCACCTTCAGCATTAATCTAAAGTACGATGCGGCTGACGAAATATCGTTTGTTATGCCGTTTAGCTCGGATATAACTGACCTTAGCTCGCTTAAGGTACTGTAAAAGATCAGGCACACTCCAAAAACAGAAACCGCAAGCGCAAATGCTCTGTTTTTTTCTCTTAAAATCACTGCTAAGAACACACAGCACAGCGATAAACCCGCAAGCTTTATCATAGATTAAATAGCTCTCTGACCGACCTGAAAAGCTCGCTTATCTGCGGTATCAGCATAGCGAGTACGACAATAACGCCCGCGAGAGTTGTTAGCATCGCCTGGTCGTCCCTTCCCGAGCGTATTAGCAGTGTATTCAAAACCGCAACGATTATACCGATTGCAGCGATTTTAAAGATAAAATTTATGTCCATTTTACTCTCCCGACTACAACAGAATAACAGCCGTAACAAGCCCCGAAAACACTCCGAAGCTGATACATATTTTTGAGTTTCTGCTGTAATAATTACTGTACTTTTCCCTGCTGATTTTTATGTATTCCTTAAAGCTTTCAAGCATTGATAGCTGCGATTTTGCATCACTTTTTCCAAGCGAAAAAAGCAGCCTTGAAAGCGCTTCGTTTTCCTCTCTGCTCAGCGGTGATATAACGGCTCTTTCTCTTTTTACAAATTCGGAGTTAATAAAGCTAAGGCTCGATAAAGCGCATTTATCAAGTGTTTCATAAACCGTACACTTTTTATATTTGATATCAAGCGAAAGCATATCGCAAAGCATTATCAGTTCATCACAGATTGTAATTCTCCTTTTCATTTCAGAGGACCTGATTAAACCCGCCAAGGAGGTTGAGGCTATCAGCATTAATATTCCTATATATTTCACCTAAAAGCTCACCGGTTTCAATGATTTTGTAGTTATAGCCAGACTTTGATAAAAGTACGACATATTCAAACTCACCTGTTTCAAGGAGAAGTCTAATAATCCGTTTATTAATAAGCTCATTGTAATCCCCCGCGTGTACCGAAAGAGCAAAGGCACAGCCTGAGGAAAATCCGAAAAGTATTTTATTAAGCTCAGCTTCCGTTGAAATTTCATCACAGATAATTATTTCAGGAGAAAGGCTCCTGACAGCAAGCTCAATGCCCTGTTCCTTTTTATAACCGCTTAGAACATCGCAATTGGAAAGCGTTTCATCACCGTTAATTACAAATTCGCCACGCTCGTCAATAACGCTGCAGCGATATATTTCCCTTAATGAATAATCGCTCAGTCCTCTTGCAAGGTCTCTTAAAAGAGTCGTTTTACCGCTTGAGGGAGCGCCTGCAACAATAATACTTGAAGCGCCGTTAAGGTAAATACCGTTAAGAAGCTTGTCTGCAAAGCCCTTTGCGCCTCTCGGTATTCTGATATTGAGCGACTGTATGTCATCAACAGAAATTATACTTTCGCCGTCATAAACAGCCCGTCCCGCTATTCCGACTCTTACGCCTTCCTTAAGCGTAAGATAGCCTTTTTTAATCGTATCAAGATGAAGATGGAGCGAATAATCGCACATTTTTATAAAGATTTCGTCAAGCTCCTCTTGAGAGACCCTAATACAATGCTTTGAAGGAAAATCATATAAATCCCCGTTATAATCAAGAAAGTACAGCTTATTACCTATTGTCAGTGAAAGATATGAATTGCGCTTAATTCTGATTTCATTAATCTTATAGAGCACCGACGAATCAAGCATATTAAGTACTCCCGTAAGCTCACTTCCGAGATAGTCAAAAAGGCTTATAAGCTTTTCCAAAATATCCCACCTCAACGAATAATATGCCCGCCGTTTGCAAATTATTACAAAGAGGTTAAAATTCCTTAACTTTGATTGAACTATTATAAAGTCTGTGTTAATATATTTAATACTTAAGGAGTCCGAGGGCGTATATGGATATAACGTTAAATAAACAAAAGCTTTTTGCTAACAAAATATTCAACGGTGAAACTGTAAACTGGGGCGTATGCTTCTTTGCGGTTTCATTGTTGTTTTTGTTTTTAAAACAGGGTTTAAAGCTTTTCATTTCCTTATCCGCGCCCGTAGCGTCCGGAAGCAGCGCAGTAATCTGTACGGTAGTTCTGTTCCTGCTTGAGAGGAAATATGTATTCAACCATAATGCAAAAAACTCTTTATCAAAGCAGATTATTTTCTATGTTTTCAGATGTGCCGTTGATTTCGGCTTTTATAAAATAGCCTCATTTGTTTTCGTTGATGTTCTAAAACGAAGCTACGCTCTCGTCTACTTCTTGCTTTTTGTAATTCTACTTTTCTTCAATTACTATTTTGACAGGCTTCTTGTATTCGACAGCAGAGGGAAAGCGGAAAACAATAAGAACGGTAGATTATATAAGCTCTTCTTCAACAATCGCTTTATTTTTGCTTCAATGCTGCTTGCTACGGGCGGACTTGCTTTTGTATTCTTCATTTTCAGGCTTTTCCCGTTTGGTGATACAACTGTACTTAGAATGGATTTATACCACCAGTACGGTCCCCTTTTCTGTGAGCTTTACGACAGGGTTATAAACCGCCAGAGCTTTATTTATTCATGGGTATCGGGCGGCGGCTCCTCCTTCCTCGGTAATTATTTTAATTATCTTTCAAGTCCGCTCTCGGCTATCATTTTCCTGTTTGATCGGAAGGATATGCCCTATGCGATAACTACGCTTGTTGCAGTAAAAGGCATATTAGCTGCCGCAAGCTTCACTTTCTACCTTAAAGAAAGTCAGAAAAGACATTCCTTCGTATCCGCCTCCTTCGGCGTGTTCTACGCGTTTTGCGCATACTTCCTTGCGTATTACTGGAACATTATGTGGATTGACGGAATGATTCTGCTTCCGATTATCCTGTTAGGAATTGAAAGAATCATTAATTACAACAAGCCGTTTTGCTATATCGCAGGGCTTACGGTGCTTTTCTGGGCAAGCTACTATATGGCATATATGGTCTGCCTTTTCTCAATATTCTATTTCCTTGCCTATTTCTTTATGACAAAGAATCCTTCGGACAAGGTTCATAAGGATATTGAAATTAATAAAAAGTATTCAGTTAAAGGAATACTCAACAATCTTTTCATAAACCGCGGGCTTACATTTGCAGGCGCTTCCCTTCTGTGCGGAGCGCTCTGTGCAGCCGTTTTAATACCCGTATATTTTATTCTTCAGTCAACCTCGGCAACTACCGATTCTTTCCCGACTACTTTTGAAAGCTATTTCGATTTGCTTAATCTCATATCGTCGCATCTCGCGGCGCTTGAGACTACTATTCGTTCCTCGGGCGATGATGTGCTTCCGAACATTTACTGCGGAATACTCAGCATGCTACTGCTCCCGCTCTATGTTGCTAACAAGAAGATTTCGATTAAGGAAAAGGTTATTTATCTGCTGCTTGTAGCGCTACTTGTATTCAGCTTTGATAACAACTGCGCTAACTTTATCTGGCACGCGTTCCACTTCCCTAATGACTTACCTTACAGGTTCAGTTATATTTATTCCTTTATCATTCTTGTAATCGCTTTCAGGTCATTAATGCACCTTAAGGATATTGAATACAGGGACATTGCCTTTTCGGGCATGGTGTGGCTTCTTATTATTTTGATACTTCAGAAGTACCAGACAAACAAGATGAGCGAGTTTGTAATTTATATAAATATTGCTCTTGTTCTCGTATGGACCGTTGTACTGCTTCTAATTAAAAAAGAGAACCTTACTAAGTTTGTACTCGGCGTTACTGTATTTGCAATAGCCTTTTGTGAGTTAATAGTCGCCGATTCAAATTCATACCTTTTCACTCAGAACGGCAAGGACTACGTAAATAACTACGACACGTATACCGAGGCTATTGAAAAGACCTACAAGGACGATGAAAGCTTTTACCGTACTGAGCTCAGCTATCTTGATACAAGAATGGACCCCTGCCTTTACGGATATAGGGGTATGAGCACCTTCTCGTCCATGGCATACAGGGATTATTCGCAGACGCAGTATTCCATGGGTATGTTCGGCAACAGGATTAATTCCTACACCTATAACACCCAGACACCCGTTTACAACATGATGTACTGCCTTAAATACATTATGAAAACCGAGGACAGTATTGAGCCTTCGCTTGATTTTTACACGCCTGTTTATACTACGTCGGACGATAAAACCGAGGTATTTAAAAACGACTATTTCCTGCCTATTGCTTTTGAGACGGGCATTAATCTCAGCGACTGGGAGGTTGAAGAGGGTAACCCGTTTGAAGTACAGAGTGAATTTATCACATATGCGACGGGGATTGAGGATATATTCGTTCCGGTAAAATATCTGTCGACCGAGGGAGTGAGCGTTGACATTGACGACGTAACCTCCGAGGGCACGTATTTCTATATAAAAGACGATCCTGATAATACTTCAAGCACGATTGATATAGATATTGAAACGGTAAACGACAGTAACCTTTATGTTTACATCACCTCACCCGAAATTGAAAACGTTAATTATAGCTGGTACAGTGAGGACGACGAGGAGGAAGCGGATACCAAATATCAGAATATCAACGAGCCTTATATACTCGACCTTGGCAAGCATAATAAGGGTGAGACTGTAACGGTATCGCTTGAATGCGGTTCAAGCGAGGAGGAAAGCTCATACTTTGAAATCTACGCTTACAATATCGACAGGGACAAGCTTATTTCTGCGTATGAAATGCTCTCCGAGGGCTCGCTTAAAATCGAAAAATGGAACCAGACCTCCTTTGAGGGTACGCTTAACGCCGGGTACGAAGGATATCTTTATACCTCAATTCCTTACGACGACGGCTGGTCAATCTATATCGACGGCGAAAAGCAGGAAAACGTAATAACGGGTAACGCTCAGCTCTCCTGCTTAATAACCGAAGGCGAGCACAGCGTTAAAATCAAATATTCACCTAAGGGACTTAAATACGGAATTATGATAAGCACAGCCACCTGGCTCGGTCTGCTGTTGTATCTGATATACAAAAAGCTCGGCAGGAATAAAAAAGCCGAAACAAACAGTCTGAATTCAGATTTATCTGATTAGGAATATAAAAGCAATAAACCCCAGAAGTGAGAGGAGAGAAAAAATGCCCAGAATTACTGCTCAGGAAGTACAGACAATTCCTTACGGACCGCTCGGTATAATCGCGATACCCGGCTGTGAGGAGCTTGCCGCTAAGATTGACAACTACATTGTAAAATGGCGTATGGAACAGGCTGAGGAGCACAAAAACACCATAGCCTTTTACGGATACCAGCGCGACACGTATATGATAGATAACTCCGTTGTACGTTTTGGTTCTGGTGAAGGCAAGGTTGTAATTAATGATACAATAAGAGGCTATGATTTATATATAGTTGCGGACTGTTTTAACTATTCCGTTACATATAACATGTACGGTATGAAGGTTCCTAAGTCGCCAGACGACCATTTTGCAGACCTTAAGAGAGTTATCTCCGCCGCTTCAAGCAAGGCGAAAAGAATCAACGTTATTATGCCCATGCTCTATGAGGGAAGGCAGCATAAGCGCTCCTCGCGTGAGTCGCTCGACTGCGCAATGGCACTTCAGGAGTTGACAAATCTCGGCGTAGAGAATATTATAACAATTGACGCACACGATAAAAGGGTTCAGAACGCTATCCCTCACAGGTCCTTCGAAAACGTAATGCCCGCATATCAGCAGATTAAGGCAATCGTTACTTCAATCGACGACCTTCAGGTTGACCCTGACCATCTTCTTATAATATCCCCTGACGAGGGTGCAATGCACCGTGCAATATATCTTGCGACTCAGCTTGGCGTTAACCTCGGTATGTTCTACAAACGCCGCGACTATACAAGAGTAGTAAACGGACGCAATCCGATAGTTGCTCACCAATACCTCGGCGAAAGCGTTGAAGGCAAGGATATTATTATTGTTGACGATATGATTTCGTCGGGCGATTCAATGCTTGATGTTGCAAGAAAGCTCAAGGAGCTCGGCGCAAGGAGAATTATCGTATGCTGTGCGTTCGGTCTTTTCTGCAACGGTCTTGAAGCCTTTGATGAGGCTTATAAGAACGGTATATTTACAAAGGTATTCACCACAAACGGCATTTATCAGTCCCCCGAGCTTCTTAAGCGCGAATGGTACGAGAGCGTTGAGCTTTCCAAGTACCTTGCATATTTTATTGATACGATTAATCATGATTTGTCTGTATCAACTCTTCTCGACTCCTCAGATAAGATTAACTCATTACTTGTAAAAAAAGGATTGAAATAAAATGAAAAAGCTCAGCTTTAAAAACTTATCAAAGGTCCAAACTATAATAATTACGGTAGTTATTACCCTCGTAATCGTTTTAGTGCTGCCGCTCGGTATTTACAGCATAGTAAATCACGAGAACGTAGGTCAGACCTTTAACGACATATTCACTCCCGATTCTGACCAAATAGTAGGAAAATGGCAGGACGAGGAGGGCATAACGGGTTATGAATTCTTCGATGATAACAGCTACGATTACTATATAAGTAATTATCCTATAACGAGGAATTATCACATCAAGGGCAATACTCTCACGCTCAGCGATTATCAGACTAATCAGTACGTTGAATACAAATTCAAAATTAACGGCGACAGGCTTAAGCTTACGCTTGTATCCTCAAACGGTACTGAGCCGGAGGACTCCGAAACCTATGTCTTTACAAAAGTTGAAAACTTCAATCTTAAAAAGCCAGCCGACATTCTAAGGCAGTTTGCAGAGGCTGCTACGGCTGACGATAACGAGGATACGGATAATTAATTTTATGCGGCGGTACCGTATACGTACTGCCGCTTATTTTGTAATACTAAAGCTACGGCGTTCATATTAATTACAAAAGGAGTAATTAATATGAAACCGTATAATTATAACAGATGTATAAGGCTCGGCGAGCACATAGTTAATACAGGCGAAACGGTAAGACAGACGGCTGAACTTTTCGGAATAAGCAAATCCACCGTACATATCGACGTTACAAAAAGGCTAAGTATTATTTCCCCCTCGCTCGCGTCCAAGGTTGAGGCTGTTTTACAGAGGAACAAGGCAGAAAGGCATATACGAGGCGGTAATGCAACAAAAGAAAAGTATTTAAAGCTCAAAAATGATTGATATTGTGTATTATTTCTGGTAAAATAATAGTTGTGAGGTGATACTGATGAAGCTTGGCTTTATAGGCTGCGGAAATATGGCAGGCGCAATCATAGAAGGTATAATCAAATCAAGGGTAATTGCTCCCGAATATATTAACGTTTACGATATTAATACCTGCGCTGCCGAGAGCATTAAAGAAAAATATCCTATAAAAATAATGAACAGTGAAAGAGAAACAGTATTTGAAAGCGACGTTGTAATTCTCGCAGTAAAGCCGAACGTAATTACGGACGTGCTTGATAAGATAAACACGGCGCTTGAAGAGAGCGACACGCTTATTATTTCAATCGCTGCGGGTAAAACAATCAGCTATATCAGAAATAACCTCTCTCACGACAACAGGATTATTAGGGTTATGCCAAATATAAATGCAACAGTCGGCGAAGCTATGTGCGCATATACGGCAAACGATAAAGCAAACGACGCGGACAGGCAGTTATGCGAACTGATATTCTCAGCCGTCGGCAAGGTTTTATATATTGAGGAAAAGCAGTTCCCCATTTTCGGCGTTATAGGCGGCTGCGGTCCTGCATTTTCATATATGTTTATCGACTCGCTTGCAAGGGCGGCAGTCAAAAACGGAATGGACAAGGATACAGCTCTGATGACGGCAGCGCAGACGGTACTCGGCAGTGCAAAAATGGTGCTCGAAAAAATGAGGGACGAGCACCCCTGGGAGCTAATCGACAAGGTGTGTTCCCCGGGCGGCACAACCATTGAGGGCGTTGCCTCACTTCAAAACGACGGCTTTGAAGCCGCGGTAAACAACGCAGTTAATAAGGCGCTTGAAAAAGACGCTAAATTATAAAATGAAAGGGAGAGTAAATTTATGAGGTATGAAATTCAGGGCGGCAACTTCCCCGTTCTTATCTGCACGCTCGAAAACGGCGAAGCTATGATAAGCGAAGGCGGCGGTATGAGCTGGATGAGCCCAAATATGAAAATGGAAACCACTTCAAACGGCGGTCTCGGCAAAATGCTCGGAAGAATGATGACAAGAGAATCTCTCTTCCAGAACAGATACACCGCTCAGGGCGGCGCAGGTACAATTGCGTATGCAAGCTCGCTTCCGGGCGAGATTATGGCAATTGAAATTGCTCCCGGCAGAGAATGTATCTGTCAGAAGAGCGCATTTCTTGCTTCAACCACGGGCGTTGAGCTTTCCACCTTCTTCCAGAAGAAGTTCGGCGCAGGTCTTTTTGGCGGCGAAGGCTTCATAATGCAGAAGCTCAGCGGTAACGGTACTGCTTTCATCGAAATCGACGGTTCTGCAGTAAGATATCAGCTTGAAGCAGGTCAGCAGTTAATAGTTGACACAGGACACGTAGTAATGATGAGCGCAACCTGCAAGATGGACGTTCAGACCGTTAAAGGCGCTAAAAACGTTCTCTTCGGCGGTGAGGGCTTATTCAATACCGTTGTAACGGGTCCCGGCGAGGTTGTTCTTCAGACAATGCCGACAATGAAGCTTGCTCAGTCAATTCAGCCGTATATCATCACAGGCTCCTAAGAAAAATGGCAAAGAGTAAAAAATTCAGTATTCTCTGGTGCGTAATGGCGGCGATATATGCAGTATGGATGCTCGCCTTTATACGCTGGGATACATATGCTACTGCTAACACGCTTCTTACCAAGGATATGTACGCAAACAAAGCGGTTTATTATATATGGGTAGCGGTATCCGTAATAATATTTCTGCTTTATCCCGTATTCGTTAATAAAATTTACTATGCAGATAAGCTGACGAAGGCTAATAAGATATTTAATATCATTACGCTTTTCAGCGGACTGATTTTTATAACCGTTTACGGCTTTTTAATGGACCCGATAAAGTATACCGCCTCAATGATGGGCTTATACTTCCCGTGGTTATTTAAGCTCTGGTGTGTACTCTCGGGAATATCCGTTTTTACTAACGTGCTTTATATGTACCGTAAAAACGAGTACAGAAACGACGTCGGAGTAATTCTCACTTCAATAGGCTGTGCGGCGCTGTATGTTACCGTCAACATACCCTCTGCGGGTGAAGAGCTTATTATGACGCTTCAATGTCTTGCTCATTGGTCTACAGCTCTGATATTCGCTCTGCTCGGTGCTGCGGGAGTTGTAATCTTCCTTGTATCAAGGTGCAGATTAAAGGATAAGAAATATATCGCACTTACGGTATTTTTCGTTGCCGTGCTGCTGCTAATGCTCGTGCTTCTCGTAGTTGTAGGCAAGAGCGCAGCGATTGAGAATATACCTATGTGGGCGGCTTACCTTGTACTATTCCTTGTGAACTTTACAAATATATTTGATAAAAAAGAAGTAAAGGCATAATAAAAAAGCTGTCATCCGCGGATGACAGTTTTTTTACATATACTTTTTAATTTCATCAACCTTATTAAGCTTTTCCCAGGGTACGTTTAAGTCCTCGCGTCCCATATGACCGTAAGCGGCGACAGCATTGTAAATCGGTCGTCTCAAATCAAGCTCGCGGATAATCGCGGACGGTCTGAGGTCAAATACCTTACCTACTATCTCGCTTATTTCCTCGTCTGACTTAACGCCTGTTCCGAAGGTATCTACAAGCACGGATACGGGCTTAGCAACGCCGATGGCATAAGCAAGCTCAACCTCGCACTTATCGGCAAGCCCCGCCGCTACAACATTCTTTGCAACCCAGCGAGCCGCATATGCAGCAGAGCGATCAACCTTCGTAGGATCCTTACCGGAGAAAGCGCCGCCGCCGTGACGCGCGTAGCCGCCGTATGTATCAACGATAATCTTACGTCCCGTAAGTCCGCTGTCACCCATAGGACCGCCGATAACGAACCTGCCCGTCGGGTTTACGTAAAATACCGTTTCCTCATCCATAAGCTCTGAGGGAACTGTAGTTTTAATAACCTTTTCTATAATATCTGCTCTTAGTTGCTCAAGGCTTACGTCAGCGCTGTGCTGAGAGGAAATAACAACGGTTGTAACCCTGTTCGGCTTACCGTCAACGTATTCAACGGTAACCTGAGATTTACCGTCCGAATAAAGATAAGGAAGCGTACCGTTTTCGCGAACCTCGGTAAGCTTAAGGGCAAGCTTATGTGCAAGAGAAATCGGAAGCGGCATAAGCTCCTCGGTTTCTTTACAGGCAAAGCCGAACATCATACCCTGGTCGCCCGCACCGTTAAGGTTGTCCTCATCCTCTTCATTATTCTTAAGCTCATAGGACTTATCAACGCCGAGAGCGATGTCGGGGCTCTGCTTATCAAGCGCAATAAGCACCGCGCAGGTATTACCGTTAAAGCCCTTAACGTCGTCGTCATAACCGATACCAATAATAGTATCGCGTACAATCTTCGGAATATCAACCTGAGCCTTTGTAGTAATCTCGCCCATAACCATAACCTGTCCCGTAGTACAGCAGGTCTCACAGGCTACGCGGCTCATCGGGTCCTGTTCAATCATTGCATCAAGGATTGCGTCGGAAATCTGGTCGCAAATCTTATCGGGATGTCCCTTTGTTACGGATTCGCTTGTGAACAAATACTTTGACATAACCATTCCTCCTCTATAAAAAAATCACGTTCGGAAACCGAACGCGTATGAGTTATTATTATAATCTCATCATTCGGCATTGCCGCAGGTATTAGCACCTTGCATTTGCAGGTTGCTGCAGCGTCATTGTGCCTGTTCACTCGACTGCTCGTGATAATTATGTCGTACATATAATATATCTTTTACCCCGTAATGTCAACATATATTTTAATAAATTTTATATTTAACAAATAACGTCAAACGTCTTGTAATTTATTTATATTTAGTTTATAATTAATAGTGACAAAATATTTTACTCAGGAGGTAAAATTTATGGCTAAAAAAACTGTATTTATGACCGGCGGTACCGGTAATATGGGATGGGCTGCCGTTCAGGAAATGGTAAAGCATCCCAACGAAATAAATCTTAAGCTTCTTGCAAGAAAAAGCCCGAAGAACATTAAGCTCCTTTCCGAGCTTTCGGCAAAACCGAACGTAAAAATCGTATGGGGCGACCTCACAGACTATCAGTCAATACTTGAGGGCGTTACAGGCTCTGACTACGTGCTTCACGTAGGCGGTATGGTATCCCCCGCTGCCGACTGGAAGCCTTACAGAACACAGAAAACAAATATCGGCGCTGCTGAGAATATATGTAAAGCCGTACTTGCTCAGCAGGACCCCGACGCAGTTAAGGTGTGTTACATAGGTACGGTTGCTGAAACCGGCGACAGAAACTATCCCATCCACTGGGGACGCTGCGGCGACCCTATCAAGGTTTCAATCTATGACCACTATGCAGTATCAAAGGTTGTTGCTGAGCGCACTTTCGTTGAAAGCGGAATTAAAAACTGGGTAGTTATGCGCCAGAGCGGTATTCTTTACCCGAATATTCTTAAGAATATGGACCCGATTATGTTCCACGTACCGATTAACGGCGTGCTTGAATGGTGTACGGTTGAGGATTCGGGACGTCTTATGTGCAACCTTGTTCTTGAAGACGCTAAAGGCAACCTCGGTGCTGATTTCTGGAATCATTATTTCAATATCGGCTCGGGTAAGGAATACAGAATTTCCAACTATGAATTTGAGCAGCTTCTGCTCGGTACTCTCGGTCTTGCAGGACCCGAAAAGCTCTTCGAGCCCAACTGGTTTATTACAAAGAACTTCCACGGTCAGTTCTATGCAGACGGCGACAAGCTTGAGGAATTTCTTCACTTCAGAGAAAACCTTCCGATACAGGAGTATTTTGACAGGCTTGCAAAGCAGGTTGAGTTCTATTTCAGAATTCCGCGTTATCTTCCTAAGGGAGCTGTTGCAGGCGCGGCTAAGCCTTTTATGAAGGCGCTTGCTAAAACGCGTGATTTCGGTACTCTCGATTGGGTAGCTAAGTTTCATCCGCAGAGAATTTCGGCTTACTACGGCTCGCTCGACGATTATAAAGCTATCCCGAAGAAATGGGAGGATTTTGAAATCCGCAAGTTCAACAAGGACAACGAGGACGCTGAAAACTACAAGCTTGACCACGGCTACGATGAATCCAAGCCCGAAAGCGAGCTCGATATCGAAGATATGAAGCAGGCGGCTAAATTCCGCGGCGGCGAATGCTTAAGCGATACTATGGAAAAGGGCGACCTTGCTACTAAACTCAAGTGGAAATGCGGATACTGCGGAGCTGAATTTGAGGCTTCACCTAGTCTCATTCTTCTCGGCGGTCACTGGTGCCCCGAGTGTTACGTTCCCCAGAAGGCATGGGACTACGATAATATCGCAAGAACTAACCCGTTCTTTGCACAGGTATGGTATCCTAATCACACCAAGGAAGAAACTAACGTATACAGATTCGACGATATCTTCCAGGTTGGCGGTACTAAGTGGGACGACATTAAGAGAAAGTAAACACTTAAAAATGCGCAGCAATTGCTGCGCATTTTGCATTTATGAACAAATTATTAATAAATTTTGCTAAATCTATTGAATTATATAATAAACTATGATAATATACAGTTGGTGTAGATTAATTATTACTAAGAGGGATAATTATGCTGAGGAAAATCACAGCGGCGTTATTATCACTTGCAATGATATTTTCCGCTTTCTGCCTTTCCTTTGACGCGCTGGCTGAGGAAAACGTTATAGATAACTCGCCGTTGCTTGAGGTACTCGGCAGAATTGAGAGCTATGAGGAGGAGGATTACACACCCGAATCCTATGCTCCTCTCCAAACGCTGTATGAGCAGTATGCTCCCATTGCTGAGGAAATGGATAATCAAAGCGAGATTGATACAGCCGTATTTCAGCTTCTTGAAGCTGCGTCTGATTTAAAAGCATATCTTAAGCTTACGGTATCGTCCAATGTTGACGGTGCCGATATAGGCGTGTTCTTCGGCGATAATAACTACACAAACGGACAGCACACCGTGGTATTCGGTACAACGGTTACACTTACCGCACCGGAAATTGAAGGGTACCTGTTCGCCGGATGGATGGAAACCGTATCAAAGCGTATTCTTCACGAGTCATATGAGTACAGCTTTAATATGACTGTCAACTGCTCGTTACAGGCTTTTTATCTTAAGAATGATTGCGTAAGCTTAGTTTTCGGCAGTAACGGCGGTCAGATAATGTCTGTAATTGAAAAGACTCCTGCGCAGTGGGCTGAATACGACAGCATTGACGAATTCCTCCCGCCCGTTCCCTACCGCTACGGCTTTACTAACGGCAGATGGAATATACAGGGCGACGAGCTTGATTTACTCAAAAGCGGTGAGTACGCTTATGTTGAACCGATTTACGACGAGCTTGATTACGATATTCCCTCAGGCTTGGAAACGAGCGGTAGCTCTCCGCTTCTTAAGCTCTATTATCATTACGACTCAGAGAATGCAGTCGGCTCCTTCGTTATGTCAACGTATCTTCCTCAAGTTATTTCCGTCAAATCTATCGGTATGCTGTTTTACTACAAGAAGGCTTCGAGCTTTAATCCCGAGGCATTCGACGTAAACATCAATAATAAAATGTTGGTATCGCAATATGACTATCTCTATGATGAAACCTACATTACAAATATGAGAAAGCTTACGGCTAAATATAACTGGGCTGTACGAGGATACGCTTCATACCTTGTAAACGGCGAATTAAAGACGGTATATTCTAATCAGGTAAACATAGTTAACACTCAGGATATACACAAAATTATCACGCTTGAAGGCGTTGAGGCGACGTGTACGGAATACGGCTATACCGAAACCGTTAAGTGCGATATATGCGGCACGGTTTACACCGCTCAGGAAAGCATTGAGCCGCTTGGACACAGCTACACCGAAACGGTTACTGAACCGACCTGTACGGAGGACGGATATATAACCAAAGTATGTACAAGATGCGGTGAAACAGAGATTATACGCCCTGAATACAACGTAGCAACGGGAGAATACAGTCACCCCGAGCTTCTTAAAACCGAGCACAATTACGGCTATATTACCGTAACTGTTCCCGCTACGCTTGATTCAGTAGGCGAATGTGAACGAACCTGTAACGTTTGCAATAACACTGACACTCAGCCGTATTACATTGCGGAAGGAAGCTGCGCCGATAATGTAAGCTACAGCTTTGACCACAGAACAGGCACGCTTACAATAAACGGAAACGGCACCATGGAGGATTATTCCCTTTCAAGCGATTCGCCCTTCTACAACTGTACTAATATAACGTCGGTAATTATTGAAAACGGCGTTACTAATATAGGAAGCTGCGCGTTTTACGGCTGCAGCGGAATTGAAAGCATATCAATTGCAAATACAGTAACTTCAATCGGAAACAGAGCTCTCTATAACTGCACATCGTTAAACGAAGCAACCATACCTAACAGCGTATCCGCAATAGACTACTATGCGTTCTACGGCTGCAATAATCTCAACAGTCTGATCTTCAACGAGGGTAATAATCAACTCACAATAGCTGAATACGCCTTTTCTAACTGTACATCGCTTACCCGGTTTACTATCACCCCGAACATAGCTCAAATCGGAAGAGCGGCTTTCTCCTACTGTACCTCGCTGCAAAGCATTAGTATTCCGAGCACGGTAAGCCTCAGCGATTCAGTATTCGCAAACTGTACGGGTCTTACACAGGCGACGTTTGAAAGCGGAGTTTCGCTTATACAGAATTCATCGTTTTTGGGATGTACTGCGCTTGTAACCGTAAATCTCCCACAGACAGTTTATACAATAGGAAGCAACGCCTTTAAGGACTGCTCGTCGCTGAGTAATATTACCCTGTCCGCACCGTTATACACCATCGAAAGCTATGCCTTTTACGGCTGCAGCAGTTTAGGTCAATTATCACTTCCCCGGACTTTAACTGAAATAGGTAATTACGCATTTTCAAGCTGTTCATCTCTCACAACAGAGCTTCCGCAGAGCTTGCAGACTCTCGGAAGCTGCGCGTTCAAAGACTGTACAAGTCTTAATAACTGTGTAATTCCGAACAGTTTAACAGCAATACCGAGCGGCGTATACAGCGGATGCACGGCACTTACAAGCGTTACAATACCTGACAGCGTAACCCAAATCAATGCGAACGCTTTTTACGGCTGTTCCTCTCTGCAAGCTCTGTTTATACCGCAGAACGTTGAAAGCATAGCCGATTCTGCGTTCATCGGATGTTCGGCTCTTCAAAGCATTAGCGTTGATGATAACAATGCTGTTTACGACAGCAGAAACGGCTGTAATGCAATTATAGAAGCCGCGGCTAATAAGCTTATCCTCGGCTGTAACTATACAGTAATTCCAAACGGAATAACCACTATAAACGATTACGCCTTTTCCTCTTGCAGCTTAATTACAAGCCTTACCATACCTGATAGCGTAACGCAAATCGGCAAATATGCATTTAAGGATTGCACCTCGCTCCAAAGCATAAATATTCCAAGCGGAGTTACGACTATTAAAGAAGGGTTGTTTTATAACTGCTCCGCGCTTAATTCTTTAAGCTTAAGTGATAATATTACTGCTATTGAGACAAAAGCTTTGAATGGATGTACAGCTCTTACAGTATTCACTATACCCGACAGCGTTACATCAATCGGCAGTTATCTTTTCAACGGCTGCACTAACCTTCAAAGCGTAACGCTTTCTAATAGCATTAGTTCCATTCCGGCAAGCGCCTTTAGCGGCTGTACTTCACTTACAGAGATTCAGCTGCCAAGCTCCGTAAGGAGTATAGGCTTAAGAGCGTTTTCAAGCTGTGCTTCCATTACGGAAATGGTTCTAAGCGAAAACGTTACGACAATTTCGGGATATGCATTTTACGGCTGTTCCTCAATGACCGATATCTACATTTACAATATCGGATGTAAAATCACGTCTAACGCCGCGACGATACCTTCCAATGCAAGAATTCATGCTTACCTGAGCTCTACCGCTAAAACCTATGCGGATAACTACGGCAAAACTTTTGTATCGCTCAGCAGTTAAAAGTTTTATATTATAACTAACGCCTGACTGATGTCAGGCGTTTAATTGTTTAAAAATTATACCCCATATTTTTAATTTCATCATAAAACTTCGGTTCAATATAGTGATAATGTATATTATATGAAGTAAAATCTTCATCGCTTTTTACCGGCACCATATCCTCGTCCGTATAATAGTATAAGCTTCCTTCAAAACCATCCATAAAAACTGAAGGACTCGTATGAAATACTCCGTCGTCGCAGGAATACAGCTCAATATACGCAAATTCTCCATCATTTAAGGATGTTATTCTGAAGTTGTCAATATCTCTACTGTTTTCAGAGCGTGAATTAATATATTCAGTTAATTCATCGGAAACAAAGAATCTTAAAAAGCCCGTGCCGTTATCGTTCTGTTTAATACTGCAAAGATACTTTCCTTTAAAGCTTTTTATCTGTGTTTCATATTTTTCATAAACGCTTTCTTCCGCATAATACCTGAAATCCCCATTATTATTATCAAATAAAAATAATTCGTCGCTTCTAACGCCGTCAACACTGTATATACATTTATACATATCCTTGAAGTAATGCCTGCCGCTTTCAAATACAGGATGCTCAACGAGCGTAGTGCAGTAATCGGCACATAGACCACAAGTATCAAGAAGCTTATACCTTTTATGCTCGTAATTTATAGTTGTATAATCAGAGGATATAACGCAGTTATTATCACGAAAATAAAGATAGTCGTCTCTTATACTCCAAGATAATGCCAAAGCAATAGCCAAAACAACGGACATAATCCTTCGAGTCTTTTTTATCTCAACATACTTAAGCTTATACGGAATCGAATTGTCCACCACGGGTATAGGTCTGCCTGCGATTTCAGGATTATTGAGTTTATCGCAAAGCTCGTCTGCGTCCGATACGTTATCGCGTATTACGTTAACCATACAGTTAATGGTATCAATGTTTTCATCAACGTTATGCTTGAGCTCGTTAATATGATTATCAAGGAACTCATATGCGCCTACCTCGCCGTCAAAGAGCGTTTTGATATCCTTAAGCGAGAATTCGTACTTACGAAGAATTGCAATCTGCTTAAGACGCTTTACGTCGTCATCGGTAAAGTTCCAGCTCTTTCGTCCTAAGTAATTCTCATCGTAATTCGGAAATACAAGACCGTTTCTGATATAGGTTCTTATCGCTTTATCGGTCAATCCTGTTTTTGCTCCGACCTCTTTAATTTTCATAAAACCACCGCCTTATGAGGATATTTTAAATTATGACCTAAGGGCAGAGTCAAGCTATTTTCGATAGAATCTTATTAGAAATTATAAAACGGCAGATTATTCTGCCGTTTTCTTATATTACGCTTTTTATTGCCGCTAATAATTCGCCATAGGTTTCATATGCGGGATATTCGGGATAGTCCTTTTTAATCTGCTCAGTCGTTTTGAAGAGGAAGCCCGCCTTGCTCGCTTTAATCATAGCAAGGTCGTTAAAGCTGTCGCCGCTTGCAATCGTTTCATACCCCATTGACTGAAGCGCTTTTACCGTGGTCAGCTTTGACTGCTCACAGCGCATTTTAAAACCGACAACCTCGTTCCCGTCAATAACCAGCTCGTTACAAAAGATAGTAGGATAGCCGAGCTTTTCCATAAGCGGCGCCGCAAACTGAGTGAAGGTATCGCTGATAATAACAACCTGACCGAGTTTTCTGAGCTCGTCAAGGAATTCCTTAGCGCCCTCCATCGGTTCAATCTTCCTGATTGTTTCCTGAATTTCCTTTAAGCCGAGTCCGTGCTCCTTAAGAATCTTAATTCTGAAATTCATAAGCTTTGCGTAATCTGGCTCATCGCGGGTAGTCCTTTTAAGCTCAGGAATACCGCTCGCTTCTGAAAAGGCAATCCAGATTTCAGGAACAAGAACGCCCTCTAAATCAAGGCATACAATATGCATAAATCTGTCCTCCGAGATGATTACTTAAAGAAAAGAGGAAGCTCCTCAAGGAATACGATATCATCCCTCTTAGCTGCGTCACCCTCTGCAAGAGGAGCGCAGGAAGCAACAATATTGCCGCCGAATTTTTCAACGATCTTCTGAGTTGCCTTAAGGCTTTCGCCCGTTGATATAACGTCGTCAACAACAAGAACTCTCTTGTCTTTAAGAAGGTCGCCGTCCTCGTGACCGAGGTAAAGCTGCTGTACCTTAAGGGTTGTAATTGAAGTAACCTCAACTCTTTCGGGGTTATCCATATAAACCTTAACGCCCTTGCGCGCTACGATATACTTCTTACCGCTCTGCTTGCTCATTTCATACGCAAGCGGGATTGACTTTGCCTCCGGAGTTACGATGTAGTCAAACTCGGGGCATTTCTTAAGAAGCTCTCTTGCGCAAGCCTCGGTAAGCTCAACGTCGCCGAAAAGAATGAAAGCGGCGATATCAAGCGTGTCGGAAACGGCAAATTTCTGAAGCTGTCTTGTTAAGCCTGCAATGTGAAGCTCATAGTAATCCTTACTCATATTAATTTCTCCCCCATTTCTGTTCCGCCGATAAGGTGGAAATGTAAATGCATAACGCTCTGTCCTGCGTCAGCGCCGCAGTTATTTATAATCCTATATGACGAAATACCCTGTGACGAAGCAATTTCGCCGAGCTTTTCAAAGATATGCGCAACGTATTTGCTGTTATCGGCGTTAATATCGTTAGCGCACTCAATATGCTCCTTTGGTACTGCGAGGATATGAACGGGCGCAACAGGATTTAAATCCTTGAAAGCAACCATCATATCGTCCTCATAAACCTTAGTCGACGGGATATTCCCCTTAATAATTTCACAAAATACGCACATAGCCTTCTCCTTATTTATTAAGAATAGCTTTTACTATATCAACAGTAGACGAGATTGCCGTATCGAGCCTCGATAAATCCTTTGCGCCCGCCATAGCGGAATCGGGACGTCCGCCGCCACCACCGCCTGCAAGCTTTGCAACCTCGCGTACAACGTCGCCCGCTTTAACGCCCTTAGCAACGGCATTCTTTCCGCATACTGCAACGATAGTTGCCTTTTCGCCGTTAATACCTGCGATAACCGCAACCGCATTGTCGTTATTCGCCTTAACGTCGTCGCCCATTGAACGAAGCGCGTCAGGTGTTGCAGAATCAAGCTTAGCGGTAAATACCTCAAGTCCGTCTATAACCTCGGGCTTTGAGAACATATCAGCGCTCTTGAGCCTCGTGATATCAGCCTCGAGATTACTTATCTTCTTTGCATTATCCCTGTTTTCGTTTATAAGGGACTCGACCTTTGATTCAATCTCGCTTTCAGCGCCCTTGAGCTTACCTGCAAGAGCTTTTATAAGCTCTGTATTCTGAGTAAAGAAATTATAAGCGTTAGTACCCGTAAGCGCAGTAATTCTTCTTACACCGCTTGCTACGGAAGCCTCGCTCACAATCTTAAACATTCCGAGCTCGCCCGAATTTGCAACGTGGGTACCTCCGCAAAATTCAACGGAATCCCCTGCCGTAACAACCCTTACAACGTCGCCGTACTTTTCACCGAAGAGCATCATTGCGCCCATCTTCTTGGCTTCCTCGATCGGCATTTCCTGCATTGTAACGGGAATAGCAGACATAATAACCGCGTTAACGTCGGCTTCAATTCTCTTTAACTCTTCGTCGGTAAGCGCGTTGAAATGCGTGAAGTCAAAGCGGCATACGGAAGCGTCAACAAGCTGTCCCGCCTGTTCAACGTGAGTACCGAGCTCCTTACGAAGCGCGTTTTGAAGAAGATGCGCAGCGGTATGATTTCTCATTATAGATTTACGTCGTACAGAGTCAATTTCAGCCTTAACACTGTCGCCAACTGATATAACGCCCTTGGTAAGAATACCGCTGTGGAGGTAAATACCGTCGGCGTTCTTAGTAGTATCCTCTACCTTAAAATCGCCGATAAAGCCGCTGTCGCCGACCTGACCGCCGCTGAGCGCATAGAACGGAGTAGTATCAAGTACTACCGTTCCCTTTTCGCCTGCGCCGAGCATTTCGGCAAGCTCACCCTCGGCATCGACGATTGCAAGTACTTTTGAATCAGCAGAAAAATCGGTATAGCCCGTAAACTTGGTTGCGGGAACCTCAATTTTTACGCTACTTCCCTTCCAGGCATCAGCACCCGCGTCTTTACGCGCAGCACGCGCAGTCTTTTTCTGATTATCAAGAAGCTCATTAAAGCGCTCCTCGTCAACGGTCATTCCCTTTTCTTCAAGGATATCCTTCGTCAAATCAAGCGGGAAGCCGTAGGTATCGTTAAGCTTGAACGCGTCGTCGCCGCTGAATACGGTACCCTCGGTATTTTCAATATATTCGTCAAGAAGCGCAAGCCCTGCGTCAATAGTTTTACCAAAGCTTTCCTCCTCGGAAAGAAGAACTCTCTTGATAAGCTCAGCCTTATCGCCGAGCTCGGGATACGCAACCGCATTTTCTGCAATAACCGTATCGCATACTTTATAAAGGAACGGCTCATTTACTCCGAGAAGCCTTCCGTGACGGCATGCACGCCTGATAAGACGTCTTAAAACGTAGCCTCTGCCGTTATTCGAGGGAATTACGCCGTCGCCAATCATAAAGGTAGACGAACGCACGTGGTCAGTAATAACGCGAAGCGAGATGTCCTGCTTCTTATCGTCGTGATATTTAACGCCCGCGATTTCGGCAATCTTATTCATAATATTCTGTACGGTATCAACCTCGAAAATATTATCAACGCCCTGCATAATGCAGGCAAGACGCTCAAGCCCCATACCCGTATCAATATTCGGGTGGTCAAGCGGCGTATAATTATTATTGCCGTCGTTGTCAAACTGAGTGAAAACGTTGTTCCAGAACTCAGTAAAACGGTCGCATTCGCAGCCGGGCGCGCAGTCGGGCTTACCGCAGCCATGCTCAATACCCCTGTCAAAATAAATCTCTGAGCAGGGACCGCACGGACCTGAGCCATGCTCCCAGAAGTTGTCCTCCTTGCCGAGCCTTACGATATGGCTCGGGTCTACACCATTCTGCTTAGTCCAGATTTCAAACGCCTCGTCGTCATTCTCGTAAATAGTTACGTAGAGCTTATCAACAGGCATATCGAGAACCTTCGTACAGAACTCCCACGCCCACGCGGTAGCCTCCTTCTTAAAATAATCTCCGAAGGAGAAATTACCAAGCATTTCAAAGAAGGTTCCGTGGCGGTCGGTCTTACCTACCTCCTCGATGTCGGGAGTACGGATACATTTCTGACAGGTGGATACTCTCTTTCTCGGAGGGGTTACCTCGCCCGTAAAATACTTTTTCATCGGCGCCATACCGGAGTTGATAAGAAGAAGGCTCTTATCTCCGTTCGGCACGAGAGAAAACGAGGGAAGCCTTAAATGTCCCTTGCTTTCAAAGAAGCTTAAATACTTCTCTCTTAATTCGTTTAATGATGTCCATTCCATATATTTACCTCATAATGAGAATTATAATTAAAGGGATAAGCGCAAACGCTGCGATAAAACTATCGCAGCGTTAATACACTTATTAGAGCTTTTCAGCGATTTTAACAAGCTCCTGAAGCTCTTCCTTAGAAAAGGTTAAGCCCTTGCTCATCTTGTCGTGCTCGGGTGACCAGTCTCTGATGTCAACCTTAGGCTCACGACCGTTCCATGAAATCATGTTAACCTCACGTGTCCAGCCTCTTGCTGTTTCGGAGATAACGCCGATGTGCTCTGTGATTTCATACTTAATTTCAGGCATGTTTCTTCCTCCTTTATAAATTTGCAAATTTGTTATTTATTCTTTAATTCTTCAACGATTGCCTTGGTGTCCCTTGCAATCATTAATTCCTCATTGGTGGCAAGAATGAATACTCTTACCTTTGCGTTCGGATCTGAAAGCTCAGCCTCTGCGCCCTTAACGGTCTTTTCGTTAAGCTCCTCGTCAATCTTAACGCCCATATAATCAAGATATGAGCAAACCTTTGAACGAAGCCAGAAGCCGTTTTCGCCGATACCGCCCGTAAATACAATAGCGTCAACGCCGTGCATAGCGGCTATATAACCGCCGATAAACTTAGCAATCTGATAAGCCTGCATTTCGTGAGCGAGGGTTGCCCTCTCGTCGCCCGCGTTCTGAGCGGCGCAAATATCTCTGTCGTCAGAGGAGATACCAGAGATTGCCATAACGCCGGACTTTTTATTAAGCACGGTATCCATTTCCTTAGGAGATAAGTTTTCCTTATCCATAATGAAGGTAACAACCGACGGGTCGATACCGCCCGAGCGTGTACCCATCATAAATCCGTCAAGCGGAGTTAAGCCCATTGAAGTATCAATGCATTTTCCGTATTCAACGGCTGAAATTGAAGAGCCGTTTCCGAGATGACAGGTAATAACCTTAATATCCTCGGGTCTCTTGCCCATTTTTTCGGCAACTCTGAGGGATACGAATTTATGCGAGGTTCCGTGAGCACCGTAACGGCGTACCTTATAATCCGTGTAATACTCATACGGAACAGCAAACATATACGCCTTTGGAGGCATAGTTGAATGAAACGCGGTATCGAATACGAATACCTGAGGAACAGTAGGACCTACAACTTCAAGGCAGGCGTTATATCCCTGAATATGAGCGGGATTATGTAGCGGAGCAAGCGGAGATAAATCCTCAATATCCTTAGCAACCTTTTCGTCAACGAGAACACTCTTTTTATAATTAGGACCGCCCTGTACTATTCTGTGTCCGATAGCGTCAATTTCGTCGAAGGAATCGACTACATTATGCTCGCTCTCGGTAATTATGTACTTAACCTCGTTGAAGGCTTTAGTATGATTTAAAAGCTCCTTATCATATGTGAACTTCTTATCATCCTTTTTTATAATAACGTTTTCCTCGCCGCCCGAAATAGTAAGACCTATGCGCTCTATTGAACCTGAAATGAGAACGTTCTCAGTCTCCATATCAAGAAGCTGATACTTAAGCGAAGATGAACCGCAGTTAATTACAAGAATCTTCAATTTTTTACCTCCGTGCCTTGAAAATTAATAATATACAATATATAATATAATATATAAATAATTAAATTGTCAAGTAAAAATTAGTATTTTAAGGTAATTATATGGTTTACGGCATAATTTGTGAATTTAATCCCTTTCACAAGGGACATAAATACTTAATAGACAGTATAAAAAAAGACGGCGACTATGTAATCTGCGCAATGAGCGGAAACTTCGTTCAGCGCGGAGAGCCCGCGGTATACGACAAGTTCACAAGAGCCGAGGCTGCTCTTAAGGGCGGAGCAGACCTCGTAATAGAAATACCGACAGTATGCTCCACTCTTTCAGCGCAGGGCTTTGCTAAGGCGGGGGTTTCCCTGCTTGAAGCGACGGGAGTTTGCGAGGCGCTCGCTTTCGGCGCGGAGTGCGACGATACAGAGGAGCTATTACGCGTAGCAAACGAAATTAAAGCAAGAGATAAAGAGATAAAAGAAGAACTCAAAAACGGTCTTTCCTATCCTGCTGCGAGGCAGAGGGTTATAAACTCTCCCCTGCTTGACACGCCGAACAACATTCTTGCAATAGAATACCTTAGCTGTACTAATTTAAAGCCCGTTGCCGTTAAACGTATCGGCGGCGGTCACGACAGCGACGACAGTGAATACAGCGCAAGCGAAATCAGAAAAGCGCTCAGCGCGGACGATACCGCAAGCCTTAAAAACTGCGAAGCGGCGGTACTCTACAAGTTAAGAGGTATGAGCGCCGAGGATTTCAGAAACATCGACGACGTAACCGAGGGACTCGAAAACAGGATAGTACAGGCGCTTAAAACGGCGCAAAGCATTGACGAGCTTTACGACATAATTAAAACGAAGCGCTATACTCATTCAAGAATAAGGCGTATAATCCTGCGTGCGTTCCTCGGCATAGATAAGAACGCCCAAAAAGAGCCACTGTATCTCCGTATTTTAGGTTTTAATGCAAAAGGCAGAGAGTTGCTCGGTGAAATAAAAAAAGCCGCCTCGCTGCCGTTAGTGACGAATTACGGCGACGCAAAGAGCCTCGGCGGTGAAATACTTGCTGCTTTCGAGGAGGAAAGCAGAATAACAGATATATATAATATAATGTATAAAGCTCCGAAACCCTGCGGCACGGAGCTTACTGAAAAAATTATTGTTTTATAAGTCTTTTATAAGTTCAAAAAATTCTTCCCTGCTCATACTGTTATTAATATAGGTAAGCATTGAATGGGTAGAAAGATATTCGGGAAGCTTCAGATATTCAAGGAGCTTCTTTTTGTTTTGCTTTGCGTTAGGCGTACCCGAAAAGCCCGCTTCATACAAATCGTATTTCGTTACGGGATTTTCATTAACTTTCTTTTCAGCGGTCACTCCCGCTCTTTCAAGCGCTTTTAAAATGACCTCTGCGCTCATACCCTCAACACCGAGCTTGCCCTCCTTAGAGGGTTCTGATTTGCGCTTCTCCTTACCTAAAATATCGGGTATATAAACATTAGTAATTTTGTCCTCGGGGACGCCCGACTTAATATAATTCCTTATCATAAAGCCCGCGTGGTCGGAATCGGTTAGGATAATTATACCTCTCTCGCTTGCAAGCTTTTTAATAAACGCAAGCCTTTGCTTGTCCTTGAAAATCTGAAATCCGTTCGTTTCCACGATAAAGGCGTCCAGGATATCGGAAAGCTTGATTTTATCATATTTTCCCTCGACAATAACCGCCTGTGAGAGTTTAATCTTTTCCATCATCACTTATTCCTGATTAATAAAAGCTTAGCAACCGTTTCCTCAAGCAGAAGATTACGGTCAACCGCAGTCGACTTCATAAGCTCGTCGGTTTTTGAGAGAATGTCGATTGCCTGTCTTAACGACACAACGCTGATTCTTGCGCCGTCGCGCGCGGCGTTAGTCAGCACCCAGTCCCTTACGCCGTAATTATAGTAATCCATAACGTCCCTTTCGGTAACGCCCGAAGCCTTCGCGCACTTTGCACGGTACATATCGATATAATAGGACGATATAACCGCGAGTATCGGGATTGCGTCCTCACGCTGTGCAAAAAGGGCTCTGAGCGAATTATAAGCCCTGTCGCTGTCGCCCGAAAGAATGTACTTGGATAAATCAAAAACTCGCGCCTGAAGCGATTTAACGGCGAGTTTATCGATTACTTCCCTCGTAATAGTACCCGAGGGTAGGTAGGCACAGATTTTTTCCGTTTCGTTAATAACGGTCTGAATGTCAAGCCCAACAGCGTTTACGAGGTAACGCGCGGAGGAATTATCAATCTCACAGCCACGCTTTTTTGCCCTTGTCATAACGAGCTTTGCAAGGTCGCCCTCGCTCCGCCTTGCAAGGTTAACGGCGTCGCCCGCCTTTGAAAAGGCGTTTACGATACTTATCCACTTTGAATCCTTTTTTTCGTCAAAGGTAATGCTGTCAAGCCAGAAGACAAGCACGCAGGTTTCGGGCACGTCCTTAAAGAACTCCTTGAGCTTTTCCATATACTCCTTTGAGTCGGTAAGCGGATAATCGTGAACTACTACAACCGTGTATTCGCCCATCATCGGCATCATCTGGGCGTCCATCAGTATATCATCAAGGCTCGAGCCTTTTTCATGGATATGAAGGTTAAAATCGGCAAAGTCGGAATCGACGAGCGCTTTTTTCAGTTTATTAACATAGTACTCCTTAAGGTAGTTTTCTTCGCCGTAAATTAAATAAAGGTTTGAAAAGCTTCTGCTTTTAAGCTGTTCCTTAAGCTGTTCCTCCCTTAATTTTCCCATACTTCAACCCTCCTTGCCGAATAGCTTTTATTTTTACTTATGCTGTAAATAACGTCGCTTTTTGATAAATCAATACTGCCGTTAATATCCGAAACTGTTTTATTATTAACGGTAATATCCGAAAGCGCCGAGCCGTCGGATATGCACACTCCGTTTGCGCTTATTATATATGAGTATCCCTTATCCGTATGGTGAACGGTTATGCTTAAATAATCGTTAAGCTTTTCCGTACAGTCCGTTTCACGTCTGTATTCCTGCGTTTTGCTTAAAACAGAGTCAGAAAATGTATACGATATTACCTCGCCGCAGGGATATTCCTCAATAAGCTTTTCGGTTATGCTGTCCTTACCGTCGGAAGCAACTAGCAGGGATATACCGTCCTTATTATTAATAAAGCCCTTAACGTCATAATAATCGCTCTTATTCTTAACTCCGATTATGAGCGTATCGCCACCGCAGGATACGGCGCAGGCGACGTTTTTAGTAATGAATACCTCTGCGGTGTTAATCGATTGTACGGCGTAAGCTCCCTGATAAAGCACAAGGGCACAAACGGAAATAAGCGCCGTATATTTAAGCAGCTTCTTATTATTAAGAATAAAACAAATCGCAATAATAATCAATATTAAAGCAAGAATTACTCCGAGATATTTTCCTGCGGGAATTACGTAATAGCGGCTTTGCGCAAATAGTCTTACTACGGAAATCAGCGCATTGTTAAGCTTCCCGTCAAGAGCGAAAACTAATTTAGCAATACCGCCCGTGTGCGAGAATATAACGGCGATAAAGGACATTACGGTTGAAACGCTCCCGAGCGGAATCAGCAAAACGTTAGAAAATACAGAAAGAGGCGATAAATAATAAAAGAATAAATAAAGCGCGGGCAGATTATAAAGAATAATGCAAAATGAAGCGGCTATTATATCAATCACGTATTCAATAAACTCACCCGTATTTGATATAAGCTCACTGCGCCTTTTAAAAAGCTTTGTAATGCGTTCGTTTAAAAAGTGCTTAACTACGGGATAAAGCGTACAAAGCGAAAGCACTGACAGTACGCTGAGTACCGCGCCGACATCGCTTACTGCAAAGGGATTAAGGCAGATAAGAAGCACTGCAAGACCAAGAGAATTAAGAGCGTCTCCCCTTTTCCCAAAAAAGCCTGCGGAAAAAATGGTTATCATCATTATACTCGCCCTTGTTACCGAAGGGGTAAAGCCCGTAACGGCTGAAAAGAGAATAATGATTAATACGGTAAGCGTAGCCCTAAGCTTTTCGGGTACTCTGAGCGCTGAAAGAAGATATGTAAACGCACCGGATATTACGGTTAGATGAAGTCCGCTAACCGCCATTAAATGAGTAACGCCTGCCCTTTTAAAGCAAAAATAGACATCGTTTGAAAGCGCGTCCTTATTGCCCGTAATCAGCGCTGCCGCGAGAGAGCCCGCGTCACCTTTAATTCCGCTCGTAAGAGTAGAAATAATAAACTCTCTTATTTGCTGGAAAAAGCGCATAGGAGAATTGACCGTTTCACCCGTAAGCGAATAATCATTAACCCTTGCGGTAAGATATATCCCTTTTCCCCAGTAGCCGTAGGACGAAAAGGCGTTATTACCGATATTATAAAATTTCAGCTTGCCGCTTATAACGTTATACGCCTCGGCGTTAATTGCCTTATCGCTTATCAGTCTGAACTTAAAATTCTGTACCGCGCCGTCGCGTTCAAGCGTGACAGCCCTTGCGATATAAGAATAACCGAAGTCGGTTTTATGCGGCAGGTCGGTAATGTAAAAGGTAGTCATAGCCGAAACGCCGTCAAGCCTGCTTTCGGGATACACGGAGGAATAATAGACCGTAAGAAAAATTAAGCAGGCAAAAATCGCAGAGCCGAGGCAGAGCGGAAGCGACAGCGCTTTTCTGTATTTCGGAAGTATTATTGAAGCTATGAAAAAAATTAAAAGCGCAGCCGCTATAACGGGAACAAGGCTGACGCTAATCATATTTATTACGAGAAGCGTCAGCGCGAATGAAAACCCTATATGCGCAAATATTCTTTTCATTAACTACTTAATAAATTCAAGAAGGAAGGAAAGCGTAAGCTTTTCGCCTTTTTTAAGCTTGTACTTATCACGTACCGCTGCCTGTCCGGGATAATCCCCGCCTACGCCCTGCTGAGTGGAATCGACAATAACCGTTAAGCTATCGTTTCTATTAATCTCCGCTATATGCTCAAAGCTCTCAAGCTCATACGGAGTATACGGCAGCGCTGAGAATAGCAGCGGAGCGTCGTAATACGCGCTCACCTTAACGCCCTTGCCTTTTTTATTCTTAAGAATAAAGAATCTTACGTCAGCCCTCGTTGAGCTCTCCTGCGGGCGCATATAGCTGTATTCAAACTTATCGGCAGGCATTGAATAAAGACCGATTTTACTGCCTGTTTTTCTGTCCGGATAGCAGGGAGCAGGACCTCTGCCGTACCATTCAATATTTGAATATTCCCCGCTAACGCCAAAGGTAAAGCCGAAGCGGAGCGGATCGAGCTTAGGCACGGCGCTATGGTAAATTGCAATTCTTCCGTCGTGATATACGGTATATGAGATATAAGCGCTGTCAAGCTCGGAAGCTGATACGGCACATTTAACCTTAATACAGCCGTTTTTTTCCTCGGTTACGGTCTTAACGGCGTTTACCGAAGAAGCTGCTTTTTCCCATTTATAATATGGGTTAAGCTTCTTAAACGGAAGGGCAAAATTGAAAATATCCCTGTCGTTATCCGTAAGCGCTCTGAAATACTCGGGAGCAGCGGGCGCTTTAAGCAGGTTCTCACCGTCAACGATATACTCTGTGAGCCTTGCGTTATCAATAACCGCGCTGAAGCCCTCGCCCTCAACCGTAACCTTTTTACCGATTTGATTAAAAGTAAGCTTATTATCGTTTGAGGGAAGCTCGGGCTTTTTTGCGCTCTTGAGTATGAACTGGTCGTAGGCAAGCTCGTAGTTTGACTTAAGCCCAGGGGTTTTCTTTCTTGTGTGGAAGGAGATAGTGAGTACGCACTCCTTATCCTCGGGAAGAGCGGAATAATCGTACGGAATATCAATTATCTCCTCCTGGAGCGGCATAAGGTTAAACTTATCCTTTTCGCCCGATTCGATTTCCTTTCCCTCGCACTCTATCTTCCATTTGCATTTATAAGAAGCAAGGTCGCTGAAAAGGAAGCGCGAGCGCACCTTGAACCTACCGTTAGTAACGTCGGATTCGGTAGTAACTATCGGCTGATAAACGTGCTTCACCTCGTCAAACTGCGGGTGCGGCTTTCTGTCGGCGCCGATAACGCCGTTTGCACAGAAATATGCGTTCGAGCCCGTCATAGCAGTTTTATCTATACCGCTGTTCCAGCGCTTCGGCTCGTCCTTTTCAAAATCCGTGCCGTACAGCCAATTATCACTTCCGTCCTCATTAACCCTATGTATAGCCTGGTCAACCCAGTCCCAGATAAAGCCGCCGCACATATTGTCGTACTTTTCAAAGTCGTCCATATACTCCTGAAAATTACCGAGCGAATTTTCCATGCTGTGAGCATATTCACAAAGTATAACAGGTCTGTCGTACTTTTCCTTAGGTATGGGCTTTGAGTCCGAAGCAAGCTGATTAACAATATTGTCTATTACTGAAATAGTAATCGGCGTTCTTGTACCGAGCTTTTCCATATCCGACCAGCCCGGATACATACGCGAAATAACGTCGCTCTTTGTTAAATCAAAATCGCCTTCATAATGGAACTGCCTTGTATCGTCGAGCTTAAGCGCAGCCTCCTTCATTTTCATAAAGTTATCGCCGTCGCCCGCCTCATTTCCGAGAGACCACATAAAGATACAGGGATTGTTCCTGTCACGAAGCACCATGCGCTCCATTTTATCAACGGAAAGCCCCGTCCACATCGGGTTTGAACCCGGAACGTTCTTACGCCTTACGCCGTGAGTTTCAAGGTCGCACTCGTCCATAACGTAAAAGCCGTAGGAATTTGCGAGCTCGTAAAAGTACGGGTCGTCGGGATAGTGGGAGCAGCGGATTGCGTTGATATTGCACTGCTTCATCAAATCGAAGTCCTGAGTGTATCTTTCTTTCGGCACAGCCCAGCCAAAGTCGGGGTCAAAATCGTGGCGGTTAGTTCCCCTTATCATAAGCGGCATACCGTTAAAGAGTAGCTTTTCGCCCTTAATCTCAACCTTTTTAAAGCCCATATCCCAAGTCTTTACATATTTTGTTTTCGCATAGCTTACAGACATTACAAGCTTATATAAATTCGGCTGCTCGGCTGACCACTTCTTAGGACTTTTGATAAGCTCTTTAATGCTAAGCCTTTCGTTGCTGTGCGCTTTTACGGAACCGTTAACCTCGGGAAGTGCAATTTCCTTTCCTGTATTAGAAATAAGATAAGGCTTGATATGTACCTTTCTTTCCTTATCGGAATAGTTATTAAGGTAAAAGTCTATGCTCAGCTCCGAATCCTTATATTCGGAATCGAAGTCGGTTTTTATATAAAAATCGCGCAGACAGAGCTTCGGCTCGGCATAGAGGTAAACCTCCCTGTATATACCGCTCATAAACCACATATCCTGGTCCTCAAGATATGTTGACGCGGCATAGCGGTAAACCTTTGCGCAAACTATGTTTTCGCCGTCAGTAATATACTTTGTAACGTCAAATTCGTGCGGAGTCATTGAGCCGCAGGAAAAACCGACGTATTCCCCGTTTACCCAAACCTCAAGGGCTGCCTTACAGGCGCCGAAATGAAGAAATATCTCTTTGTTTTCAAAGCCTTTGCCAAGCGTAAAGCGCTTGCGGTAAAAGCCGATTTCCTGCATTGTATGGTCTATTGAAGGAATCTTTGACTTATTGCGTGAAAGCGCCCTTGGGTAAGAGCTGCAATAATAAAAAGGAGCTGAATAACCCTTTAACTGCCAGACGGACGGAACGGTAATATTATCCCATTCAGAGTCGTCAAAATCACTTTTTTCAAAGCCCTCGTGCTGGTTTAAAACGCCCTGCTCAAAAAGGAATTTCCACTCTCCGTTAAGGCTCTGCTTATACTTAGACTCACCGCTTAAAGCGTCGTCAACGCTGTCAAACGGCATAGCGATAGTATGCCCGTCCTCCTTATTAACTTTAAACTTATACGGGTCCTCCCAGATGAATTTATCCTTCATAGTTTCACCTCATATATAATATTAATTTAATAGTATAATAATTAGTTTGATTTGTCAAATTTACCTTACATAATTTACCGAAAAGCACAAATAATACTGATGCGGAGGTGAAATTATGACAAATAAGGAATTATTATACGTTGAGGATGCGCTCGGCCACGAGGAGTATTTTCAGACGAGGTGCAGCGAAATTGCACAGCAGATTACAGACACGGAGCTCAGGGATTCAGCGGTAAGGATGCAGAACAAGCATCAGCAGATTTTCTCAAGCTTCCTTAACTTATTGAACTAAAGGAGAAATTATGTAGGATAAACTTTTAATGCAGGATATTTTAATGCTCGAAAAAGGCGTATGCGACCTTTATATGCACGGAGCAATCGAATCCTCAACAAATAATATAAGCGAAACGTTTAAGTGCGCGCTTAACGATTCGCTTACAATGCAGGATGAAATTTACAAGAAAATGCAGTCAAAGGGCTGGTATCAGACTCAGCAGGCAGACCAAAACGAGGTTGCTACCTTAAGACAGAAGTTTTCAAATTCCTCTATGCAGGGATAAGAAAAGGACGGCATAAGGATGTATAGCATAAAAGACAAACAGAGCAGACAGCAGAATGTCTGCTCTGTTATTATTGGTCTTAAGCACAGACTAAAGGGGCTGTAAAAAAACAGCCCCTTTTTTGTCTGTTACTATTTAACTTTTATCGTTACCGTTACGGTTTTGGTTGCTGCCTTGTAGGTTGCATTGCCTGCAGCGGTCACTTTAATTTTTACTTTGTAAGTGCCTTTTTTCAAGCCCTTCTTTATGGTAATCTTGCCGTTTGAAGCAACGGTAATCTTCTTATTACCGCTTGACTTTGTGTAGGTTACCTTGCCCTGTGCCTTGCTGATAGTAAAAGCATTATTTTGTGCTACAGTCTGGTTTTTCTTCTTAAGCTTTGAAAACTTAACCGTTGCCGTCTTAACCTTTACTGTTATTGGGTTAGCGTACTTAGCACATTTTGCGATTGTTTCTGTCTTAATCGTCTTATTGCATACGGTACATTTATATACCTTCGTTCCCGTTGCGGTCGGCGTTGCCTTTTTTGTTACTGTTCCCTTGTCTGAGGTGTGCTTGCCAGTTGCGGCTATTGTCTCTGCGGCTACTGTTGTTTCCTGCGTTCCTGCAGCGTCCTTGAAATACTTTTCGCAATCAGCGCATTTATAATAAGCGTTGTTGCCTGCTATGCTACAGGTTGCTGCCTTTGCCGCTACTGCTGACATTGTGTGAGTATGAATTCGTTTAGTTAATACTAATGTATATTTAGAGTCCGTACAATCTTCTTCCACTGAATAGCCGGGCATATTAACAAGGGTTTCATAGGTTTCGTTAGGATATATAATGCTATATGTATCTTCGCCATATGCGATTACGGAAAGTTTTTTTACGTTTAATAATTCAAAATTATTTAAAGCAAAAAGAGCATAGCAATAGTACTTTGTTGTGCCTAAATTTATACTTACTTCTTCTTCGGTATTAATTATTATATTTGAGGCATATAATCCATAAATGCTATCATAATCTTTTGTTGACGTAGTAGTAATGCTAACTTTTGCGTTATCAATAATGCTTAATGTTTTACCGGCTCTAAATCCGTATGATTGACCGTCAATAGACGTATTGTAGTTAATTATTGCATTTCCTGATATTGTTAAGTCGTTCTCGTTATTGCTACCCCATTGTGTAACTATGCCCGCACTATTATTCATTTGATTAGAAAGGTTTAAAACACCATTATTATCTGATGTAATTTCAAGGTTTGATTTTTCTGCATTAATACAAAACTGCCAAGCATTTATAGTACTTGTTCCTACTAATTTAACAGTAACATCTCCTGAACCGTTAATACCGATAAAACAACCTTCATAGTTATTTAAAGTTAATATGCCTGTGCTTTCATCATAAGCAACATTAGCGCCTTCGCTTTCAGAAGTTGCTTCTGTTGTATTATTCTTATAATATGGCTTTTCAGTTGAAAGACTGTACTCATAGCCTTCAGTGTCTCCAACTCTAATTGTAGATGCGGCTGGATGCTCGTCAGCAAATGCATTAAACGGCAGAGCGGTAAAGGTTGTGAGTATCATCATAAGAGATAATACAAGCGATAAAGTTTTTTTCATAAAATCATCCTCCAAATATTATTGTTTTATATTAGGCTTCCCCTTTAGGGGAAGCTGTTGAGCATAGCGAAACTGATGAGGTGGGCAATTTTATATTACACCACTTTGCTGCTACACCTCATCCACCGCAAGCGGTCCCCCTTCTCCTCAAGGAGAAGGCGTAAAAAAGGCGTAGCGCGCCTGAGGACGCACTACGCCAAATTTTGAAAAAGTGTATTGAATTTTGAAAAGGGCAGAATTATGCTCTAATAGATAGATAGATAGATAGATAGATAGATAGACCGATTTTCGCACTATTTGTCATATCTGTCAAGTCCTCCAAGCATTTTTTATTAAAACATTGCTGACCTTTTCATAAATATCATATCACATTATATTACTTTTGTAAATATTTTAATCCGTAAAAACTTTATTCAATTAATTATTTCAGCGTTTGTACCTACCGTCAGCATAATTGCTTATGCTGTCCCTTTTTTATTCTTCACTTTCTGTTTTATTTGTGCTGTAAATCAGAGTTGTGTTTCCTGCTTTAGTATCCTTTTCAAAAAGTGCGAAGGATTTATAAGTATATAAGCCGTCGGAATCGGATTCGCCCTCACAGAGCGCGAAGTAAAGCTTATCGCCGACCTTTTCAGCAAATCTTAAGGTAAGTATATCATTACCCTTCTCGCCGAGTAAAAGCTGGCTGAACGGCTCGTAATCGGACTTTTTAATGAGGACGTTAACCGTGTCGCTTTGCGGGTCATACTCGCTCATTTCGCCGTTTGAGAAGCTATAACCGTTAACGTACTTTTCATCATCGGCTGAGTACACGTTGCCTTTAGTATCGAGCGTGAACGTATCGGTCTTTGACGTACCTACGACCTCGCCGTCGCTTCCGTCAAGAGCGCACTTAACGAGCGCGCCGCCCCTGTATTCGCCGCTGTCCTTATAGCTACCGTAAGCGTAGTATACGTAATCGTTAAACACATACGGATTGATTATAAGCGTCCTCGTTGCGTCATAATCGGACTCGTCGTACAAATCGGACTGGGTATAGAATACGGCTCTGTTACCGCTTCCGTTACCGTTAACCGAGCATAGAGTGGTCATTCCCTTTCTCGCGTCCTCGCTGCTTTCCTCCTGCGCCTGATAGTAAATCCTGTCATCGCTTATAAACAGGAACCTCGCGTCGTAAGCAACGGTGGATTTTTCCGTATCATCGGTCTTAATGCTGTAAATATTATCGAACTTTCTGCTGTCGCCCGTTGCGGAATATATTACATATGTGCCGTTTTGAACAACGCCGCAAAGCATACCCTCGCCAACATAAGAGGGATAACTGCCGTCGAGGTAACACGAATAAATCCTATAGTTATTATATCCGCTTGAAACGCGCTGATAGTATATCTTTCCGCCCGCTATTGCAAGCGCGCCTGCGCCGTTTGCTTCAAGCACGGTCTTTTCCTCGCCGTTCACGTCACGGCATATAAGCTCGTTTTCGGAGGATATTCTGTAATCGTATTCGCCCGCCTCGGCGCCCTTAGAGGCAAAGCTCGAACCGTTATATTTCCAGTAGTAAGTATCGCTCGATATTCTTACAATATCGCCGAACTGAATATCGCCGCTGATTTTTTGTTTTGCAGCCTGCTCCTTTTCGGCGTCAGCCGTTTCCTGATTCTTGTCCGCAGCCTCGTTATATATTCTGAGGTTATCAGCGTAGAGAAGCGAGAGATAATCGGTATAATCCTTCGCCTCACAGACCTCCTCTTCGTCCTCAAGCCCTGCGTTTTTAACGTAATAGAGATTTCTGAGAACCATACTGTCTTCTTTAGGAAGGATTAAGGCAAACTGGCTTGAATTTTCGTTTTCACGGCTTATGTACTGCTTTTTCTTCATACCGAAGGCAGAGGAAAAGTCCTCTACCGCCGCGTCAGCCGAGGAATAGTAATTATCGTACTTAAAGCTTCCGTCGCCCGAGGACATATAGAGTATCGACCTGTCCTTATAGCTCTCCTCAATATACTCCCAGAAATCAAGCGAGGAGGCGTTAAAGCCGTTATTGTCTATCTTAATATCGGAGGGCAAAAGCGAGCTTGATACAATTATGCTTCCGTCGTTTGAAATATCGTCGGAATAGAGATTACCTACCTCACGGAAAACGCCGCCGTCAACGGTGAATACGTGCATTTCATAAACGCAGCCCTCATCAAAAGAAAGGTGCTCTACTGCGATATACGAGTTATTCTTACTCTCAACCGTATAAACCGAAACCTCGCCCTGTTCCCTTTCGGTATCCGTAATTTTACTCGTATAATCGGGAACGGAAAACGCCGTGACCGTTGCGTTTAGTTCAACGCCCTCGGTACCGTCGCTCTCTGTGCTCCTGCCCTGAATAAGACTCTTTGAGTTATATTCATAGCAGGAGAGCTTAAAGTCAATAGAATCCGTGGTTTTGTCGTAATACGCGATAATAAACTCATCATTATTATCGCTGTTAAGGTCAAGCTGCTTAGCGGCAACAATACCGTCAACGGACTGCTTCGGATGGGATAAATCGTACATACCGTGCTCGGGTACCGACTTATTATTAAGATAAGCGGAGTACGCAGATTTAAGCTGAGCGCGCTTAGCCTTACCGCCAATCCAGCCCTTTGAAACGCCGAGCATTATTACGGTAACGATGAGAATAATAGCGATAAAAGACGCGATAACCGCAAGTATACCGTTACGCTTAACCTCGTCGGCTACGTCATCAACTTCATCATATTCTTCATTTTCAGAATAATCACTGCTTACATTTTTATATTGAATTTCGTCTATCTCATCCGACTCAATAGCAGCGACGGGTTCGGATACCTCTATATCCTCTTTCTCCGTTTCGCTTTGAGCAAGTATTTCGCGGAACGCTTCAAGCTGAGCCCTGTCGCACTTTGGACAAAGCCCTGTTATCTCATCGCATTTTGATGCGCATTTAGTGCAATACTTTTCCACAATTACACCCCATATTGTTTGTTGCTCGTATTATACTACATAAATATTTTTTAATCAATATATAAAAAATAAAATATGCACGGAGTATTTAACTCCGTGCAGTAAACTGTTATTCAGCGAATCTGTTGCCGTCGGTTATATTAATCTGATTTGAATAATACGTATATATTTTCCCGTTTTCGCCGTAATAATTTACATATCCCCTTACGGCGATATTATATTCGTTGAATTTATATGACAGACTCGTAACGTACTCGTTATCATTATTGAGCTTCTCGTATATAGAGCTTAAGTTCTTCTTATTAAGCGCAACGGTAACGCTTGACGGGTCAAAGCCCGTATCCTTCTTCCTGTAATACAGCAAAAGTCCGATTTCCTGAACTTTCTCAGCCTTAAGCTTTGAGGTATTCATAACAAGATAGTTTACGTCGGTACCGTCAATATTCGTATCGTTACCCTTACTGAGCGTAAGTACGGGAACATCGGGAGCGCCCGTGCTGTCATACTCAGCGCTCGGATTGCCAGCTTCATTACTGCTGTATATAGTCACGTCGTTACCGCTTCTGAGCGAGGCGAGAACCTCATCCTCATCAAACGTCCACGCATAGTCGTTATAACCGTAATTATGCGGAACGTCGGGAAGCATATTCTCAATCGAAGCAACCCCATCCCAATAATCCGTGCTTTTGATATATTGGGCATAATATTGCTGATTATCCTCGCTTGTAACGAAGGCAAGCCTTGCGTAGCCTGCAGGTCTGAAAACAGCCTTAAGCGTTGTGTCCGAACCAACCGTATAAACAAAAGTTTCCTCAGTTGAAATAAATCTTCTGTCAGTTGTATCATACCAGCCGTAAAAGCTGCTGCCGTCGTACGAAACCGCAGTTAAACTAACCTGCGTTCCGACAGCAAGATGATAGAGTCCCTCTTTACCGCCCGCCGAAGCCTTAACGGTTTCACATTCAGCTTCAAGAGTACCGCCGACGGTTGAGATAAGATGAAGCTGTACCTCGGGCACAAGCTCTGATATAACCGTAAGAATTTCAGCCGTCTTTTCGTCAATCTTCTCCTGCGGATACTGGAGGTAATCATTTTCGTCAAGATCAACGTAACGTTCAATAGCCGTAGGAAGCGGTGAATAGGAATCGTTTAAATAATCGTCCTCATCAAGCCCCTTTGCAAAGCTTACCGCCGATATCAGCGCAGAGGTATCGTTATCAAACTGAGTATTCCTGTCGTTACATACTGAGCAAACCTTAGTATACTTATCGCTAACTTCGTCGTAATCAAGTAAGTCGTAGGTATGATGCCCGAATGCGGCGATTGCATCATAGGTCGCCAAACCGCAGCGTGTGCAGTAATGCTTTGTAATTCCCTCGGTAAAGCAGGAGGGCTGATATAGCACGCTGTCGGTAAAGTCGTGACCGAGCGCGTCGACAGATACGGTATACGTATCGTTGCAGACGGAACAGGTATAGGTTTCAACACCGTCTGCGGTACAGGTAGGCTGAGTAGTTACCTCAGAGGTATAATCATGATGAAACGCATTATTTGAATAACACGGATTTGCAAGGCGTTCATTGTACTCCTCTTTGGCTTCATCTAAGTCGCCGAGAAAGATTTTATTACCGTTATTGATATAGTCGTCAACCATACAGTGAACGGTATCGTTATCAAGTGAATCGTCGCCGTTAACGCCCGTACTGATAATACTTACTCCGTTTGCAATAAGGCTAAGCCAGTTTCCCGAAGCGATATTAAGAGCACCTTTAACAACGTCTAAAAATACGTCGGTTGAAAGAAGAGCGCTGTCGCCCTGAATATGACGGAGCCCCGTACAGCCAATCATTGCCTTTGAGGACATACTGCTGCTACTGCTTAAAAGGTTTGACTGAACCTCAAGCGTATCAACCTTTGTCATATTCGAAAGCGCGTAGTCGCCTACCCTTGCAACGTCCTCTTCAATAACAATCCTCGTAATATCCGTTCTGCCCGCAAAGGGTCCCGAATCGGCATCAGGATAATCAGGAGTGTAAGCAAGGTTATTCCCGTCGCCCGTAATATAAAGCACCTTATTATCCTTATCGATAACGTAGTATGCCGTATATGTACCGTCGGTAAGAATACCGCGCTCAAAATACCTCAGCTCCTCAGCGTAAGCCGTAAGAGAAAAGGCAGATGAAAAAAGTAGTACAAAAGCAATTAAAATAGCAATTATCTTATTAGCGGTTTTCATAAAATCACCAAATTTCATAATTTGTTAATATATTATACTACATTTTGAATTATTTGTAAAGATTAATAACTACAAGTCTTATCAAGACAGAAGGAATACAGCATTGCCTCTTTAACGTTCTTGCCGAGAGTTTTTGAAACTGCATATTTATAAAACGCAATTTGCTTTCTGTAAAGCGAAAGAAGCTCCTCCTCGCATTGAACATAATCGGTCTTATAATCCACGAGTACGAGCTCGCCGTTTTCCTCGAATACACAGTCTGCAATTCCCTGTACGAGCACCTTATCGGTATACTGAGTATCCTCAAGCTCGTTTACGGGAACGAAGCTCGATACCTTGATTTCACGGTAAATACCGTCGCTTTCGAACATTCTTTTTGCAAAAGCGGAATTAAAGAGATTACTCAGCTTCTTACGGTTAAGCGATTTAGCCTGGAGCTCTGTAATAAAGCCCGCGTCTTTTATGCGTTCAATCTCAGAATCCAAATCAGTCTTTGCGTTTTCATAGTCGCAGTACTGCATAAAGAGATGCATTGCCGTTCCCTTCTGAGCGCCCGTAAGCGTATCTCCCGAAAGGAAGGCGGGCTTCGATTTTGCAAAATACTTAAAGCTCTGCTCCTTACTGTCAAGCGAGGAGGCGGTACGCTTTGACGAAAAGCCCGAAAGCCCGAGACGTTCATATTTAAACGAAAGCTTATTACGTATATCTTCAATAAGCCTTTCGTCGGGCGCAGCGGTATTCTCCGCGTCCTCGGTAACGCTTACGTCAGAGCTAATAAGCTTAATGTCAAAATCGAAATCAGCCTCTGAGCTTTTATAAAGCTGCGCGCACATCAAAAGCAAATCGGCGTCGCACCTTGTGTTTTCAACGGTAAACTCAGGTATTCTGCCGTTGATAAGCTTTTCACCGATTTGTACGATACGCTCGTTAGCTTTTTTATAAGACGCGTATGCAATAAACTGCTCCTTTGCCCTTGTAATCGCAACATAGAGGACTCTCAGGTTTTCGCTCATCGAGGCTTTAAGGTTAATGCTTTTCATTAGCGAAAACTGGAGCGACTCATACCTGTACAGCTCCTCCTCATTATTGACCTTAAGCCCGATTCCGAGGGTATGATTTAGCAGAACGGAATCCCTGTTATCGTCAAAATTATATCTGTGTGCGCTCCCCGCGAGAATTACAACCGGAAATTCAAGCCCCTTGGATTTATGCACGGACATAATCTGAACAGCGTCCTCGCTAAAGCCCGTGATCTCTGCGCTCTCCACGTCAAGCTTTGCCTCAATAATACGGTCAATATAGCGTATAAAAGCCGTGAGTCCTACACTCTCGCCCGAATCGAAAAGCCTTGCAATATCAATGAATTTCATTATATTGAGGCGCCTTTGCTCAAAATTACCCATAGCGGCAATCATTGACATATACGAGGTTTCGCTAAGAAGCTGCCTTATAAAGCCCTCAACGCTCATTGAGGAAGCATAGCGGCGGTATTTTTCCAAATCAAAAGTAAAACGCTCAAAGGCTGAATCCCTGCATATTGAGGAGTAAAGATTATCCGCCTTAAAGTTTACTCTTGCTCGGGCAATATCATCGGGCGAATAGCCGTAAAACACGGACATTAAAGTTGCAAGAAGGGGTATATCCCTTACGGGATTATCCACAACTCTGAGAAAAGACAGCAGAATTGCAACCTCGTTATTTTCAAAGAGATTAACCCTGTTATTCGATACCGTGGGAATCCCGAACTGTGAAAATACCTTTATAAATACGGGCATAGCCTTTTTAGCAGAGCGCAGAAGCACCGCAAAATCGGAAAAGCGTATCTCCCTTTCGGTATCGCCGTCCTTAATCAGTTCTTTAGCATTAATTTTTCTGAGAATTTCCGACGCTGCCTGCCGTGCCTCATATTCATCGGTATCCTCACCCTCAGGTGTGTCGATTATATTAAGCTGCGCGCACGGTACGGTACTCGGTCTATAATCCGCACCTGTATTGAGGTATTCCTCAGCCGTGTAATCGAGCTCGCCTACTCTTTTGCTCATAAGGCTTGAGAAAACAAAGTTAGTAAAATCGCATATTCCCTTCCTCGAGCGGAAGTTTTTATCAAGAATGATTTTCTGATTTATGCTTTTACTCTCCTCGGAATACGGCTCAAAAGTATTCTTTTTATCATTGAAAATCGACGGCATCGCAAGGCGGAAGCGGTAAATGCTCTGCTTAACATCGCCGACCATAAACCTGTTTTTCCCGTTCGAGAGCATCTCAAAAAGCATATCCTGTGCCGCGTTGGTATCCTGATACTCGTCTACGAGAATTTCATAGTACGAGCCTTCGAGCTCCTTTGCTAAGTCGGTTCTGACAGCGTTACCATTTTCGTCATAATAGAAAAGAAGCTGTATTGCAAAATGCTCAATATCGGAAAAGGAGTATGAATTAAGCTCCTTTTTCTTTTCAAGCAGCTTAGTATTAAACTCCTTAACAATATCAATAAGGGATTTGAATACGGGATAAAGGTATTCGTTATCCTTTCTTATATCCTCAGCGCTTGCCGAAAACAGAGGAAGTATTTTCTTCTTAAGAATACCGTCAGCACCGTTATATATTTTCCTTAGCGAGAGCAGCTTTTCTTTATATTCGGGATTAAAGCCGTTTTTAGCCCTCGGAGTTGAAGCAAAGGCAGAATTGAACACGCAACTACGTATTTCATCCCAGCTCTTATCAAGGCTTGAAAGCAGAGAATTTACTGTATTCAGGTCGCCCTCAAGCATTGAATTATACTTTTCATACATCTCGTCGTATTCATCAAGGAGCGTTCCTGCGTAAATGATAACGTCACGGATATATGAAAGCAGGTACTCCGCCTCGGATACGGCGTATGCTTTAAGAGGGCTTGAGTCAATATCGTATTTCGGATTATATAACTCCCCTACGCTGCTGAGCCATTCAAGCGGATACGCCTGTGATGAGATAAAAGTATTAATTCTCTTAATTGCACTAATAAGCTCGTCATCGTTTTTTGTGGTAGAAAGAAGCTCAACAAGCGACTTGAACTCCGGGCTGTTTTCCTTATAAAGCTCCTCCACTATTTCCTCAACCGCGCTTTGCTCAAGCAAAAGCTGCTGTGAATTATCAAGAATATTGAAATCCTGCGATATATCAAGCTTAAAGAAATTCTCGCGCACGAGGTTCATACAAAACGAATCGATAGTACAAATCTGTGCAGAAGGAATAAGCGAAAGCTGACGCACGGCGTTGGTATTATTAGGCTGTTTTTTGATAATATCGCTCAGCGCCTTTGAAATTCTCGACTTCATTTCAGCGGCAGCAGCATTGGTAAAGGTAACCACAAGCAGCTTATCAAGCGGTACGGGATTTACGTCTGAGGTTATACTTCTTACTACGCGCTCAACGAGCACCGCGGTCTTGCCTGAGCCCGCGGCGGCGCTTACGAGGATGTTGCTGTTTTGTGCATTAATCGCGCTTTTCTGCGCGGGGGTCCATTCACGCATCGCAATCCTCCTTTAACATATACATAGCCTCGTCAAAGCTTATTTCCTCAAGCTCATTCTTTACGATTTCCTTTTTATTAAGGCATACTGCGCGGTAGTCGCAGAAATCGCAGGTTTTATCGTGGCTTTTGCCGTTTACGGGATTCTGGGCAATCTCGCCGTTTTGAAGCGAATTACCCATATTAATTACAAGCTTGTCTACCCGTCTTGCAATATAACCAAGCTCGGCAAGAGTAGCGATATTTCCCGTAACCTCGTCCTCACGCACGGAATATTTTGCAGGGATATATTTACCCTTTAAATCGCGCTCCATGTGCTTTGCAAGCTCGTTTTCTGAGTCGTTGAGGATAATTCCCTTCATTTTGAAAAGCGCGTTCTCCTTTGATTTAAGCTGCTTTTCAGGCTCGCTGTTTCTGTCAAGGGAGAGCATATTTCTTGCAGAGTGCATATAGAGCACGCCGCCCGAAATACCCGCATAGTCGCTGTCGCTTTCGCTCAGGGTGAAAAGATAAATAAACATCTGAAGATTCAGCCCGTAAAGAATATCGGAAAGCGCAAAAGCCTTATTACCCGACTTGTAATCGACTACTCTTATATATTTCTTACCGTTATCTTCGAAACTATCGACACGGTCAACCGCGCCGTTTATCTCAATAGTGCCGCCGTTTTCAAGGCTGAATACCTTTGATTTAACCTCGCCTTCGCTTTCGCCGCTTCCGATTTTAAGCTCAAAAGCGCAGGGCTCGAAATCCGACTGAGAAAACTCCTCAATCAGTCTTTCAACGACGGAGACGAGCATTTTTGAAAGGCGCATAAACTGGTACTTAAACCTCGGCGTAAACTGTTCAAAATCGCCCATTCGGTTTTCAAGGTAATCCTTAAGGTACGAGTTAACGAGGAGCCTTACCTCGCCTCTGCTAAGCTTAAGAAGCCCCGCCTTTCCCTTATCCTTAATAAGCTGTTCAAGTACGAAATGGATTACCGTACCCGTCTGCATAGGGTCAAGCTGAGCCTTTGTCCTCGGTCTTGCGCCGAGTCCGAACTTGCAAAAATATCTGAACGAACAATTATAGTAGTCCTCAATTCTTGAGGCTGAAAGGTACATATTTTTACCGAAAAGGGACTTAGCAAGCTCCTTATCGCTTAGGCGAGCCTCAGCGTTTTCATAGAGTGCATTAATCGCCCTGAGCCTTGAGGAGTAATCCTCCTCGCCCTCAAAGTAACTTTTAAGCGAGCTTATGAAAACGCTGTTATTCGAATAGTTTGAGGCAAGAAGTTCAAACGCGCCGTCCCTGCTCTCAAGCTTATCAAGGTTTAATTCAGAGGAATTGCGCTCAGTTTCGATATTCGGGAAAAGCTCCGTTATTTCCCTAATGATTACCGACTCGCCGTCGGTATTGGTATACGACACATAGAGTTTCTCCCTCGGCGCGCACATAGCCATATAGGCAAAGTATTTTTCCTGCGCATTTAGGGTTTCGCCGTAGGAATAGAGCTTAAAATCGTTATTGATTAGCTCCGCTCTGTCGCTTTCGGACAGGAGTCCCGAGGAGGTTACGCTCTGCGGAAATTCGCCCTCGTTAGCGCCCGCAATAAATACTGCACGCGGGTTGTTGCACCTCATTCTGTCGGCTGAACCGACCTGAACGTTATCGAGCCCGATTGGTACGCTGCCTAAATCCTCGTTCGTAATCATAAGGCTGAAAAGCTTATAGTATTCCCTTAGGCTTATTGGCGCGTCACCGCCGACAAGCGCGATTCTATCAAGGATATCCATAAGCATATCCCAGATTCTACCCTGCTCCTCGGCAAGCGCTGATTTGCCGCTCTTATCAAGGTCAAGAGCGAGCTGCTTTAATTTTTCATCACAGGAAAAATCAATAAGCGAATAGTAAACCGCCTTTGAAATCTCCTTTGCGTTTTTACCCTTAACCTTTCTTGCAAAGGACGTAAGCTTGTCGATTATGTATTTGCGCGAAGCGTTTACGCTTTCTATTCTCTTTTTGTCGTTATCGGTAATTCTTTCTACGAAGCCCTTGGTGCTTTCGGTAAAATCATTTTTCCACCTTGAGCCGTTTATACTCCAGAGGTAAACGTAATTTTCAAGCGAAGATATATCGTCATATCCCAGCCCTGTGAGCCCCGTTTTAAGCAGGGAGAGTATGTCCTCAGTGCGATAGGAATAAATGAATATCCTAAGTAAAAAGCCAACGAGCATTATAAGCGGCTGTGAGGTTATACTCTGCCTTTCATCGTCGAAAAACGGAATATTGAACTTTGAAAATGAAAACGCAAGCTGTCTTTCATATTTATTCAAATCCCTAACGATAACGGCAATATCCGAAGCGCCATAACCGTTGCGCAGAAGCTTTGATATTTCAAGGGCTATATTATCGCACTCGTCGGATATATCCGCCGCTTTATAGAGCTTAATATGCTCGGGTTTATAATCAACAGGAGCTTTAATATTTCTAAACACACCGTTTTCAAGCGCCTTCAAATCATCTGTTTTAAAACGCTTTCCTGCCGACAGGAAGATGGGCTCAGCCATTTTAAGATGAGCTTTTTCAAGCACGTCCTCAAGGATACCGATATTGCGGTTTACGTATGAAAACAAATCAAATTCATTACCGCTCTTATAAGTATCGGTACAAAGCGTCATATAAACGCATTTTGCCTGTTTAAGTATAACCTCAAGGACTTTGTATTCCTGCGCTACAAAGCCTGAAAAGCCGTCAATAAACACGTATCTGTCCTTAAAATAATCGAGCGTAAGCAGCTTTTCGTAGAGCCTTGTAAGCTCGTCTGCGGAGTCGAGGTATTCGCCTTTAATAAGCGCGTCGTACGCGCCGATAATCGAAGCAATATCGCAAAGCTTACACCTCAGTACCTCCCTGTCCGAGCTATCTGCTACGCTTAAAATATCATCCACGCTTACACGGCAGGACTTCATTTCGTCATATATTCTTATAAAAGAATTGATAAATGAAATAGAGGTGATATTATGTTTAAAAAGCGTAAGGCTGTCGGACACGGTTTCGATAGCCTTCTTCATCATTACCGCCTTAGCGCCCTTTGAGAGAACGGGCAGCGCTTCGCCGCCATATGTGCCCCTTACCTCGTCGGCAAGACGGGAAAAGGACATATTAGAAACCGCGTTAACTCTGCTCTCGCCCAAATCCTCAAGTAGCCTTCTTTCCGCAATGAAAGAAAACTGCTCAGGGGTAATGAGCAGTATATTCTTTTCTCCGCCGTCAATCAGCTTTTTAATTGAGGTGAAAACATATTCGGTTTTGCCGCTTCCGCCTCTGCCTAAAATAAGCTGGAGCATAATTAGTCCTCCGGTTTAATAAGTCCTTCTTGCATCATTCTTTCGTGCGCTTCAATAAAGAAGTCGTACATAGGTCTTGCTATATCAAAAGCAAGCCGCATTTCGTCAATAAGCGCGGGGCTGTTAAGCCTGTCCATATCGTAACAGTCATATGAAAACGCCATATTTTTCGCCGCTAAAAACGGCTTAAGCACCTCGGGTGCGTCGGGGAACCTGTCGGTTTTATAATACTGCGTACAAGAAAAGCTAAAGCCCGCCTCTGCGCACGCATTAACCGCGTCGATAAAGCGCTTCGGGTTTTCCATAATCATCTCGTGTACAACCTGAAAATTAGTAGGTCTCCAGAGCCAGAACACAAGCCCGTAGCCAAAACGATTAGGATAAAACTCAAAGTAATAAAACGGCGCCTGCGGATATTCCTTCTTGTAACGTCTGAAGAAAGTCCACATATTCTCGCGGTATTTTATCTTTGAACGGTTACCCCTCGTATCGCGGTGAATTCTCGACACTGCGCGAACGGGGTCAAGATACATTTTATCGTCTATATCATAGAGCAAATCTGAGAGGTCAAGCACCATCTGGCGCATCGGGACAGTTATACCCTCCTTAAGCTCCTCCTTATGCTCCTCATAAAACGGCTTTGAATCGTTGAACCTGTTAAGGCAAAGCAGTTCAATGCTTTCAGGCGTTATCCCCTTATAGTTATATTCCATCAGTCAATTCCCTTTAGTAAGTTTTTATCATGCATCTGTTGTGCCGCAAGTAGCGCGCAGATTTTTGCGGAGTGAAAGTTCAGTCCGCCCTGAATCCAGGCGTAAAACGGCTCCCTAATAGGCGCGTCAGCAGAAAGCTCAATCGACGAGCCGAGCGTAAACGCACCAGCCGCCATAACGACCTTGCTGTCATATCCGGGCATATCCCACGGTTCAGGGGTTAAGAAGCTGTCAATCGGGCTTCCGCTCTGTATTCCCTGACAGAAGGCGACAAGGCTTTCCTCATTTTCAAGTCCGAGTGACTGAACGATATCGCCCCTCTTCGCATCATAACGCGGAGTTGTATCGTACCCGAAGCCCTCGAAAAGCGCGGAAATATATACGGCGCTTTTGAGAGCTTCACCGACGGTATGCGGCGCATAGAATAAGCCCATATAAAGCTCCCTGTTCATACCGAGCGTTGCGCCGACCTCCTTACCGAGCCCGGGGGTCGTGAGGCGGTATGCGCATTTTTCAACCAAATCCGCCCTGCCCGCTATGTAGCCGCCCGTTCTTGCAATTCCGCCGCCCGCGTTTTTAATCATTGAGCCTGCAATCAAATCGGCTCCCGCCTCAATCGGTTCCCGCTTTTCAACGAATTCGCCGTAGCAGTTATCGACCATAACGATTACGTTTGGATTTTTCGACTTTACGAGCTTCACGAGTTCTTCAATTTCGCCAACCGTAAGCGACGGGCGGAGCTCATAGCCGCGGCTGCGCTGAATATAAACCATTGTTGTATAGTCGTTTACCGCGTTATATATTGCTTCCATATCGGGCTTTTCGTCCTTAAGCGCAACCTCGGCGTAATTAATGCCGAAATCCTTAAGAGAGCCCATGCCCTCGCCCGTAATACCGATTACGCCGTGGATTGTATCATAAGGAGTGCCCGTAATACAGAGCATAGTATCGCCCGGACGGAGAACGCCGAAAAGCGCCGTCGTCAGAGTATGAGTACCGCAGACAAAGTTATGCCTCACGATTGCGTCCTCGGCACAGAAAATGTCCGCCCAGACCTTATCGAGCGTTTCACGTCCTCTGTCGCCGTAGCCGTAGCCCGTTGAGCTTATAAAATGCGTTTCCGAAATACTGTGCTTAATAAAGGCTTTTTGCACCTTAAGCTGATTATATTCCGTAATCTCGTCTATGAGGTCAAACTGACTTTTGCATTTTTTTAATGCTTCGTCGGATGCCTTTTCAATTCTTTCGTCAATATGAAAAAACGGTATCATCTGAACATTCTCCATTTTCCGATATTTTCAAAGCCAAGCTTTTTGTAAAAGCTCTCGTTGAGGTTTTCATCGCGCATAATATATACACCCTTGCTTACATCAGCGCAGATTGCGCTTACGAGCGCGGAGCCGTAGCCCATTTTCCTGAAGCTATCGCCAGTTCTTACGGCGGTAAGGATTGCCAAGCCGTCGCAGATTGAGGAGAGCACGCCCGAGGAGATAATCTCGCCGTCAAGCTTCAGAGCATACGCTTTTGCGGTACCGTGGCGTACTCTGTGGCTTATATCAACATACCAAGCCTTAAAATCCTGCTCGTTATAATCTATGAAATTATATAAATCCATCAGCTTGGGGTACTCGTCAAGCTCGCACCCTGCGGGAAGCGCAATATCGCGCTTTGACGTACAGAGCATAACAGCGCCCTGTTCAAAACGGTCTGAGAGCTCAAATTCATCGCTTGTGAGGATACTCGTATATCCCGTAACGCAGAAGAAATGCACGAGCTCCTCTCCGTCAAAGCCGCTTTCAAGACTCAGCGTAAAATTACCGTCAAGCCTGCTTAAAAGCGCCGTAATCTTACCGTCGGTAATCTGGCGGTAAAAGGTACAGAACTGGTATTTAGTACCGTAGGAATTGAGGAGCGATAAAATTCTTACCGAGAATATATCGCGCTTCGTCCACCCCTCAAGCTGATTAATGCTTTCAATCTTTTCAATCATAAATAACCTTAAGAAGCTCCTTTATAAGCTTTCTTTCGTTTTCAATATCCGAGAGCTTAACCACCGAAGCGCCTGAATGAATGTAACGGCTCGGGGTTGAAATCGCCATAACTCTTGAACCTGCGCCGCTCGTCTGTACAGCGCCCGCGTCGTTACCGCCCTTGACGGCGGTTTTTGTCTGAGCAGGTATGCCGTTTTCCTTTGCAACGCTCATGCCGAGATTGTAAAGCTCTTTATCGTAAATTGTCCTTTTGTCCATGAAAGATATTACTGCGCCATCGCCAAGAACACATACTCTTTCAGCGCCCGATACGCCGTCGAAATCAGCGGCGGTGGTAGCTTCAAGTATAACCGAAACATCAGCCTGTACGGCAAAAGAGGTACACTTAGCACCCCTTAAGCCGACCTCCTCCTGTACGTTAAAGCAGAAATAGGTATCGTACTCAAGCTCGCTTTTAATAAGCTCTATGAGAAGCATACAGCCGATTCTGTCATCGAGCGCCTTAGCCTTAAGAAAGCCGTCGCCGAACTCATTATAATCCGAGTCAAAATATACGAAGTCGCCGAGGCTGATATGCTTTTCAGCCTCCTCCTTTGAGGTAGCGCCGATATCGATAAGAAGCTTATCGGCACTCGGACACTTTTTACGCTCCTCCTCGTCAAGCAGGTGGTAAGCCTTATCGGCAATAACGCCCTTAACGCCCTCGCCGACCGTTACGACTCTGTCAAGGTACACCCTTGGATCAAAGCCGCCGACCTCTGAAAAGCGAAGATAACCCTCGTCGGTTATACCGGTTACAATAAAGCCGACCTCGTCCATATGTGCGTTAAAGCAGACCTTTTTTGCGGGCGTTTTTGCGCCCTTTTTAAACGCGATTATTGAGCCGAGCGGGTCAACCCTGTATTCGCAATAATCCTTAATTTCGTTAATTATAAATTCGCGGACTCTCTTTTCATCGCCCGAGGTTCCGTTTAAAAGGCATAACTTTTTAAGCATTTATCTCACCCGCCCTTTCCTTGATATAAGCGGCAAGCAGCCTTGCTACGCTCTCTACGTCGTTCGTATCCACTACCTCTACGGGAGAGTGCATATATTTTTCGGGAATTGAAACGAGCGCAGTCCTAATTCCGCTTTCGGAAATAGATATGACGTCAGCGTTCGTACCCGTATGACCTCCGCCCATAACCTCGCTCTGATAAGGTATGCCATATTTTTTAGCAACAGCGATGAGCTTTTCGCTCATTCCACGGTCTAAAATCGGCGAGAAGCCTATCATAGCGCCCTTACCGATTTCGCCGCAATCGCTCTTTTTACATAAAGGAGTATATCCGAAGGAAACGTCAATGGCAATAGCTTCGTCCACATTTTTTGCATATGGTCCAACTTTTGCCCCTCTTGTTCCAACCTCCTCCTGAGACGAAAACAGCGCGGTAACCTTTGCAGGTACGTCCTTAAGCATTTCAAGCGCTAAAATAATCGCCGCAACGCCGCTCCTGTCGTCAAGGACTGAGGACGAAACCTGAGTACCAAGAAGCTCGGTAAAATTGCGCTTAAAGGTTACTCTGTCGCCGAGGGAGATATACTTCTCGGCTTCTTCCTTACTCATACCTATATCAATGGCAATATCGTCAAGCTCGGGCGCGTTCTTCTCATCGTCCTTTTGAAGATGGGGCGGAAGGGTTGAAAAAACGCCTCTAAGCTCCTTAACACCCTGCTTCGTTCCCCATACGGAAACCTCGCTTGCTAGCACCATTCGCCTGTCTATTCCACCGACGTTTGACACCTTGATAAAGCCGCCGTCGGTAATCGCCTTAACGATAAAACCGATTTCGTCAATATGGGCGTCAAGCAGGAAATGGTATCCCCCGCCGAAGGTACAGTAAACGTTATTCATCATATCAACGCTTACTTTTCCGTATTCCTTAAGTATTTCCTTTAATACGTCAGCCACGTTTTCCTCAGCGCCGCTTACTCCGACGGCTGAGGTAAGCTTTTTTAACAATTCCTTAGTGTTCATATATTAATCCTCAAATTCATTTACTAATTTCTTAAACTCCCTGCCCCTGTACTCAAAGGTCTTGTACTGGTCAAAAGCGGGACACGCGGGACAGAGTGAAACTATATCGCCTGCTTTTGCGTTTTCCTTTGCCTTAAGCAGTGCCTCAGGCATGGTATCGACCTTTATTATTTTAAGCCCGCTGCTTTCATAGTTTTCATCGGCAATAACCGTATCGTAAATCTTATTAGCCGTTGCGCCGTTCAAAACAAGGAGCTTGACGTATTTAAGAATAAACGGCACCATTTCGCTCATATCGTTGCCCTTATCCGAGCCGCCCATCAACACGATAATCTTTTCACCGAACGCCTTAAGTCCGCTTATAACCCTTGACGGCGAGGTGGCAATAGAGTCGTTATAGTACTTAACGCCATTAAATTCGCGCACGAACTCAATCCTGTGCTCAACGCCGCCGAAGGACTGCGCAATTTTCTTAACGGTTTCGGGCTTTACGTAATCCCATACCGCCGATATTGCGGTACAGTAATTCTCTATATTATGGTCGCCGGGGATAATGATATCCGCTTTATTCATAATAAGCGTTTTTACGCCGCTTTCGGCAAAGTAAATATCGCCCGTATCAACGTCCATATATGCGCCGTTTTCAACGGGGTGTTTAATCGAAAACTGATAAAGCCTGCCCTTAACGTCCTTTCGCATATCGCGCACCTTGCCGCCTATCGTATAATCCCAGTCCGCATTGAGCACGGTGCGCTGTGAGGAATTCTGATAGCGCAGAACGTTGCGCTTTGAATCAACGTACTCGTCAAGCGAGGAGTGGTGGTCAAGGTGTGTGCTCTCAATATTAGTAACTACGGCAACGTCGGGCTTATTTACAAGGTCATTCATCGTAACAAGCTGGAAGGATGAAAGCTCAACTACGGCTATATCCTGCTCAGTTATCACGTCAAGAGCGGGCATAAGCGCCTTGCCGATATTACCGCCGAGGAATACTCTGTTCCCCTCGGCTTCAAGCATTTTTGAAATAAGGGTTGTCGTTGTAGTCTTTCCGTTTGAGCCGGTTATTGCAAAAATTTTGCAGGGGCAGTACTCAAAGAAAACCTCCATCTCGGTAGTAACCGTCTGTCCTCTTTCAATACATTCGCCTATCCAGCTGTTCTGGAACGGGAGTATGCCGTGGGAACGGAAAACAACGTCCATATCGGGTAAAATATCAAGATAGCTTTCGCCGAGCGAGAACTTAACGCCGAGCGCTTCAATCTTTTCACAGATTTCTCGCCCTATATAGTCCTTATCCCTTTTGTCACAGGCATATACCTCTATCCCGTGCTTTGCAAGGAACTCTGCACAAGGAGTATTGGCAACGCCCATACCGACGAAGGCAACCCTTTTGCCCTTAATCGTTTCAATATATTTCTCAGCAGGAGTCATATATGTTCACCTTTCAAATTAATTCTTTTTCTGCTTCAAGCTGAAAGCTCAGCTTCTCTTTTCCTATGTACTCTTCCTTAATCGGAAAATCACAGTTCATAACAAAGTTAACTATCATTTTCTGCGCTCTTGAAATCCTGTTTCCCGGGAAATATACGCGCCCCGTTTCAAGCTCCGCTATTGCAGGAGTAAAAACGACCCTGCTATTTCTCGAAGTAGACACGCGGTATATATCCTTAGAAAGCTTAAGCGCTTCGCCGTCGCCCTCATTACAAACAAAGAGGATAACGCACTCGCCCTTACGCTTAAGATTAACCACGGTAACGTCGTTCATTACCGCGTCAACGTAAGCGATTATATCGCTTCTTTCAAGGCGGTCGGTGGATACTGCATAGAAGAATTCGTTTTTCTTATATGCCGAAAGCTCAGCAGGCAAATCCGAAACTGTAATATCCTTTTCAGTCTTATAGCCCATATAGCGCAAATCCGCCTCAACCGTGCCTAAAAAGGACGGAATATCCTTTTCCTCTCTTGAAGTAAAGTAATATCCTGCGTCCTCGCACTTAAGCCTTAAATCCTCGTAACGCTCCTCAAGCTTCCCGTATTTTGAATTATACACGAAAACGAGGACGAGCACAGCAAGGCATACCGCAAAGAGTATCAGCTCATAAACGGTGGTGTTGCCGACTCTTTTTTGAAAATACGGCTCAATTCCTATATATATCAGCACGAGCGCGGCGGTGAGAATAACAAACGCATTTCTTATTTTCTTAAAACGCTGCTGTTTTTTCATTACTTTATCATTTCCTCAAATTCAGCCTCGCTGATAACGGGTACGCCGAGCGCGTTCGCCTTATCAAGCTTTGAGCCCGAGCTCTCGCCTGAGAGGACGTAGGTCGTTTTTTTAGATACGCTTGAGGCGGTCTTTCCGCCGTAGCCCTCAATAATTTTAGACGCCTCGCTGCGCTTGTAGTTTTCAAGCGTGCCCGTAAGCACGAAGGTCATCCCTTCAAAGCGGTTATCCTTAATAACCGTCTTTGAGTTCATATTAACTCCGAGCTCTTCAAGCTCGCTTATAAGCTCCTTTGCGCTCTCGCTTTCAAAAAATTCCACGACTGCCTCAGCCATAATCAGCCCGAAGCCTTCAATATTCAAAATATCGTCAACGGACGCATTCATTACGGCGTCCATAGTTTTAAACTCGTCGGAGAGCAGCTTCGCCGCCTTTTCGCCGATATGTCTTATTCCGAGGGCAAATATGAGCTTTGCAAGGTCATTTTCCTTGGATTTTTCAACGCTGGTTACGATATTATTGGCGCTCGTTTCCTTAAAGCCCTCAAGTTTCGCTATTTCATTTTTGTCAAGATGGTATATATCCGAGGTCTTTTTAATAAAGCCGTTATCAACAAAGGTTTCTATAATTGACGGCCCGAGCCCCTCAATATCCATAGCGTCGCGCGAGCAGAAATGAATAAGGTTTCTGAGAAGCTGAGCGGGACATTCCGGGTTAATACACCTTATCGCAGCTTCGCCCTCCTCCCTTATGGCTTCCTCGCCGCAGGAGGGACAAACCGTTGGAAATACGAAATTGCCGACGCTCCTCTTCTCGTTTACGCAGAGCACCTCGGGGATAATGTCGCCCGCTTTTCTTACCGTAACTATATCGCCTATATTAACGCCCTTTTCATTAATAAAATCCTGATTATGAAGCGTAGCGCGCGATACGGTAGTACCCGCAAGATGAACAGGCGCAAGAACCGCGGTAGGCGTAAGCACGCCCGTTCTTCCAACCGCTATTTCTATATCAAGCAGCTCAGTCTGCTTTTCCTCGGGAGGATACTTAAACGCGACAGCCCACTTCGGAAATTTTGAGGTTGAGCCGAGCAGCTCTCTCTCGTCGAAATCGTCAACCTTAATTACCGCGCCGTCGATATCAAATTCGAGCTCGCCGCGCTTTTCGCCGATTTCCTCAACGCACCTGAACGCTTCCTCGATAGTGTCAACTCTTTCATAAAACGGAATAGTATTAAAGCCGAGCTCCTTAAGATAATCAAGGCTTTCCTTATGGGAGCTGAGCTCCCTTCCCTCAAGCTGCTGAACGTTGAAAACGAATATGTCAAGTCCTCTTGATGCAGTAACCCTGCTGTCCTTCTGTCTAAGCGAGCCTGCTGCGGCGTTACGAGGGTTTTTAAAGGGCTTTTCGCCGTTAATAAGCTGACGGTCAACTACGCGGTTAAAGCTCTTTTTAGGCATATATACCTCGCCCCTGACCTCAATAAAGGGAATATCCTCATTGAGCTTAAGAGGAATATTGCGTATAACCCTCAGATTTCCGCTTACGTCCTCGCCCGTATCGCCGTCGCCGCGGGTTGAGCCCCTTGAGAACACGCCGTTTACGTATTCAAGCGAAACGGAAAGCCCGTCAATCTTAGGCTCTACAACGTAGTGGACGTTACTTACGGTATCTCTTACGCGTTTATCAAAATCAAGGATTTCCTCCTTGGAAAAAGCGTCCTGAAGGGACTCCATTCTCACGGTATGGACAACGCTCTCAAAGGTATTATCCGCTTTACCGCCTACGCGCTTAGTAGGAGAATCAGGAGAATCGTACTCGGGATACTGCTCCTCAATGGCTTTAAGCTCCCTCATCATCATATCGTACTCATAGTCCTCTATTTCGGGAGCGTCGTCGTTATAGTACCTGTCCGAATGGTAGCGCAGAGTTTTCCTCAGTTCTTCAATTTTATTCTTGATATCGTTCATATATATCACCCTATATTTATTCACTTTATTATATCATTTAATAATATTATTATCAATAATTATAATTAAAATAACGCCCGAAATTTTCGAGCGTTTTAGATTATTTCCAGAAGCTTAGCTTTTCAGAATCAAGACCTATGTCGTCTGCTTTAAAATGCGGGTTAATCCCCTGTTTTTTCTGTTTTTCAAAATCACGCAGCGCCTTAAAGACTGTACCCGAAAGCACTACGCAGCACGGTATATTAATCAGCGTCATTCCGCCCATTGTAATATCCGCCATTGTCCACGCAAAGTCCATTGGAATTACCGCGCCTACAAAGATAATAATTACACAGAATATATAAAATACGTTCATAAATCTCTTTGACGGCGGTCTCTTCTTATTCATATATGCAAGCGCGTTATCAACGTAATAGAGATTTCCGAGCAGAGTTGTAAAAGCGAACAGCACCATCGCAACCGTTATGAATATCGGTCCCGCCTTGCCGAATACGGTGGATATTGCGTTTTGAACGTACGGCGCGCCCGAAACCTTTTCGTTATACTCAACGCCTGAGCTCAGGCACATAAACGCCGTTGCGGTACAAAGCAGCATAGTGTCAATATATACCGATACGGTCTGAACAAGCCCCTGCTTTACGGGATGGGTAACGTCGGCTGAAGCCGAAGCGTTTGGCGCAGAGCCTACACCCGCCTCGTTAGAATAAAGCCCCCTTTTTATACCGTAAACAAGGCATGAGCCCGAAAGTCCGCCGAGAATTGCCCTGAAATCAAAGGCGTCTTTAAATATCAGCGCAAACATATGCGGAACATTGGTAATATGCGCAAAAATAATCACAAGAGAAATAATGACGTAGGATATACCCATAAAGGGTACGACCTTTTCGGTAAGAGATATAATCCTTTTACCTCCGCCGAGCAGACAGTAGCCGACCGCGACGGCAAGTACAGCGCCGATAATATACGGCGTCTTTTTTGCGTCGTAAAAGCTGTATGCGGCAAAGGTTGACTGGAGATTATATGAGCACAAAAGCTGGAAGCCGAAGGCATACGTAGCAATAAGGAATACACAAAACACAATCGACAGCCACGGCTTTTTAAGCGCCTGCTCAATATAATACGCAGGTCCGCCGTAGCAACCGCCGTCCTCACCCTTTTTCTTATAAATCTGCGCAAGCGTACTTTCAACGAACGCAGAGGCTGCGCCGATTATACACATCAGCCACATCCAGAAGCATGCACCGGGACCGCCGAGGCAGATTGCGGTTGCAACGCCTACAATATTTCCCGTACCTACTCGGGAAGCGGTGGACACCATTAACGCCTGAAAGGACGAAACCTTCTGACCGCCCGCGGGCTTTTCTACAATCAACCTGCACGCTTCTCCGAAAAGCCTGAGCTGAACAAATCTTGAACGGAAGGTAAAATAAAGCCCTCCGAGTGCAAGAATAATTATCAGCACGGGATAGTACATGTATTCGTCGACTTTGTTAAAAAAATTAAAAATGTTTTCCACGCAATAACTCCTATGATTAATTAGTAGTGTGTTCTTCTATAATCCTTCGGATTTCCTCCTCAGCCTGTCTGACCTCCTCGAGAAAAACTCTTGAGGAAACACGCAGTGCGCCGTTACCGAGGATAATAAGCTGCTCAAGCGCGTCAGAGGTAACTACGCGCACCTTATGCCTTTTAGCGAGCTTATGGGATACCTTTTCGATATACATATCGGCGGTTTCGGCTTCCTTGGTATAGACAATATTGATATTGTTTACCCTTTCAACCTCGCGCTGATTTCCCTTAACCTTATATGCGTCAAAGACGAGGATTACCTCGCACTTTTTATAGCCCTGATAATTACACAAAACGTTAGTAAGAGCCGTTCTTGCGCCGTCAATTGAGCTTTGCGCAAGCTCCTTAAGGTTTTCCCAGGAAAAAATAACGTTATAGCCGTCTACGAGGAGATACTCCTCGCCCTCATAGGTCTGCGCTGTTTTTCTTTTATAGCTCTCATTTTGTACTTTATGTACTGAGGGAGTAGACGTTTCGATAATGTCGCGTTTTCTTATAGGACCGTAGGTCTTTTCAAATATCAGCATAAGCTCTTTATCAAGAGCAAAAATATCGTTTTGGGATTTATAGCCCTCTATTTTCTTTTCAGTAAATACAGACTCAGACTCGCGCTTAGGCTTTGAAAGCGCGCTCGGAAGGTTCATATGGCTTTTAACCTCGTCCCACTTAACTATATATCCCGCTCCGTGCGAGCAGAATACGGAATCGCAGGTATTGTCAGTATCGCCGTCGCAGTCATACCCGATACGTTCAATAACCTCATTTGTATTATGGCAGACATCGTATCCGCTGAAAACACAGCTAAGCCTACCGAGCCCGTGAGTATACTGTATTACCTCGCGGGAATAATCTGCCATTTCCGATACGGGCGCGCTCCCGCTGAGAACGGCGGTATCGCCCTTTGTTTCAGGCGCGTTAAAGATACCGGACATACGCTGAATATCCGAAATTGCCCTGCCTATACTGTCCTGAGGTACCTCAAGAGTAAAATCATAATACGGCTCAAGCAGTACTGACTCGGCGCAGCGTAGTCCCTGCCTTACCGCCCTGTATGTAGCCTGACGGAAGTCGCCGCCCTCGGTATGCTTAGGGTGAGCCTTACCCGAGGCGAGTACTATTTCCATATCGGTAATCGGGGAGCCTGTAAGTACGCCGAGATGAGTCTTTTCGTATAGATGAGTAAGTATAAGCCTCTGCCAGTTCTTGTCGAGTATATCCTCTTTACATTCGGTTTTAAAGACAAGTCCGCTGCCTCGCGGAGCAGGCTTTAAAATAAGGTGCACCTCTGCATAGTGGCGTAGCGGCTCAAAATGCCCTACGCCCTCAACCGTATCGGCAATTGTTTCCTTGTAGATGATGTTTCCTCTTGAAAACTCGACCTCAACGCCGAAGCGCTCAAGTATTACCGACTTAAGCACCTCATACTGAATATCGCCCATAAGCTGAAGCTGAATCTCGCCGAGGCGCTCGTTCCATACGACCTTAAGCTGAGGGTCCTCAGCTTCAAGCAGACGCATATTGGCGAGCATTTTGTGCGTATCAAAGCCTTTGGGGAGTATCAAGCCATACGTCAGCACGGGCTGTAAAACGGGAAGAGCGGCGTTTTTCTCAAAGCCGAGTCCGTCGCCCGATTTTGCAAAGGTTATACCCGTAACGGCGCAGACCGTACCCGCTTCAACGGTATCGCAAGAAGTAAACTTATCGCCCGAATAAATCCTAATCTGATTTACCTTTTCATTTTCGGAATTCCTATCACTTTTGAGCACCTCTTTTACGCTGAGTTTGCCGCCCGTAAGCTTAAGATGCGTAAGCCTTGCACCCTGGTTGTCCTCAGATATTTTAAACACCTTAGCACCGAATTCTTCGGGATAATCCGCCTCATTTGAATAATCATAAAGGCAATCGAGGAATTCCTCAACGCCTGTGAGCTTAAGGGCTGAGCCGAACATACAGGGAAAAATCCGTCTTTCTTTAATAGCTTTAATAATCTCATCCTTTGAGAGCTTCTCGCTCTTTTCATAGCTCGAAAAAAGCTTGTCGTCGCAAAGGGCTATATTTTCAAAAAGCTCGTTATCATCAGTATCAAACGGCACGCAGCTTTCGCTAAGCTTTGAGCGGAGCTGATTTAGAATAAAGCCACTGTCCACACCCTCTAAATCGGTCTTATTTACAAATATGAATAAGGGTACGTTGTACTTTCTCAAAAGCTTCCAGAGAGTCGCAGTATGACTCTGAACGCCGTCGGACGCGCTGATAATAAGCACTGCGTAGTCGAGCACCTGGAGCGTTCTTTCGGTTTCAGCCGAGAAGTCGACATGCCCCGGGGTGTCAAGCAGGGTGAACTGAGTATCTTTATAATTCAGCACCGCCTGCTTTGAAAAAATTGTTATTCCCCTTTTGCGTTCAAGTGAGAAGGTGTCGAGAAAGGAATCACCGTGGTCAACTCTTCCGAGCTTACTGATATTGCCCGAAAGATACAGCATCGCCTCGGAAAGCGTAGTCTTTCCCGAGTCAACATGCGCAAGCACACCAAGGGTAATTCTTTTCATTCTCTCACCTCCTCAAACTATTTTACAGATTTATCCGAGCTTTCTGCAAAGCTCCTCTATTTTGTCGTCGTTTTTCTCATTGGGTCTGCTCTTCGGGTCAAGCAGGACTAACTCCGCGCTGAAAGCGTCAATACCGAGATAATCCCTGAGCTTGCCGAGCGCCTTATCTGCTCCGCTTCCGCTGAGGCAGGTAAAGGCGGCAAAATCCTTACCCTTTATTACATTAGCGTTCTCATTAATAAAGGTTCTGAGCGGAGGCGTAAAGCTGCTCGCCCATACGGGAAAGCCGAAAATAATCCTGTCATAATTATCGGCGTTGAAATCATAAGGCTTAAGCACGGGAGTTTCGCCCATAAGCGCGCTCTTTCCGCCCCATAAGAATTTCTTAAGTCCTGAGCTCGGATACGCGGTTTCGGGATAAAGCCTTAAGGTGTCCGCGCCTATTCTCTGCGCAATTCTTTCGGCGGTCTGCTCACAGTTTCCGCTCATTGAATAATAAATAATTACTGTCCTCATATTTTTCTTCCTTTCAAATACTTCTTTTGTTCATCTGTTATTCGGTAGCTTTCAACCGCCTTTTGAATAGTTTTATTATGAGTAAAGGTATCAAGGCGTTTTTCCTCAATATAAGGAATAATAGCTTCGTACTGCTTTGCAAGCGCGGTTGCAAAATACCACGCGCGCATCATATTAATATAGTATTCGTCCGAACTTACCGAAGCAACCATTTCGGGATACTCAATGTTGAAATTCTCATCAAGATAATGCTGCATTAACATTCCTACTGCAAATCTTACTGTATAAGTCCTATCGCTTTTTATCCATTTTTTGATGTACTCAATAAGCTCCGCCCTGTACTTTTTAAACACCTTAGGAGAGAGCTGGTCGCAGGTCGCCCAGTTATCAACAAAGGGCAGAAATTTTTCGACCTCATTTATACATTTTTCGAAATCCTTGTTCTCGCTGACAATAAAGGCGTGAAGCTGGTTCTCGTCAAAATAATAATGAGGAAGATTATTGATAAAATCGCATATATCATCCCTTTTGGAAAACTCCCGCGCAAGCTTACGAAGCTCGGGAGTTCTGACTCCGATAAACCGCTCCTTGTCAATGCTCGGTATCAGCGCGCTTTGGAAATCGCGATACTTAATATCCTGAAGCGAAAAAAGTCTTTTCCTGATTTCGTCGTTAATCATATTATCACCTAAATTTTATTATATACAATTTAAATTATTAAATCAACAGCACAAATATTAAATAAAGGATACCGCGGGGGGTATCCTTATATTTGGTCGAGGTGTTCATAACGGATTTATAAAATATATAGATTCCATTGGCAGTTACACACCTTTCCAATCCACACATTCGACAGATATTCGGTTCCTTTGTAAAATATAGATACAATCAATATTTTAGGAGAAAACTATTATGAAAAAGTACATTACCGATGAAAAGAACGGACTTGATTATACGCTTGTAAACGGTGTTTATCTGCCAAACCTCATTTCAACCGAAACAAATTATGAAATTGGTCTGTGGGGACAAAGGCATTTGCGATACATAAAGGAATACCGAAAAGTGTTTTATCTTAATCTCAAAACGAACTGCAAACTGAACTCATACTTGCATGATGTTGATGTTAGAGCAACCGAAATGTATGACCGCCTTGTAAAGCAGCTCAAAGAGCAGCACGGCATTACCGAACAGCTTAAAGCTAATGATATGATGGCTTGGGTGCAAGCAATGAACAACATTACAAATCAAGCGAGGGAAATAATTCACCAAGAAATAGTATATGCGATTTAACTTGTGGGTGCAGCCAATTAACTGCACCCACTTTTATAGATTGATTATTTAAAAATATTGATAAAGAATAGCAATTTTGTAGAACCACTTATAGCATCAAGCACTAAGAACGCAACTATTAAAGATACTATCCAAATAATTGATAACGCTCTAACTTGATGTTTATTTTTTTCTTTTGTAAAATCAATTAGAGTATTATCATTAATAATTCTTAATAACTCTTTTTCTGTAATTATATCCCGATAGTACTGTTTAAGTTTGTGTATTTTTTCATCAACATACTTGTTTTGGTAATAGTAATAATAAATTGAGATAACCCAAACTATAAACGAACCGACTAATACAAAAGACGTAATTATTGTAACATCTTTTGAAAAAATATCACTTGTTGCTTTATCAACAAATCCTTTGGTTAGTAAAACGGTAATAAGATATCCAAAAAGAGCTAAAAAATTCTTGCGGAGAGTAGATGAAAACTGAGAAATTTGGTCAGAACACTCATCACAAAATGTTTGAAACTTTGATGTTACTGTTTCTTTTAACTTTAAATACTCTTGAACATGTTTCTTTAAGTATAATTGATAATTTCCAATTATCGAATCATATTCAGAATCCGTTATACTTTTAAAATTATCATCATTGTAATTAATAGATAAAACATTCCTAACTATACCTATTTTATCAACTATGTTGCCTTCCACAAATGCCCATTCAAATATTTCATTGATATTATCATTGGGAATTAATTCGTTTTCAATATTGTTAACATATTCTAATTGGATATTCTTATATCCGAAAATATAGAATTCAAGTGTGGATGTTGAAAAAACACTTTCGTTAGAAATATATCTGAGCGACAGAATATATTGTAACTGTTTGAATCTTTTAATTGTCTTTTCTAAATAATTTATATCGTTTGAATAATCAAACAATTTAAAATCATAAGGTGTAAGAGACAAAGCATAATCAATATTTGTTTTTCCTATTAGATTAGCTTTATTTAGATAACTATCTCTATCAAAGTATTCAAAACTAATTGTTTCAGATGAAAATGCAAATGTCTTAGTAATAAGCTTTATGTCATCGTTCAATGTCTGAAAGATTAATATACCCTCGTTAATTATTAGTTGATTAAATGCTTTTAGGAAATCAAATAGGTTGTATTTATCTAAATAAGAAAAGAATTTTTCAGAATTGTAAATAGAAAGTGTATCCGTCTTATTTTTTTTAACACTTATAAGAATTGTTACTGGTCCTAACTCGAGATTCGAATTGATTTCGTCTACAATTTCTTGAATTTGCTCATCAGAACTATCTTGTTTTAGAATATCATTGGAGTTTTCTTCATTTATAAATATATTATCTCTTTCATTAACAGAAGAAATTATACTCTTTATGACAGTTATGTTTAATGTGTCTTTACCATAACTAACAGTCAAATTGTATTCGGCAAGAGATTCTTCTTCTGTAATGTCGTTTGGATTGACTTTTAGTAACTCTATCAAATATGATTTACTTAAAAACATTATTCAACTCCTGAATCGTCATGACAAAAAGTTTTCAAAGCTTCTTCGTTATCGGTGTATATTTTAATAAATCCTTGTTGGTCATAATCTCTACCTGAAGTTATTTTTGATAATTCAGTTTCATCATAATCATCTTGAATTTCAAGGAAAATATGCCGATCTAACACATATTTGCTTTTTATTAGATTCGCTTCTATTTTTTCTTTTATACAAGTAAATTGTCTGCCAAATTTATTTTTTCCACTTTCAGGTAATTTATCATATTTTTCTAAAAATGAATCCTGAACACTTTTATCAATGTCAGAATTCTCAAGGTATGGAATAAAAATAGTCTGTTTTATAAGCTCGTAATCAATTAAATCGTTACTGCGAAGATAAGTAACAAATGTATTACGTAAATACTGTCGATCTCGCGGATAATCTTTCTTGAATGAATCATCAATTGCTTTTGTAACCTTTTTAACAAGATTTTTGGTTGAATCATCATCGCTTATACACTTTTCTAATTCGAGAAATTCACTCCAAAAATAAGTTGCAGGATTGTCCAGTAATACTTTACAGTCGGTTATTGACGCATCATTATTTGAGTCAATGCTTATGTAAAAGATGCAAGATTTTCCCAAGTTTTTCTTATTAATATGTATTCCCTCAGTCATCGAAAAAGTATCTTTGTTAAGAAATTCGCTCCAATCTCCTTTTGCAATAACATATTTGAATTGTTTATCAGAGATTTTTACCAAAGCTTGAATTAAACAACCGTTTTGAATTGTTTTATGTAACTTTTCTATTTTTTCTTTTGCAGCGAATTCATACTGTAAAAATCTATCAGCAACAGATTGGCACTTTTTTTCAAGAGATTCACTAAGAGTCTCTTTTTTCACTGCATATAAAACTATTTGAGAAACCTCTGTAGTATCTCGTGATAGTTTATACTGTGTTTGTCTATTGCTTTCTTCAATGCTTTTGATTAATAGTTCAACATATGCCTTCATGTCATCACTAACATCTTTTTTAGTTGTGATAGCATCATCATTATCAATTAGCGTTGGATAAATCCATTTAATCATATTTTTATCTCCTATCTTTTTAATTTAATACTTTTATAATTCAACTATTTTATGAAGCCACCCTGAAGCGTAATCAGGATATTTTTCTTCAAATTTTAATATGACAGTATTTGGGTCATAATTATCATCGACAGTAATAGGGATGCTTTCATGGTAAGCATTTAAAGCCCTTAGCTGTTCAACTGTGTAAACGCTATTTGTGTTTGGATCAATAAGCCTTTTAAGCGCGATTATTTGTATCTTTTTCATCTGGTTTCTCCTATTTATTATATCAAATAAATTGTTTTTTTGTAAACTATTCTGTCACAACCAACAGAGTTATATTTTTGTTGTATTCCATAATCTCAGTTTCTCTAATGACGGATAACTACAAATTATCTATTATTGGAGGAAAAAATGAACAACGTAAGCTTTATCATATCTATTGATAGTTCTTATGAAATGACAAATAATTTTTTTGAAGAATTGCTAAAAACAAATTTTGCAAAAGAAAGTGAAATGATTATCATTCTGGATTATGTTGATAACATCAATATTCTTAATTATTTAAATAGGTTAAATAGAATTAACCATAATATAACAATAATTGATTTAGATAAGAAAGTCGGATATGGCGTAGCAAATAATATTGGTGTAAATGCATCTTCAAATAAATACTTATTCTTTATAAATACCGATGTTTTTGTTGATGATGTTTGCTTGAATAAGATGTTAAATACTTTGGAAAGCAATCAAGCTGATTGTGTACAACCATTGCTAATTTGGCCACAAAACAATCGAATTCAATGTGCAGGTTCATTTTTTGGACCATTTTATAAGAACCATTTGTTTGCAGGCAGAAAAGCCGAGAGTATTGATTTTGGTTTAATACCTATTGAAAGACAAGCCTTAACATCTGCTTTATATGCAATGAGCAAAGACACATTTAATGAGTACGGAAAATTTGACGAATTCTACTATAATAAATTAGAATCATTTGAATTGTCTGTTAAACTAACTTTAAAAGGGAAAAAATGTGTATGTTTGCAAGATGCAATTGCATATCATTCACAGGGCGCTGGGAGAAATCAATACTATTTTGATTTTTATCAACAAGAAGCATATTTTTGGACTAACTTTGGAAAAAGAGTAACTCCTGATATCATAGACTATTATAGATATCAAACTGATGAAAACATGAAAGAGCAGATATATGTCGCTATTGTTATATCTCAAACTAGAGGTGTTCGTGAATTGATAGATAGTATGGATTTCACGATATCTAATTACATTGAGATCAATGGGATAAACCCCACCAAAATCAATCTGTATGACCTATTGCCATATTCTATACATTATTCAGAATTACCTTTATTATTCTTTGTTGAGAACATAATGAATTTGCTTGGCAATCAAAAATGGTTTGAATCTAGAAATGCTAAAGATATCGTTCTGGATACATACGGAAACTTATTGTATATAAAGGATGTATAATTACCAAATTCTTGTGTCCAAAATGAACTGATTGTTTAGTGTGTCATTTCCTAAAAGTGTGAATCCATTATTATCAGTTACATTAATATTGTTTTTTTGAGCGTTTTTATAGGTGTCACCCAGCTGATTAAATAAAGAAAGACTCTTCTTAGAGTAATATACTGAACTCTTTATATCTCCCTCAATATAGAAAATAGCAGCATACAAATGATAAATAAACGCCTGATGCCTTTTACCAGTTTTAATGGAAGTGTTGTTTATCGATATCATTTCAAGTTTTTCCCTTAACTCAACAGCAGAAGATTCACCGAGATACAGTTCAAGCATTACTAATTTTAGCTGAATCTTTATCATGGATTGCAAATAGCGATTTGTTTGCATATCCCTTAATATGGAGTGGTATTCATTATAATCTATTTGCTTTTTCTTAATACAATTGATAAACCATAATTCTGATTTAGCGTCTAAAGTGCGCCTTTTTTCATTAGGCAGTTTTTTAAGCAATAAATATGCTTCATTCATTAACTTTTCTGCTTTTTCAATATTGTTACAGTATAAGCATTTTGAATAATCCATTTTTGCAAAAGCAGTATATTCATTATTATTGAATTCTTGAGCGTAATTAATTGCTTTTTTATAATCTACATCTGTGCCGATATCTAACATATATCTAACAAACATTTGTCGATTGTATAAGTTTAAAAAAGCGTATTCTAAACTGCGACCAGTAATCTGTTTAGTTTTATATAATTTGTTTAAAACTGGAATTATTTCATTAAGAATACCTTTTGCCTCATCTATATCAAGCATCCATATTAAATTATTGAGTATTTCTGTTTTTGCTTCAAGACTTATTGCTTTTATTCTCATATCTGATTTGGTTTTGTACAAATCTGCAATTTTCTCAAATTCAACATTGGCTCTTTGATATGATGTTGTGTATTTAATACAATTTGCTAGAACAAACTGATTCATACACTCGGATGCATCATATTCCGCATATGGCTTTTTAATGCTTTGATTTAATTCTCTAGCAATTTGAAGTGCTTGTAGATATTCGGCTTTTTCATGTAAACAATCACGATATTTTTCCGCATCTAATTTATACTTCCAAAAACATGATTTACCAATTTTTATCAAAACACTAAACATTTTTGATTTGTTTATATACCCCTTTTTTTCAGAGAATATAACGAATTCTTCTAATATAACATCCATTTCTTTTGACTTTACCGCATCGAATGATTCAATCAAAATATCGTGATATGGATATAGATTATTTGATGACTCTTTGATAATTCTTTTTCGGCATAGTTCATATATTTCATCAAAACTGTCTTCAAAAAATTCAAAAAGTGCATTTATTGATATACCTGTCTTTATCTTATAGATACAGTATACGATTGGGTTATCTTTAAATGACAAAATAAGTTGGTTCCCAAAAGCAACGCAAGTGTTTGAAATGGATTCGTTATAAATATCATTAATGAGTATTTGTGATTCCACCTTGGTCATATTTTTTAATTCGTTACGGTGTTCATTAATCCGGCTTACTATATTTATTAAATGAAGCACATTAAGAGGAAGCGGATATTTTTTTATTATATCTAATGTGGATATGTCTTTAAAGTTTTGTTTTAGCGTTGTTTCAACATCAATTGATTCAATACTTTCAATTTCAAATTCTTTTGTACAATATGGAAACGAATTGTTTTCTCTTCTCGAAAACACAAAAAGCCTACAATTCATTTTTTGATTAATAAACCACATAAAAAACGTATTTATTAACCTTACATTACTTTTGTTCAACTTGTGATAATCATCTATAAAAACTTGTATTCTATTTGATTTTCTTTCAATTACATTCTTTTTTCTTTCGTAATACGCAATAACTTGTTGAACACTATTTGCATATAGTTTTTGGTCTATTACTTGTTTTATCATTAATTCTTCTATTTCATCAAATGACTGATTATAATGTTCAGCATTCAAGTATTCCCAAATGTTCCCATATAAACAAGTAATAAATATTTTAAAACAACTAATTGCATCACGTTCTTCATCTCCACAAAAACTAACAACAAATGATGAAAACGGATTTTTACTATTCGAATAAATATCGTGCAACAAATAGGTCTTTCCATAACCAGCAGGACCATATATATAAAACAGCCCATTGGTATTATCGAAATCATTTACTGTAGAAAACAATCGAGTTTGTATTTCAAGTTGAGATGAATAACTAATTAGAGGGTTGTAAATATTTAAAATTTTAACATTTGTTATTGGAAACTTGACATAAAAAGTGGGACTATTTAATGCAAATTGCAATTTGTTATCTTCAGGACCTTTGACCCTAAATGGAATATAAATTGAGTTAAATCCTTCCTCAAGGAAAATACACTTATAATCATCATAGAATCTATAATCCCCATCTATCAACTCGACACATTTGTTGTTTGATTTCAAACTTGCTTGTTGACGGCAAGATGAATAAAACGACACATATAAAACATATTCTTTGCCCGTTTCTATAGTATTTGTTATTATAAAACTGTTTCCTTGAAGATCATAATTCTGCAATATACATTTATTTGTTATTGAATCGGTTGTAATACGCTTTTCTGCCGAATTAATATGGAAATACTCTAATTCAATTTCAGGATTATTATAAAGCCAGTTTTCTAATTCTTCGCCATTAATATATAGAATCTTTAAATTATCACTTTGACGGGCAAATGTATCTGCACGTCTACGATAATCTTCGCTGATGTATGCATTAGTAATGAATGCCAGAAGAACAACTTTTCCATCTAACAAACATGATACAAGTGTTGAGTCTAAATGACTTTTGGGAATGCTTTTATTTGTGTTCTTTGAGTATTTTGCTTCATACCAATATTTTATTGTGACTCCTATTGGAGCACTATATTGAGCATTACCATCTCGGTTACCATCTCTTGTTCTTTGTGTTGAACTCCATTGTAATTCGGGATACTTACTTGTGATATAATTATAAGCTAAGTTTTCAAATTTTTTATTATCAATTTTATTCCATTCAATCATAAGCTCTCCACATAACAATTTGATAATTTGTAGTTATCCTTTTTTAATATATTTTTCTATCGACAAAATTTGCAGAATACTCCATAATTGTTTTATCAATTATTGGAGGTTAAAATATGCAAGAATTATCGATTGAAATTGAAAATTATTTAACTGCGTGCCAAGATTTGAAGGGACTAAGCCCTTTAACTCTCAAAGCATACAGAATTGACCTAAAACAGTTTAATGAATCTATGCAGCATAAGGACTGTTTGTCCAAAGAATGTATGATTGAATACATTGATTTGCTACATAAACAATATAAACCGAAAAGCGCAAAGCGAAAAATTGCTTGCGTCAAAGCGTTTTATCACTTTATGGAAATGGAAAATATCATCGATATCAATCCGTTTCATAAAATTCAAATTAAATATAAGGAACCTCTTGTTCTACCAAAAACTATCTCACTTGCAAATGTAGAGAGTATCCTTCAATATGCTTATATGGACTATGCTGTTGCCACTAGTAATTATCAAAAACAGACAAAATTGCGTAACACTATCGTACTGGAGCTCCTTTTTTCAACCGGAATGAGAGTTTCGGAAGTTAGTCATCTAAAGATTGAAAATATTGATTTAAAGAGCAGCAATATTTACATATTGGGAAAAGGTTCTAAAGAAAGGATTATGTGCATTGCTAATACAAAAATCTCTAAATTGATTGACCAATATTTAGTTATACGAAATAGTAATAGCAAATTCCTTTTTGTTAATAAGCTTGGCAACGTTTATTCCGAACAGTCTATCAGAAATATGGTTAATTCTTATGCGAAAGCAGCCGGTGTGGAATCACATATAACGCCCCATATGTTTCGCCACACCTTTGCGACCGCTTTGCTTGATAAAGATGTGAATATTCGCTATATACAACAGTTGCTTGGACACAGCTCAATTGTAACAACGCAAATATATACCCACATCAGTACCAATAAGATAAGACATATTCTAGAAGAAAGACATCCTCGTAATAGGTTTAATATATAAACTATTTCATTATTTTATTATTAAATATTTTGATTTTTGTCAACCCAAAATGCAAAAATGTACAAAAAAACGACAAAAAAAGACACGAATTATAAAAAATAGGCCTTGACAAATGAACTTTAGTTGTTCTCATTCTGAAATCTATTATCGGAAAATTGTATTATTAAATATCAATTTTTTTGTGTTAAAAATGTTATTTTGGTATTATTCATCAACATTTTTGCATTTGCTATTGACAAATATTTTTGACTTTTTAAAATTATTGTGTGAACTCTGTAACCAAAACAGATAATAATTGTTGTATGTATTAGGAGAATAAAAATGCTTATATTCTATTTGTCTCTCATTGATAATGAAGACGACAGAAGCAAATTTGAAATCATTTATTATGAATATAGGGAAAGAATGTTTAGCGCTGCTTTTGATGTTGTAAAGAATAATGAGGATGCTGAGGATGCCGTTCATAATGCGTTTGTTGGTATAGCGAATAATATGAAATCTATCGGTGACGCCGTTTCTCAAAGAACGCTATCATATGTAATAAAAGCCGCAAAAAATGCGGCAATCAACATATATAACAAAAATAACAAAATCACAACGGTAGAATATACCGATAATGTCCATATTTCTGATGATGATTTCTTTAGCAAAATATTCGATAAAGAAGATTATAATGAAGTAGTCAATGCTATTTCTAAACTAAAAGATATTTATAAATTTCCTATGTACTATTATTTCATTTGCGATATGAAGACAAAAGAAATTGCGAGTTTATTAAATATAAGCACATCAGCCGTGAAGGTACGAATACATAGAGGCAAAAAAGATCTTCTCAAGATGTTAGGAGAGAGCAACGATGACGAATAAGGAATTATTCATACAGGCTTTTTTAGAAGCGGATGCAATCAAAATGGAAAAGTATCAAAATAAAGATGATTTCCATCATGAGTTTTCCAAGTCGTTTGAAAAGAAAATGAATAAACTAATTGCTAAAAACAACCGCATCAGCCTTTATACAAGAAGGAAAATATCAAAAGCACTGATAGCGGCAACCATTGCAATTATTGTATTGTTTACAGGCTTAATGAGTGTTTCTGCATCAAGAGAGAAAATCATTGAATTTGTTGAGAATATTTTGTCCCAATATACACAAATAGAATTGAGTGAGGACTCTCCCGAAACACCGGATACAATAGAAACGGCATATACAATCAGCAACATCCCCGAAGGGTTTACGTTAAAGCAATACGAATTGGAGGAAATAATTGCATATGCAATTTGGCAAAATGAAAATGGTGAAGAAATAGTTTTTAGACAAGTTATACTAAACAGTGAATTATCAATTGACAATGAAAATTATTATGAAAAATACAAACTAAACGGTTATGATGCATATATCTACGGAGATGATTTAGATGCCTTTATGTCTTGGACGGATGGGAAATACTGGTTCTCGCTGCATACTCCAATAAGATATAAAGATGACTTGATTGAAATGGCAGAAAACATTTCCATAAAAAATCAATAAATTTTGTAACTAAAGCCTTTTTTTCTTTGTTGTATATATTGAAGCAATATATACAACAGGAAAGGAGGTTTTATTTTATGAAGAAAATTATTGCTTTATTATTGTGCTTCTTATTTGCGTTTAGTTTTTCCGTAACTGCATTTGCGAATGAAGTTGAAAGTACTGCCGAAGATGAAATCATTTTAAAATCAGCCAATGTTGGAGACACTCTTACCGCTTTTAAAATTTCAACTTCAGGTAAAGCTACTGTAACTAACAGTTATAGCGGAAAATCAGGCTCATTTAGAAGTGCAAAAATAACTACCAAAATTCAGAAGAAAGTTGGTATTATTTGGGTAACAGTCAGCGGTGGAAGCTGGACAGACACATCAACATCGCTGAACTATTCAAAATCTCATTCGCTTCAGCTTTCAAGCAAGGGAACTTACAGAGCCCATGTCGTTTTTGTCATTTCCGGTACAGGCGGAGAAGACGATAAAATAACAAAGAATGTTCAAAAAACATACAGTTAATTGAAAAGGAGAGATAATACTATGAACTTACAAACAGGAAAGGTTCGCATAACTAAAA
>CALCYI010000056.1 GCA_937907605.1 uncultured Clostridia bacterium | reverse complement strand
CAAGCCACATTTTGTGTGTCGTTTTTCCTTTTTGTGTCACTATCTTAATGACATTCCCGGGGGGGTTGCTTTTTTCAATTTTTTTATTTAAAATTGCTACAGAGGTGATAGAAAATGCTCACATTGGAGAAATGCAAAAAAGAGTGGGAAAAAAGCGGAAAATACGGCAAGCCTGATGAAAGGATAAAGCGAAATAAGCTTTGGATGCCGTACTATTCCTTTGTTGCCGAGCAGATGCTGGGTGCACATTATACAGAAAACAAAAGCGCCCGTGAAATGTTACAGTTCCTAATAAACGAAAAAGCTTTGACAGCAGAGGATTGCGTTCTTGATATAGGGGCCGGGAGTGGCAGATACGCTTTGGAGTTCGCACAGCTCTGCAAAAGCGTAACGGCAATGGATATGAACAAAGCGTCACTTGCTGTTGTTGAACAATATGCAAACGAAATCCAATTAAGCAATATTACAACTGTTCCGAAAGCGTGGGAAGAATATAATACTGACGATAAATTTGATTTTGTGTTCAGCGCTATGTGTCCTGCTATCTGCAACATTGACGAGATACTGAAAATGGAAAATATGTGTAACCGCACCTGCTGCCTTGTTGCCGTTGGCAGAGGCTCCTATGAAAAGGTGCGTCAAGATATTATGAAGCTGCTCCCGATTACGAAAGTATCGGGCATGACAACGGAAGCGTTGCAGTATTATAACATATTGTATCTTATGGGACGGCAGATAAATGTAAAAACCTATTCACAGCACTTTGAATACGAGCAGACTTTGGACGGCCTGCTTGCACAATATCCTATGTATTTCAATATTTTCGGCGTTGACGAAAGCATTTGTAAAAAGGTCATCACCGAATATTTTAACAGTCACTCGGAAAATGGCGTGTTAAAGGATGAATGCCAACTGAACTATTCGTTGATATATTGGAATATCAACAAAGAATAAATTGCCCAAAAATATCCCCCCGGGGGGGGCTTGTTAACATTTTAACAGATTACTATAATAAAATATGGTATAAACCAAAATAATAAGGAGGAAATATATTATGGCATGTTTTTTAGTACCGGCTGCTGAGGCTATCGTTGTGACAGCCGCATATTTCGTAGCAAAAAAATCAGAGCAGAAAATTCAGGCTCCAAAGCTTGCAGACGGCAATAAGTTTGCGTCCGATGATGTAAAAATCACTTGGTCAAAGAGACTCAGTTGGCTGTTAGGTCTTCTTTGGGGCGGCGTTTTGCTTCTTGCATTTGAGCATTTCTGGCATGGTGAGGTAGTTCCGTTCCCGCCTTTCTTAACGGCGATGGCATCGCCTGAGGATACGGCAGAAATGCTATCGGAAATGTCAACAGTAGGTGTTTCTATGGCAATTACAGTAACCGCTGTATGGGGTGTTATCTGTGCGGTTGCCGAAGCAAAGGTAAAAGCTATTAAAAAGAGCCTCAAAAAGAGCGCTGCATAAGGAGGATATATCATGACGTTACTCATTACAATTATCGCTGCTGTTATTGCTACCATCGTATGGTACACCAACGAGCAGAGAGATACATACAAACTCGGAACACTTTCCCTTATCTATTGGGGTGCTTCACTGATGTGGCTGATGGACTTTGTTTTTGAGTATGCGGAATTGAAGGCAGATTATTTCGTTCAGGAATTTGCAGATATTCTGAACGACTCTCTTCTCGGACTGGCTGTTGTTGCACTCGGTCTGGTTGCATGGATTATCGTCCTTATGATTAAAGATCCTAAAGGCGTATTCAAGAAAAAGTTTTTAAAGAAATAACATAAGCAAACAAACACGGATTGATACGTTCAGTCCGTGTTTTTTATTAAGAAAAACTATAAAACAAAAGCAAGGAACACCATATGCTCCTTGCCTGTTAAACATCTCGACAACTCCCGATTTGTCGAGATGTTTGAATCTGAAGAATATGTTGAAACGGATTTAATAAACCTCATAATTGATGGTGCAGGATTGTCATATGGAATAGTTCAACCTGGAGATGATGGCACAGGTGACATGGGAGTTCTCAGACCAGTTGATATTGTTGATGGCAAGATAATAACGAAAGATATAAAATATATAAATCGTTCTATTGGCGACGGATATAAGAAAACTGAGCTAAAAGGGAACGAGTTATTAATTACTGTGCGAGGAACTACGGGAATAACCGCTTTGACCGATTCTCGTTTCAATGGAATGAATGTAACTCGCGGTATTGCAGTTATTCGTTATAATCGCAACAAAATCAATCCAGTATATCTTAATTCGTTCCTTAATTCAGACGAAAGTCAACGGTATATTCAGGAACACACACGAGGCGCAACTTTAAAACAAATCAATTTATCAGACTTGAGAGTTTTGAAGATAAAAGTGCCTTCATCTAAACAACAAAACAAGTTTGCAGAGTTCGTTCAAGAAGTCGACAAATCAAAAGTTGTCGCGCAAAAGGCGCTTGATGAGGCGCAGTTATTGTTTGATAGCCTGATGCAGCAATATTTCGGTTGATATGGTATAATTTCCCTAAAAAATCATAAAGGGGAATGAATATGGAAACCGTAATCACCGAAATTCTGAACGAAATGGAAGAATATCTGAGCGTTGAACAGCAGAAAAGGCTGCAACAGGTACTGCTGAAAAAGTTGTCGGATAACAGACCAATCCAAAAGCCTGCCGAAAATAGCAAGTATCAGCAAATGTATTTGGATGCAAAGAAGATAGAAGGCTGCTCCGCCAGGACCATTGATTACTACAATACGACGTTATGCAATTTCTTTAAGGTAGTTCATGAGCCTATTCGCCAGATTTCTACCGAGCGAATTAGGCTGTATCTTTCTGAATACCAAAACACAAACAATTGCAGCAACACGACGATTGATAATATTCGGCGTAATCTTTCGGGCTTCTTTTCATGGCTTGAGGAGGAAGATCACATTTTGAAAAGCCCGATGAGGCGAATTCATAAAATCAAAACTAAAAAGCAGGTTAAGGAAGTTATCACTGATGAAATGATTGAAAAGCTGCGCGACAACTGCCCATGCCTGCGAGATTTGGCGATGATTGATTTGTTGTATTCAACGGGCATTCGTGTTGGCGAGTTGGTGAACCTCAACATTTCGGACTTAAATTTTGAAGAACGTGAATGTGTTGTTGTCGGAAAAGGCGACAAGGAACGCAGAGTGTATTTTGACGCTAAGGCTAAATTGCACTTGATTTCGTATCTGAACAGCAGAAATGATAATAATCCTGCCCTGTTTGTAACGCTCGATGCACCGTATGACAGGCTGAAAATCAGCGGTGTGGAAATCCGATTGCGAGTTCTTGGTAGAAAACTGAATATTGACCGCGTTCATCCGCACAAATTCAGGCGAACGATGGCAACGAGGGCGATTGACAAGGGCATGCCCATTGAACAGGTGCAAAAAATTCTCGGTCATTCGCAAATTGACACCACAATGCAGTATGCAATTGTTAATCAATCCAATGTTAAAACAGCACACAGAAAATATGTTGCCTAATCCTTACAAATTCGGATTTGTAGGGATAAAAATGGTGTATAAACAATTAAAAGACGTTTGTAAAATCAATATGGGACAATCGCCCGAATCAAGCAGTTACAACGAAAGCGGAGACGGTATACCGTTCTTTCAAGGTAATGCGGATTTTGGGGAACGATATCCCGTTACAAGAGTATGGTGTAATTCACCGAAAAAAACAGCTGAATCGGGAGATATACTGATTTCTGTTCGTGCACCTATTGGTGCGTTGAACTATGCAAAAGAAAAATGCTGTATTGGGCGAGGCCTTGCTGCTATTACACCTGACAAGGAGCAGGTTTCATCTGATTTTATCTTTTGGATGCTAAAAGGTAAAAATGAGGAGTTAAACCGAAAAGGTACAGGTAGTACATTTAAAGCTATTGGCAGAAAAGCGCTTGAAGAAATTGTAGTTCCTGATATCAGTTTTTCCAAACAAAAACTATACGCAGACAATCTTGAAAAAACGTACTCAATAATTCAAATGCGTAAACAAGAATTACAAACTCTTGATGATCTCATCAAAGCCCGATTTGTCGAGATGTTTGGTGACCCGAATGATACAAAAGCGCAATCTAATAACAGATATAAGATTGGCGAATTGTGTGATGTGACAAAGTTGGCGGGTTTCGAATTCACCGAGTATATTAATTACCAAGATTCAGGTGAAATCATCATGCTGCGAGGATTAAACTGCAAGAAAGGTAAACTCGTTCTTGATAATGTTAAATATATTGATAAAGAAACCTCTCTTAAACTTCCGCGTTCACGTCTTTATTATGGAGACATATTGATGACATACGCAGGCACAATCGGAGATGTGGCTATGGTCGATGAGGATGACAAATACCATTTGGCTCCTAATGTCGCAAAGATTTCAATAGTTGAAAAAGAAAAGGTTAATCCGATATTCTTGATACATTTATTTATGTATAGCCACGATTACATAATGACTTTTGCTTCTCAGGTTGCTCAGGCATCAATCAATATGCAAAAAATACGTGATTTTGAATATATTATTCCGTATATGGATGAGCAAATGAAGTTCGCTGATTTTGTTCAAGAAGTCGACAAATCAAAAGTTGTCGTGCAAAAGGCACTTGACGAAATATAGCGATATTTAGCAGTTTGAGGAAACAATATTTCATATATCAAAATACAAAAAGTGAACGAAAACTGCACAAGAATGACCTGAAAATGACCCATTTTTGACCTTGTGGCGCCGAAAGAATACTGATATACTATTCTCAAAGCGAGGTGAAACTATGGACTATACTCCACAACTTGATATTGAGCCAACTGACAAATACGAAAAGACAGTAAAAGATTGGAATCAGTTTCAAAAATCATTTAACGAATTGTCACCACAAGGTAAAAACCGCTTTGTGAATGAATTAAAAAACACCCTAATGACTAATTATATGCTGAATATGTTTCGGCAGTTATTTTGATCAAAACGAGGAGAATAATTGAATTATGGAAATCACCTTCTTAATAGGCAACGGATTCGATATTGGAGTTGGAATGAGCTCGAGATTTGTTGACTTTTTCCCATTATATCAGGGACAATCAATAGATAAACCTGATGAAATACGCATGTTGTCTGAAGAAATAGGTTCCGACTATAAAACTTGGGCCGCTTTTGAATCAGCCTTGGGAGATTATACTGAAAAGTTTTCGCCTGATACAAAAAACAACTTTTTTGAACAGATTAAGGACTTCGAAATCAGTTTTATTGACTACATAAAGAAACAAGAAGAACTGTTAAGCTATAAGGATGTTGCCCTGATAAAGGGCACATTTGAAAAAGCACTTACAAATTTCTTTAGTCTTGACAATTTGAATAAAGTATCAAATAACAAAATAACGCGCCTTTTTCAAAAGTATCGTAACGAGCGTTATGTGTGTAATTTTATAAACTTTAACTATACAGATATTTTTTCAAAGTGTCTTGAAGTAACAAAGGTTAATAAGACAAAAGAACTAAAATACAATATTGGCAACATAATTAATGTTCATGGGAAGTGCGATTTCTACCCCATCATTGGAGTAAATGACATTTCACAAATAAAAAACAAAACATTAGCTAATGATCCAACATTTGTATCGCGTATAGTTAAGCCTACAATTAATCAACTGCTGGGATATAACAATGAAATCGACGCAAGAAATATTATAAGCAGAAGTGCTATAATTGTTATTTATGGTATGTCAATGGGAAAAACTGATGCCTTATGGTGGGATACAATTGTACAATGGTTAAATGCAAGTCCTGAATTTCAACTTGTACTATTTGACTATGATCCAGATTTTCAGACAACTGTGCCTTTCGATTGGATTGATAAAAACGAAACCATAAAGAACAAAATACTTTCGTTTAATACTCAAAAGAATATAAACACAAATGCACTTAAAGACAGAATCCATATTGCGGTACATAAAAATATTTTTGAGATGGATTTAATGAAAGAACACCGTGATCTTGTAGATAAAGCTGTTAACAAAATGATAGATGACAAGTATTTGAATAATTAACACAAGGTGATACTATGACCAGATTTGATTTTCTGAATGACAAAACTGAATATACTGGAATTCAGACCCTTTGCATTGAAGCAGAACAGGCGGACAAGCCTACTGACGCTGCTTTAAAATGCCGTGAGGCTTTGGACACTGTCATTCGTTTTATCTACCGTAAAGAAGGTGCTCGCGTACCTGAAAAGGCGACGATGCTGGAACTTCTTGACGGTAGTGTCATTGCGCCTTTTGTCGACAATGTTGTTATTCTTGAGTCATTACATTTTATTCGTAAGCTCGGAATGAATGCACAGCATGATATGAAAATCAAGAAAACGCACGCCAGACTTGCGCTTGATAATCTTGAATTCTTTATTCGTTTCGTAATTAAGAAATACGAAGCTCCTGATGAAATCAAAAAGATTGTTCTGCCCCGCTTTTTAAGTGAAGCAGATACCAGAAGGATTTACATAGATGAATATCTGAAAGAAGCGGGCTGGAATGTTCTTGAACCGAACCATGAAACAACGCTTCCTAACGGGACAAAAGTTAAATCAGGAACCGTATATCCCTCAAAGGCTTGCTGTGAAATCCCTGTCGAAGGTATGCCAAATGCTTCGGGAATAGGCTTTTGTGACTATGTGCTCTATGGTAAGGACGGGAAGCCGCTTGCTATTGTTGAGGCGAAAAAGACAAGCGTTGACCCTGTGGTAGGCTCTCATCAGGTAAAGCTATACGGCGACTGTATGAAAAACAAATACGGTTATGTACCTGTTTTGTACTATACAAACGGGTATGAGATTTATGTTGTGGACGGTACCTACCCTGCAAGGCGTGTTATGGCGTTCCATACACTTGACGAATTGGAATACATGCTTCAAAAACGAAGCAGGAACGATATAACAGACCTGACAATTAAAGACGAAATTACGAACAGACCGTATCAGAAAATGGCGATTACCAGCATCTGTGAACGCTTTAATGAAAAGCATCGCAGGGGCTTACTTGTAATGGCTACAGGAACTGGTAAAACCAGGGTATCCATCTCGCTGGTTGATGTGCTCTTGCGGAACAAGTGGATTAAAAACGTCCTGTTCCTTGCTGACAGAACCAGCCTTGTGGAACAAGCATTTAAAAACTTCAAAAAACTGCTTCCAAACATGAGCTACTGCGTTCTGAACGATAAAAAATTGGCGGATGAGCCAAATGCAAGAATTACTTTTTCAACGCATCAGACGATGATTGGGTATATTGACGCTGAAGATAAGGAATTTACTTCGGCGAGATTTGACTTGATCATTATTGATGAAGCGCACCGCAGCGTTTTTAACAAATACGGTTCCATATTTCAGTATTTTGACAGCTTACTTGTTGGCTTAACCGCTACACCGAAAAACGAGGTTGATGCAAGTACATATCAACTCTTTAATTGCGAACAGGACGAGCCGAACTTCGCATATTCTTTAGAAGAAGCGGTTAAAGATCACTATCTTGTAAATTACAAGGTGGAATCCAGAACGACGAAGCTTTTAAGCCGTGGTATAAAGTACGGCGATTTAAGCGATGAAGATAAAGTAAAGGCGGATACAATTCTCGACGATGATGTTGAGGATGATTTCGTCATACCCAAAGAAACGCTCTTTAAACTCTTCTACAATAAGGACACTTGCAAGCGCGTTATCGAGGATTTGATGGAAAACGGATTGCGCGTTGATGGTGGTCAGAAGGTAGGTAAAAGCATTGTTTTTGCCTATAACCACAGGCATGCCGAACTGATTGTTGATACTTTCAAGGAACTCTATCCTCAATATGGCGATAACTATTGCCAGTTGATTGACAACTATGTAAAATATGCAAATGACCGAATCGTAAAATTTGAGGAGGATGACGAATTCAGAATTGCTGTATCTGTTGATATGCTGGACACGGGTATAGATGTTCCTTCTGTTCTTAACCTCGTCTTCTTCAAGCCCGTTAAATCAAAGATAAAGTTCATCCAGATGATAGGTAGAGGTACCAGACTATGCCCAAATCTGATTGACGGCAAAGATAAAGCATTTTTCTTGATATTTGATTATTGCGGAAACTTTGAATACTTCGATGAGCATCCTGATGGAATGATTAACAGCAACGGCAAATCATTGTCGCAACGGTTATTTGATGTTAAGCTGGACATTCTTGTCGAACTGCAAAAGTATGAGCATCAGTCAAATCCGTCTCACAAGGCTTACTATGACAAACTAAAGCCTCAGCTTTATAGCAAGATAATCGCGATTAAACAGAATGATTCACGTATATCGGTCAGAGACAAAATGATGTATGTGGATAAATATTGTGATGCGGATAAATGGAACGCATTATCCCTCCTTGAGAAAAAGGAAATTCAACTGCACCTTTCCAGACTTGTTGATAACGACTTAAATCAGTCTAAGGGCGCCCTGGCATTTGACTATCAGATGCTTATGGTCGAATTATCTGTTCTTGCAAACGGTAATATCAGCCAAGCAGGACGGAATGTAAACAGGGTACGGATCGTTTCAAGAGTACTGCTGGACAATGCCTCTATTCCTGCTATTATTAGCAAAGCCGAAACGCTCAAAACTCTTGTGTCAAATAAATTTTGGGAGTCTCCAAAGATTGACGATCTTGAAAAATACAGAAAAGAAATTAGAGAATTAATTCAATTCCTGCCACCGAAGCTCCCGCCCATTGATGTGGATACACCTGATGACATTATTTCACTAGACTATGACGGCGAAGGGCTCATTGATATCAGAACATATAAGGAAAAGGTTATTGATTATCTGGCAGAGCATACAGATAATAAAACGGTTAAAAAGATACAAAATCTTGTTCCTATTGATGCTACTGATGTTAAGGAGCTTGAAAGAATTCTCTGGCATGAGCTTGGCACAGTTGATGAGTATAACAATGCAACTGACATTGACAACCTTGCTGTTTTCATCCGTTCCATTGTCGGAATTGAACAGTCGGTTATCAATGAAAGGTTTGGCGATTTCTTGAGCGGTAATATTCTTAATTCACAGCAGCAGGAATTTGTTAAAGCCATTATCGATTATGTTCGTGAAAACGGAGATATTGTAGCGAATGATTTAATTGAGAAATCACCGTTTGATAACTACGATATTGTTACATTATTCAGTGATAATGTCCCGATTATTCTTAACATTGTAAACGCAATGCACAATAGCGTAATTGCTGCCTAAACATATGAAATACAATATTGAAATAATTAGAAGCAATCGGAAGACGCTGGGACTTGAAATAAAGCCCGATGGCAGAATAATAGCCCGTGCGCCGTATCGCTTAAAGCAAAGCGAGATTGAAAAATTCATTGCATCAAAATCCGAGTGGATAGAAAAGCATTTGCAGAAACTACAGGATGCGCAGGAGAGGCAGGAAAGTGTTGCTAAACTATCGCCTAAAGAAATTGAGGGACTGGCAGAAAAAGCGCTGCAATATATCCCAAAGCGTGTTGAGTATTACGCAAAACTGGTAGGTGTAACTTACGGAAGAATAACCATTCGTAACCAACGCACCAAATGGGGTAGCTGCAGTAGCAAAGGCAATCTAAATTTTAATTGCCTGTTAATGCTGACACCGCTCGAGGTCATTGACAGTGTGGTTGTGCATGAACTTTGCCACCGCAAAGAGATGAACCATTCCGACCGCTTTTACGCAGAAGTGTTACGCGTATATCCTGAGTATCACAAATGGAACAAGTGGCTAAAGGATAACGGTCCAGCTTTGATTGCGAGGATGGAATAAGAAAACTCCCTTTGGTCAATCCAAAGGGAGTTATAATTATGGTTAATTATTCTCAAATGCCTTTAAAGCAGAAGGATAATCTCTGTCGGAGTAAACGCAGAGCAGTACGTCAATATCGTAATCGGGATGATTTTTAGTGAAGTACTGATATGCTTTCACACATTCCTTTGCGGAGGTTTCAACGGGATTTCTAAGATTACCGCCAAAGATACCAGAACTGATTAGCGGGAAGGATATGCTGTGCAATCCGTTTTGCATCAAAACCTTGAGGGAGTTGTAATAAGCTTCGCAAAGCTCGTTGTATGCCTTTGGCGTGCAACCGAAATCGGGACCAACCGCGTGAATAACGTGTCTTGTATTTGTGATATTGAACGCTGGCGTAATCACCGCGTCACCGTTGTTCAACGGCGTGTCATACTGATTGCACGCGTTTTGAAGCTGAGTTAATCCAGCCTTTCTGAATATCGCCCCACAGACACCACCGCCTGCAGCTAAATATTTGTTCGCCGCGTTGACGATTGCATCAACATTCTGCTCCACAGCAGAACCAACGATAAGTTTAATTGTGCTCATAATTATTCTCCGTTCATAAACTAAAAATCGTAATCCTCATCGTCATCATAATCATCCTCGTTGTCTTCAATTTCTTCGAGGAGATAATCTCTTAATCTTGAGTATTGCTTATTATCATTAATAATGTCATAGAGATATGTAATATCCTTCCTTGCGCTACGGATGTCATCCGTAGTATCAATATCAAACTCATCAAGACTTAAATAGGTGACGTGGTAAATCGCAACGCCCTTATTCAAACATTCTCTGTCAAAGGATTGGATTGTTTCAAGATGTGCATCGAGTTCCGCCAAAGAGTCCGCCGTGTAATCACCAGAAAGTACTTCCCCATCAAAAATTATTCCGAAAAGGAAAGCGCCATCATCATAAAGAGAATAGTTCAGTTTTATTCCGTCTATAGTTTCGTTCACTTTATAATCAAGATTGCTCTGTGAAAGCAGTATTCGCTCCAGTTTGCGCTCATACCAGGAAACAGGAGATTTCTCATAATCCTGATACGTCATACTCTTTACGGCATCCTTGATAGCGGACTTGTTTTCAAAGAAGTTTTTATAAATATCAATCAGGGGCGTACCCTTGATAACCTCTCTTTTAACAACCTTGGGTGCTAATTCATAAACATTGAGCTTTGTTCCAAGAATTTCAATGGCAACATCGTATAGCTTCCAATACTCTGTGCGCCCTGCCAAGCCGTAGCAGTTAATTAAATAATCAAATGACTTCGGCGCATATTCCAAAATGAGATATATCAGTTCCTTCAGAACCTCAAATGCGTTTTGCGGCTCCAGGTAATACAGCATACGACTTTTAAGATAGTTTTCCGCCTCCTCTTTGGAAACGCCGTACGGCTCGCTATCTGAAAAGAATTTTTCTAAAGCCACTTCTCTGCTGTTAAATGCCAAAAGATATTGGAGATATAAGTCCTTAAATTCGGGCAGTTTACGTCTCCAATGCGCACGCGTTTTGTCAACAAATTCATGAACCATATCACTGTTGTAATATAGCGGCGCTTTCTTGATGTCGTAAGGGAAGCCCATTTCTTCAAGCGTTTTCGGTTCAGGTCTGCCCTTATTACGCGGATTGTGGTAAACCAAGGTCGGAACATCGTAGCTGATGCTCTCAATATCAAATTGCTTGGCATAATCCAAAAAGAATTGTTTCATATCAATCTCCTTTTCAGAAGTGTTTATTCAGATATATTATATCACACTTTTTTAGTGTTGGCTAATCCTCGTTATTCATTTTCTTTTTCTAAGTGTTAACGGTTTTGAGTAATTGCGTCGTCATATTTAATGCTTTTTCATAATTGCTACGGTATTCAAAGACGATACCAAACAAATCATCCCACTGATATACAAAGTTATTAGGATCCTTTTTAAAGCTGTATCGACATTTGCCGAGGTCAACAGGTATATCGTCATATATATCCATCAGTCGTTTTAACAGATAAACAAAGGGCTCACTTTCATAACCGCAAATACCATCTTTGTCGCTGATGAGAATCCAGCGGGAACGCTGATCCGCATATATAATATGAAACTGATATTCATTCTGATTATCCATAGTTTTACCTTTACCAATCGTGTTCGCGGTCTTTCCAGAACAGGTATTCTTCGTCATCTATTTCATAGCTGTCCTTGCCCGACGGCACCCACCAGAACAGGAGCTTGAACGGCAGAAAAGTTATCCAGAAAATTGCTTTTAATAGAAACATACAATCACCTCGTCAAGACAGGGAAACAAGGGTAAAGAAAGGTAGAAAGGAAAAAGAATTACAAACACAGAACAAAATCAATAAGAATTTTGTTTCCCTGTCAACGTCAATATAGCACGGGATAGCGGTAATGTAAATCGAACACCCGTTCCTGTCCAAAAAGACGGACACAGATGTTATTTTTTGTTTTCCTGCACGCTTCGACAAATTTTGATAGACTATATATTATACTATCATACTGAAGGAGGTGAGAATATGGAATATAAAAAGATGCTTAAACAAGTTGCAAAAAAGTATAATACAACACCCGAAGAAGTTGAAGAAGAGATGAAAAAAGCAATTACTGCATCAGGTTTTGATATGTCGCCGCAGTTATTCATCTCTCTTTGTACAGCAAAAGTCAAAAAGACTATATATCGTAAATAGTATATTATATAGTCCGTTCGCTCTTAACAGAATTGGTATCATAATTTTGTTAGGAGTGATTGATATGAATATTGCAGAAGCGACAAAGCAAAGGATCATTGAGCTATGTGATGAGAGGAACATAACCTATTGCAAGCTCGCGACGATATCGGGCATACCATATACCACTATTAAATCAATAATTTACAATCAAAGTAAGAACCCAGGCGTAACCACTATCAAGAAAATCTGTGACGGACTTGAAATATCCATTACTGAATTCTTTGATACGGAAACATTCAGAAATTTAGAGCAAGAAATTAAGTAGGAGTTGTATTCGCAGCTCTTATTTTTTATTATCATTTGACATTTGTTATCATATATGATAACATAAAGCTAATAATGTTAAGGAGGTGAGAGATTTGAATAACGATGAAATTGTTAAAATGCGACAGCGCATTATATCAAAACTGACGCAGGCTCGCCTTGAAAAAGGAATTTCGCAGGCGCAGTTGGCTGAAATGATAGGAACACAGCGTTCCAACATCTGCAGAATTGAAAGCGGAGCGCAAAATCTCTCGCTGGATATGTTAATCAAAATTTCCCAAGCGCTTGACAAGGACGTCAGCGTAATTTTAGACGAAAGGAGTGATACCGTGAATAATAACTATATCTTAAAGTTATACGATGAGCCGCTTATAGAGTTTTCGCTTGAGACTAAACCGCTTGAAGGTCTTAAGGCTACTATCAAAAGCGTTAACGAAAGCAAAAAGTCTCTGTTCCCCATTGACCTGAAACTTACCGATGAAGGTATAGTCAAGTGGCTTGAGCACAGGGTTATTCCTAAGAACCGTCAGTTCGTTGACGAAATTCTCAAATCCTTTGGTCTCAGCGTCAACAACACGAAGGGCATTATTGACGTTTGTATGGGATTGTCGCTTAACGACAGTTACTGGGTTGTTAAAAATGATTTTGACGGTAAATATGAGGATTACAATCTGTTTGAAAACCGTTTTTCAGAGGCGCTTTCGCTTGTTGCTTATACGGGCGTTGGCACGGGCAACGAGGCGTTTTCAACCTCCCCAGAGTTTACCACAAACGGTATGCTCCGCAAGGCGTGGCGTTTCGTTGAGAATGACGGTACTTATCTTTACAAAGGCGGAACCGAGGGCGCTGTAAACGCAGGCAATGAGCCGTATAGCGAATATTATGCTTCTCAGATTGCAGAAGTAATGGGGTTGAACGCCGTTCACTATGACCTTGAAAACTGGAAGGGCATTCTTGCATCAAAGTGCAAGCTCTTTACCGATATTGACACGGCATTTGTGCCTATTGGCAGACTGATGAAAGAGGGCACACTCAAAGCTGCACTTGGTATTTATGATAAATACGGAAAAGAGTTCCGCGAGCAGGTTAACAGTATGCTTGTGTTTGATGCTCTTATTTATAATGAAGACAGACATTTCGGAAACTTCGGTCTGTTACGTGATAATCACAGCGGTAAAGTTATTGCACCTGCACCGATTTTTGATAACGGTTTATCGCTTTTCAATTACGGAATGCCTGACGATTTTAAAAACCTTGCCGAATACGCAAAAACCAGAACCACTCCATATAGACTCTCATTTGAGGATGTATGCAGAGAGGTTATGGGAACGAAGCAGAGAAATCAGTTAAGAAAAATCGTTGATTTTAAATTCACACGGCATCCGTCTATCAATCTTCCCGAAGAACGCCTGACCGCAATTGAAAACTATATCAACGTCCGCGCTCGTGAATTACTGTCGTTACCTAAATTGAGATAATTTAACACACAAAAAAATGAGGAGCTACCGCTATGGTAACTCCTCGTTTTCGTCAGTTTTGTTTTTGTCTATATATTTCTTTCAAATTATCAACAGCCATTTTTGTATCCATCGTGTGGAACATCAGATAATTAGCTGATATGACTTTTGGGGAAGCCTGTTTTACTATTTCCTTGCTGCTTTCTCCTGTATAGTAATGCCAGAAACGGTAGGTATATCCTACCCAATACATTACTTCTTTATCAAGAACATCACCAATAGTCAGCTTATCTTTATACTCGTTTGCTATCTCATCAATAAGGTATTCTTCGCCTACCCATTGTGTTCTGTCAAATTCAGAGTCAAGTCCCTTTGCGATGTCAGATGACATAAAGATTTTTATGAAATTAAAGCTTTCGTATTCCTTATCGACTGATAATTTGAAAAGACGTCCTTGCATATCGCACAGCTTTCTTTGTAAACTATCCATTATACAACTCCATTCAGTATTTCATCAAAGTATCTTCCTTTTCGTCTGTGCTGCTTATATATATCGTCTGTAAGCTCAAGACCTTTCTTACGATAATCAGCACTGACGGTTTGTATTATTTCTTTTTCAAAATAGGATAACTCAATCTCTTTCTCGATCTTGACTTGTTTACATGCGTCATCGTTAAGGCAAACGTATTGCTTTCCGAGCTTTAGAACTGAAAGGCATGAGATAAGCGCTGCATCGGTTATTATTCCCTCAAAGAAATCATCTAAAACCCGATACATTCTGTCATTAGCAATACTGCCTATGGCATAGTCATATCCTTTGGTAATCTGCTGATACTTTTTATAAAAAGCAGAGTCTTGTATGTCTTCCATCTTTTTTCTGTTGTATGCAATAAACATTGCCCATTCAATATCGTCTTTGAATGTAAAACTTTTACTGAGTTTTTTCGGTACTGAAACAATGTAAAATTTGGACTTTGGAAAACCGCAGATTAGGGTTAAAGGCTGGCGGGGGATAGTACCCATGTAAAAACCAGTGCCAAAATCACATTCGCTTCTGCTCGATGCTTTTACTTTACCCTCAATACCAGCTTTTGAGCCGTGGTATAAAATCATTCTGTCATTTGATATATTACAGGATTTTTCCTCAAATGAAATCTTTTCAAGAATGTAATCAAATACAGGAACGTTGTAATCCTTGCAAAGTTTTATTAAATTATCCTGAGCAAGTTTTGATAGTTTATTATGCCCGTTCTCACAACGGTTAATAGTTGCAAAGGAAGTTCCGAGCTTTTCAGCAAACTCTCTTTGGCTCATATTCAGATACTCTCGGATCTGTTTTACAATATATTCCATATAATCACCATTATAACATTTATCACAATTATTATAATATCATTTGTTATATAAGTTGTCAAGAAAATGATATTAGACGTGCTTTTTTTTGTTAAAACTTATTTCGCAGTGTTTGAAAAAAGTCAGTAAATACAAGGCTTTCAGGATATGGTCTTATTTGACCATGGCACCTGCTGCAGCGAGGACGATTAATGAATTCTTTAACGATACTCATACGACTGCGGACGACTACGATTTAATCTTAACTGGCGACCTAGGATATACGGGTACGGAGCTGCTTCACGAGGTGCTTGAAATTGAGTACAACCTTGACATAAGGCGCGTTCACAATGACTGCGGGCTTATGATATTCGACTTAAAAAAGCAGGATGTAAACTCGGGCGGCTCGGGTTGCGGCTGCAGCGCTTCCGTGCTGTGCTCCCATATTATGAAAGAGCTTCGAAAAGGCGGACTGAATAAGGTTTTGTTTCTTGCGACGGGCGCGCTTATGAGCCCTACCTCTACCAAACAGGGACAGCCGATACCGGGAATCGCTCACGCCGTATTGCTCGAAAGATAGCAAGAAGTATAATATAACGCTCCTCATCCTTGAGGGGCTTTTATTATTTAATTCTACTTGGAATTTCCCAAAAAGTATGCTATATTTTAAGGGAATAGTTTATTGCGGAGGACTGAAAATGAAATACGGCGAATCATTTTTTGATATTGCATATTTGATTATTGCTATCGGAACTGGTATTTATCTGTGTGCAAAAGCAAACGGAAAGTTGCAAAAGTTAATGGGTGCTGCGGCGCTTGTCCTCAGCTGCGGAGACGCGTTTCATCTTGTTCCGAGGGTGCTTAACTATTTTGTTGATAAGGATTTCACCTCGGCGCTTGGAATCGGCAAGCTCGTTACCTCGGTAACTATGACGGTATTCTATGTCCTTATGTATTATATATTTCTCACAAACTATGATGTCAGTGAGAATAAAAGCATTACTATAAGTGTCTGGTATCTACTGGTTATAAGGATTTTGCGCTGCCTGTCTCGGCAGAATCAGTGGCTTAGCGATAATTCTCCGCTCTTATGGGGAATTATCCGCAATATTTCATTTGTAATACTCGGCGCTATTATCGTCTATCTGTACTTCAAAAGCAGGAATGACGACAAATGCTTTAAAAATGTCTGGCTTTATATAACGCTTTCGTTTCTGTTCTATATTCCCGTTGTTGTCGGCGCAGAGGCGGTACCAATTCTCGGTATGTTGATGCTGCCAAAGACGATTTGCTATCTGCTGATACTGTTTACTTTCCTGAAAAAGAAAAAAGAAGCATAATGAAAAGGCCGAACTCAACTGAGCTCGGCTTTGTTTATAGGTTTTCAAGTATCATATCTACCGTTATTTGCCACTGTTCTTCGGGCGTTATCGTTGCTGTGTCGTCGCCTTCCTGTTCTCCGTAAGAGCCGAACTGTGCATGATTGCCGCCTTCAATTTCAACTTTCTTGTAATCCTGAGGAACAAGCGTAAATCCTGTTGAAAGTTTTTCTCTGTTCAGCACCTTGTCGTTGTCGCCATATATAAATACGACGGGGAATTGTGCAGCGGTCAAATCCTTTGTAGTATACGCAGCGAGAAGGAACAGACCCGAATAATCGTTCAGATGCTCCATAGCATAATTTGCCGCCATGGCTCCGCCGAGTGAATGTCCTGCAAGATAGTAATTATCGTAATCATATTTTGCACGAATATCGTCAGCCTTGTTCACTCCGAGAATAGCAAGCTTCATCGGCATTTTTATCAAAAAGCAGTCAACGCCCTGTTCAGCAAGCGATTTCATTAACGGCGCGTATGCCGGTTCCTCAACCTTTGCACCGGGATAGAAAATCAGCGCCTTGTCCTCGCCGGGACCGTCAAAGAAATATCCCTCGTCAATTTGCGAAACAGTTACGCCGTCGCTGCTCGTTATGTATTCGTCCACGCTAAGGGCGCGGTAATAATCGTTTCCATATATTCCCGTTGCAACCCTGATAGCCACTATAACTGCAACAAGAATTGCAATAAAAATCTTTGTTCGTTTTTTCATGCTCTCGCTCCTTTACCTCATTATATCACTATTCATTTGATTTGAAAAGTGTTAAAGTATAGCGTTGAGAATTACCCTCTATTATGGTATAATGATTTAAGGAGGGAAGCGAATGATAGAATTAAGACCGATATCTGCTACGGATGCTGAAGTGCTTTCGAATATGTATAATATGTCTTTAGAAGATGTAGATAAGTTAACGGAGCATTCGAATACAGAATTGTTTGAAGACAAGTATTTTAAAATGTTTGCTGTGTTGAACGGGGAAATATGCGTAGGTACTGTTTCTCTGTATGAACATTCCGCTTTCGTTGTTTCAATCGGACCGGATATTTTTAAAGAATACAGACAGCGCGGTTATGCAACTGATGCTATGAAAGCAGCGATGGATATAGCCAGATCAGCGGGCTATAAGATTGTCTTTCAGCAAATCAGAACAAATAATAATGCAAGTCTAAAACTGCACACAAAGCTCGGTTTTGAAGCGTATGATTGTATTTTCAGAAACAGGAACGATAACGAAGTTCGTATTTACTTAAAATCTCTTTTATGAATCTATACTTGAGGAGTTGTTTATGAAGAGAGAAAGATATATCGTATTTGACGTGGAAAGCAATTCAAAACGAGCTTCTGCTCATTAACTGCTACAAGCAGCATAACTATTATACAAATACAAATGCTCACACCCTCTGGCTTCATTTTGACGGCAACAACTCGCGTGCTCTGTTTAAAAATCTTATCGCAGAAAAGGGGCAAAAGATAAAATGCCCTGCCACAACAGCAGAGCGTTTCAGGGAAATAATACAAGCTATCAAGCTCAATGAAAGCGAAGCGGCGTTATCCAAAGGAATATACGCCCTGCTATGCGATTTATCAGCACCAAATACAGATAACTATAAAAGGTCAAATGCTATTGATACCGTAAAGAAGTATATTGCGGATAATTTTGACAAGGGTATTAAGGTTGAGGATATGGCAAGGGCGGTAAATATGAGTACCTCATATTTTGCAAGGCTTTTTAAGGAGGCTACAACCTTTTCGCCGTATGAATATCTTTTGAATATCCGCCTTGAAAAAGCAAAGGAACTACTTTTAAAAACGGATTATACAGTTTATGAAATCGCTTATAAAACAGGGTTCAACAGCGACGCAAATTTCGTTTATTTTTTTATCAGGGAAACGGGAATAACTCCTCTGAAATTTAGAAATATGCAGTTTTAATTCTTTTTATTGTTATGATATAATGAATATACTATTATGATTTACAGGGAAATTATGAATACCTCAGAATGCTTGAAATGAAAGAGAAACAATGATTAATAAAATAGAGTACGTGCACGAGCCGACTGACCTTCAATGCGGACAGGCGGTGCTCGCAATGCTGACGGGACTGCCTGCAGGGCAGGTAGCAAAAGAACTGAATAACGACAGGGAAACGACCTTAAAGGAAATGAAGACTTTTCTTCGTGCGCACGGCTTGTGGGTGTCTTACGAACGAAAAGAGGCGGAGGACAAAAGCGACCTTCCTGATGTCTGTATGCTGAGTCTTGAAACGCCTCGCTGCTGGCACTGGTCGCTATACTGCGGCGGGGTTTTCTATGACCCCGAGCACGGCGTTATGGACGATTTTCCCGTTTGCCTGCGAAAATACTATTGGGAGGTTAAAATATGACAGTTCAGGATTATTTAGTTAAAATCGATAAGGTTATAAGCGAGGGAAAATATAAGGATAACTGGCAGTCCCTCTCGAACCATAAAACGCCCTCTTGGTACCGGGAGGGGAAGTTCGGTATCTTCATTCATTGGGGTATTTACAGCGTCCCCGCCTTTGGCGGCGAGTGGTATTCCCGCTCAATGTACGATAAGAATGTGCGGGAATTTGAGTATCATATCATGACCTACGGAGCGCAAAACGAATTCGGGTATAAGGATTTTATCCCGATGTTTAAGGGCGAAAATTTCAGCGCGGAAAAATGGATTTCACTTTTTAAGAGCGCAGGAGCTAAGTTCGTAATGCCCGTGTGCGAGCACCATGACGGCTTTGCTATGTACGATACCGAGTTTAACCGCTGGAATGCGAAGAATATGGGACCGAAGCGCGATGTCGCGGGCGAGCTCAAAGCAGAGTGCGAAAGGCAGGGGCTTACCTTCTGCGGCTCGACTCATCGCGCGGAGCATTACTTCTTTATGAACCCGGGCAGAACCTTTGACAGCGACGTGAACGACGACAACTACCGCGATTTCTACGGTCCCGCCGTTGCTCTGCCCGAGCTGCTCGGAGATAAAATGGGACCGACCACCGAGGATACATATTCCGTCGGCGCAAGCAGGGAGTGGCTTGAGGACTGGATGGCGCGCACCTGCGAATTTATTGATAAATATCAGCCGGGAATTTTATACTTTGACTGGTGGATACATAACCATTCCTTTAAGCCCTATCTTAAGAAAATCTGCGCCTATTACTATAACCGCGCTGAAGAGTGGGGGAAAGAGGTAACGATTGATTATAAGCATCAGGCGTTTCCGCCTACGGTTGCGACCTTTGACGTTGAAAGGGGGGCGCTTACCGATATTTCGCCCGTGCCGTGGCAGACCGATACCGCGATAGGTAAGTACTCCTGGGGCTACCGCAGGGATAACGAGTATAAAACACCGCGCCAGATTATCTGCGACTTAACGGATATTGTCAGCAAAAACGGTATGCTCCTGCTCAACGTAGGTCCGAAATCCGACGGTACAATTACCGACGAGGAAACCCACGTGCTCCTTGAAATCGGAAAGTGGCTCAAAAAGAACGGCGAGGGTATATACTCCACGACCTTCTGGCTTCAGTTCGGCGAGGGCGAGGTTAATAACGAGGGAGGCTTTTTTAAGGATAACGACGAAAAGAACTATACCGAAAAGGACTTCCGCTTTACTTATAAAGACGGATACGTATACGCCTTTCAGATGCGCCCCGACGGTAAGGACGTTAGGATAAAAGCCTTCCGCCGCCGCAACCCGCACGACTTCCTCGTGAAATCCGTAACCCTGCTTGAAACGGGAGAGAGCCTTGACTTTGAGCGAGACGAGGAATATATGACAATAAAAAACAGCAGAGAAAGCGAATCCCCCCTCTGCTTTAAAATTGAAATTGATTAATTATAATATGAAAAGAGCAAGACGTTACATCTTGCTCTTAGCTATTTTTTAGGTGTTCCGCATTCAACGCAAAAGCGTCCGAGATTATGCATATATCCGCAGGCGCTGCAAGTCTATTCGTTTCCGTCGGACTCAGCGGGCGGAGCTGCAGGGGGCGATGACTGCCGTAAGGAAGTCACCGCTTGTGCGTTCCGTTTTGTTTGTTAGACAGCGTTATGCTGTCTTTTTGTTTTGTTTTTTGGCAAGAACTTTTCTGTAATTGAGTTCCATTTGGAATTCGTTAGGCTCGTCATAAAAACCTACGCCCTTGTAATAGATGTCAATATACATCTGCTTCTTGCCTTGTTCGTTTTCTTTGCTTGAAACAAAGATTTGTGCAACAAATTCGTTCAGAATATCCGGCGTTAGCTCTGTCAAGTCAGTCAGCCGTTTGGCGTTGTTTACAAATCGCTCAATATCCTTTGATTTGTCAATGGTCTTGTTCAGTTCAGCTTCCATTGTAGGTAACTGCTCTTTCAGATTCTTTTGCTCTGTTTCAAGCGACATTGACATTGTTGCATATCTGTCCTCATCCATTCTGCCGAGTGCAAAGTCCTCATAAAGCTTTTGAATTAGCGTGTCAATTTCTTTAATTCTAATTGTTGCTTTATCAAGTTCTTTTTGCCGCTTGGCAATTTCTTTCTTCTGCTCTAATCCGTTCTTCTCCATTTGCTGATTTATGAAATCCTGTTCGCTGTATTTAGCAAAGAACAATACTCGCCTCATACTTTCAAGAACAAGCTCATACAGTATTTCATCTCGGATATAATGTGAAGAACAGTTATGGGTGTCCTTTCTGTAATTAGAGCAAAGGAAATGAGGATACTTAGCCGCAGCATTAAAGGTTAAATAGTGTCCGCAGTCGCCACAGATTACTAAGCTTGAAAACATACTTGTTACTCCGCTTTTTGTAGGTCGCCTTCTTTTTTCACGAATATTCTGTACCGTGTTAAAGGTGTCCTCATCAATGATAGCAGGATGCGTGTTTTCAAATATTACCCATTCCTCCTGCGGTCTGCGAATTATCTTTTTGTTTTTGAATGATTTAACCTTCGTTCTGAAATTAACCGTGCTGCCGATATATTCAGGTCTTGCAAGTATATCTGAAACGGTATGGCTACACCAGTTATACGGATTATCGGAATAATCAGTAATTCCTTTTAATGCTTTTTTGTAATTAGTGGGCGTTAATACCTTTTCATCACGCAGCATATTTGCAATCTGACTTGTACCGTAACCGTCAATGCAAAGCTTGTATATTCGTCTGACTGTTTCTGCCGCAGGCTCGTCAATGTTCCATTTGTTTTTATCATTCTCATCCTCGATATAACCATACGGCGGAGTTGTTGATAACGGCTTGCCTGACAATCCTTTGCTTCTTGCAACATTACGGACTTTTTCGCTTGTATTTTTGGCGTGCCATTCGTTGAATAAATCCTTGAAAGCAACAGTATCGTCTAAACCTTTTGCCGTATCAATGTTAT
>CALCYI010000055.1 GCA_937907605.1 uncultured Clostridia bacterium | reverse complement strand
TGATCGGCGGCAGCTTCACCGGCCTCGAGATCGCGCGGGCGCTCCTGCTTGACGCGAGCATGTCGCCGGATGATCTTTTCTACCGCATGCGCTACGGCGTCGAACCGGACGAAACGCTCCACGCGATGCTCAAAACCTCCGACCGGCAGGTGGCCGTATTCGAGAAGAACAGGCTCGGCGCCGGCTACGAGCCGGGCATCGCCTGGCCCACGCTGGGCGACCTCAAACGTTTCGGCGCCGAGCTGAAGCCGAAGACCGTCGTGCGGGCCGTCACGGCCGAAGGCGTGGAAACGGAAGACGGCGTATGGCCGTGTGAGGCCGTGATCGTATGCCCCGGCACCGAACCGGACAGCGCGCTGATCGACGCTCTCTCCGCCGCGCTCCCGTGCCATGTCATCGGGAACGCCCAAAAGCTCGGGCGCGCGATCGACGCCATAGAGGCCGGCTGCCGCCTCGGCTGCACCGTTTGAACCGTAAATAACACTTGATTTCATCAGGCTCGGCGTGTATAATACCACTCACACGCCGGTGTGATGGAATTGGCAGACGTGCCGGACTCAAAATCCGGTCCTGGCGACAGGGTGCGGGTTCGACCCCCGCCGCCGGCACCAACGTTTTTAAATCCTGTTTCACTCCCGAAGTACTAACCGGGGGTCGAAAAGGAGGGAGAACCGATTATGCGGTTCGGAAGAAAATAGTCCGGTGGACTATTTTCGCCGACGTGGGCGTGTAGACGCGGCAGCGTCGTAGCGACTCCCGCCGCCGGCACCATAAAAATATCGCAGGGCATTTTGTCCTGCTTTTTTAATAGGTATAAGCTATGAAAGCAATATTTGATTACATAATATCGTCCTTTCTTTTCTCTTTAATTGCCGTTCCGTTTGTAATTCTTTTCAGATACAAAAACTATAAAAAAGGAGCGGATTTTAAGAAGGAAGCTGCGATTATGCTCTTTTTTATGAGCGCAACTCTTATCTTTTGTCAGACCGCTATACCGCCACAGTTTATGAGCGGTAATTTTACGCTTAGCGCTTTTCACAGTCCTGATTTTTCAACTTATCTTGAATTTCCATATATTCAGTTAGGCTGGATAAAATGGATGTTAACGTTAAAAGAATATTCGGAAATTGTTATTAATATTGGCGGAAACTTAATAATTTTTATACCTATAGGTTTTCTTGCTCCGTACATTTGGAAAAATCTTAAGGCAAAAGCTATACTTATAGGCTTCCTGCTATCGTGCTTTGTAGAGTTTATACAGCTTTTTACCGACAGAACCTCAGATTATAACGATATTATTCTTAATACAATCGGAACTGCAATAGGTTACGTTCTTTGCTTGATAATTAAAAAAATACATAATAAAAGAGCCTCAAGCTGAGGCTCTTTTTTATTAGTTCACAACGTTTTGCGGGTGCCCGTCGAGGAACGCTTTGAGGTTTTCCTCGAGTATTCTGAGCAGTCTTGCCCTCGTTTCATAGCCCGCCCACGCGATGTGCGGCGTTATAAAGCAGTTTTTGGCTGTGAGAAGGGGATTACTGCTCTCGGGCGGTTCAACGCGTAATACGTCAACTCCTGCCGCCTGTATCATATTGGAATTAAGAGCGTCGGCAAGCGCCTTATCATTAACCACAGGACCTCTTGACGTATTAATAAGTATTGCGCTTTTCTTCATCTTAGAAAGCGCTTCTGCATTAATCAGATTCTCGGTTTCAGGGGTAAGGGGACAGTGACAGGTAATTACGTCGCTGTTTTTAAGAAGATAATCAAAGTCACAGAATTCAACGCCTTCGTCATTTTTAGGATGAGGCGTGTACACAAGCACCTTCATACCGAACGCCTTTGCAATATTACAAACCCTGTGGCCTATTGAGCCGAAGCCGATTATACCTATCGTCTTACCGTCAAGCTCGGTAAGCTGTCCCTTCCAGAAGCAAAAATCAGGACATTCGCACCATTCGTTATTATGCACTGCGTCCGAATGAAGCGATACCTTATTAGTAATCTGAAGAATGAACGCAAATACAAGCTGAGCAACCGCGTTAGTAGAGTATGCCGGAATATTTGAGATTACTATTCCTTTCTCGCGCGCCGCTTTCCCGTCAATTACGTTATATCCCGTTGACTGAAGCCCTACGTACTTTAAATTCGGCATTTTTTCAAGTATTTCGGCTGTAATTACTACCTTGTTTATAAAGAGAATATCGGCGTCCTTAGCGCGCTCTATAACCTCCTCGGGCTTTGTACGGTCGTATACCGTATAATCGCCGTATTTTCTTATATTATCCCATGATAAATCGCCGGGGTTGGTTGTATATCCGTCAAGATTTACAATTTTCATTTCGTTCACCTCTGTACAAATTATATCCCTTATTATAAATAAAATCAACTTATTTATTGATTAGAAGGTAATTTTAGTTTATAATTAACATATAGTTAAATATGAAAAGATTTTATATAACTATGACGGCGATAACGCTCGTGCTTTTTACAGTATTTTTAATAGGAAAATTCAAAAATATCCATACCGCCTCTACCTCTGCTAAAATATCGTCAAAAAAAACGGTAGTAATCGACGCAGGGCACGGCGGTAAGGACGCGGGTACAGTCGGAATTGACGGTACGCTTGAAAAGGATATAAACCTTGATATTGCGCTAAAGCTTAGGGATTACCTTGTGGTAAGCGGTATAAGAACAATTCTCATCAGGGAAGGGGACTTTGAGTTTTATCCCGAGGGAACGGATACTGCAAGGAGTGATTTATATAACAGGCTGGATTTGGTAAATGAAATTCCGAACTCAGTACTCATTTCAATTCATCAGAATCACTTTACTGACGAGAGCCAGTGGGGTACTCAAATTTGGTATTCTCCCGAGAGCGAAAACAGTAAGCTGCTTGCAGATAAGGTTTTAACAAATGTTAAGGAGCTGCTTCAACCCGAAAACAATAGGGAAAACAAGGTGTCAGATAGCGCTTATTACATACTCTATAACGCTAAGGTGCCTTCAATAATGATAGAGTGCGGCTTTATGAGCAACAGCATGGAAAACAGCAGATTAAAGGATAATACTTATCAAAAGTCAATAACTTATTCGATATTAACGGGAATTTGTGAGGAAGTATAATGGCAGGGAAGAATAAATCAATTTACGTATGCACAAGCTGCGGATATGAGAGCGTAAAATGGTACGGTAAATGTCCGCAGTGCGGCGAATGGAACACAATGGACGAGCATACGCCCGTAGTAAGCTCAACAAAGGGCGGTTCGCTTAAAAGCAAGGTAAGCGTGCAGAGCATAAAGAAGCTAAGCGAAATCAGCAGCGATATTGAAAAGCGCATAAACACGGGCATTAAGGAATTCGACAGAGTTCTCGGTGGCGGCATTGTTGAGGGAAGTCTTATACTTCTCAGCGGCGACCCGGGCATAGGAAAATCGACCATTCTGCTTCAAATTTCACAGTACCTCGGCAAAAATAAGAGCGTTCTTTACGTCAGCGGCGAGGAGTCAGCAAGACAGATTAAGCTCAGGGCTAACAGGCTCGGGGTTGATACGGACAACCTTTATATCCTCGTTCAGACAGATATAGCAATAATTGTAGAAACAATAAAGGCTGAAAAACCCGACATTGTTATAATTGATTCAATCCAGACTATGATGATTGACGAGGTAAGCTCTTCGGCAGGCAGTATTACTCAGGTCAGGGAATGTACCAATATCTTTATGCACCTTGCAAAGAGCCTCGGAATACCGATTTTTGTAGTAGGTCACGTAAATAAGGACGGTGCGATTGCAGGTCCGAAGGTGCTTGAGCATATCGTTGACACCGTGCTGTACTTCGAGGGCGAGAGAAATTATTCATACAGGATACTCAGAAGCGCTAAAAACCGTTTTGGTTCAACTAACGAAATCGGCGTATTTGAAATGACGCAGAGCGGACTGAAAGAGGTTGAAAATCCGTCGCTTATGATGCTTTCGGGACGTCCGAAAAACACAAGCGGAACCTGCGTAGCATGCACAATGGAGGGCTCAAGGCCGATACTCGCTGAGGTTCAGGGACTCGTAACAGCTTCAGGCTTCGGAACACCGCGCAGAATGTGCACGGGCTTCGATTATAACCGTATGAATATGATTATAGCAGTACTCGAAAAACGCGCAGGATACTTCTTCAACGGAATGGACACATATCTTAACGTTATAGGCGGCTTAAAGCTATATGAGCCTGCGGCAGATTTGAGCGTTGCAATGGCACTCGTATCATCATTAAAAGATACGGTAGTGGACGAGCATACCCTTGCTTTCGGCGAAATAGGGCTTGCAGGGGAGATAAGAGCGGTAAATAACTGTGAGCAGAGAATTACAGAAGCAAAAAGACTTGGTTTTAACCGTTGTATTATCCCGTTCAACAATTATAAATCATTGTCTAAAGAATTAAAAACAGAAATTGATATAATACCTGTAAGAACAATCAGGGCAGCCTTCGAGGCTGTAAGTGAATAGGAGGAGACTATGCCGTATATAATTGTATTGGTTCTTGTTATAGCAATAGTTGTAGTTGCTGTAAGAAAACAAAAATTTGACCAGAAACAAAAGCAGGAGAGAGACTATAACGAAGAAAAGAAAAATGATATTATAGTTAACGGATACGAAGAAAAAGACGATAACACCAATATTTTTTAAATATACACTGTAGGGGAGGTACAAATTTATGTACCTCAAAAAATATTGATAATTTCGTAAAATTAATATTTTGCGAAATATAGGGGAGTAAAATTCTGCAAAACTGATAACAGAAGCTCCCCCAAGCTGAAATACAGTAAACATGCGACTTTCAGCTCCATACAAGCAACAGTTCATTAAATATATATTATTAAACGATTAATACAGGTATAACTACTTATTACAGCCGATAGATATTTCCAAAACGATGAAACGTTAAACTGAAATGCTTCTGTCGGCTGTAATTCTTTTATAGATTTAACAGAATGCTTTTAATCGAACTAAATTTCTTTTAAAATGTTTCTATTGGCTGTATTCGGGAGATAATTTAGAATTACTCTTGAAATTTACTCTCCCCTTTGATATTATAGTTTTAATATTACAAAAGTTTTGCGAAATTAACATTAGAGGTTTAACTATGAAAAGAGAGGATTTTTATCTTTTACCGCAGCTTGTACAGGATTATTTAATTTACATCGAAGCGATTAAAGGACACAGCAGCCTTTCCGTAACTGAATACGCAAACGACTTAAAGAACTTTTTTACTTATATATGTGAGTTCAAGCATATTGACACTCCCCTTTCATCTGAAGGAAAACCCGACTTAAGAGGAATTGATATTAACGTTATTAAGCAGATTTCTCTTAACGACGCTTATCAGTACCTTATTTATTGCAGAAATGTAAGAAATAACAATGAGGCTACGCGCGCACGCAAGGTTGTTGCAATCAGGCGGTTTTTCTCATATTTAACGGATAACCTTAATTTAATGGAAGTTAATCCGATGAAAAACCTTGATACGCCAAAAATCAAGAAATCTTTGCCTAAATATCTAACTTTATCGGAGGCGCAGAAGCTATTATCCGTCATTGACGGTAAGTACAAGGAGCGAGATTTTGCGATGATTACGCTGTTTTTAAACTGCGGAATGAGGCTTGCTGAGCTTGTTTCCATAGATTATAGCGATATTAAGGCTGACGGAACGCTCGTAATTACAGGCAAAGGCAATAAGGAACGCACCGTATATTTAAACCAGGCATGCATAGACGCGATTACTGCGTATATGAAGGTTCGTCCTAATGACAAGGTTAAGGACAGGGCTCTGTTTTTAAGCTCACGTAATCAGCGAATCAGTCCGAGAATGGTTGAAATTACCGTTAATAATTACCTTGAAAAAGCAGGTCTCGGCGGCAGAGGGCTCTCCGTACATAAGCTCAGGCATACCGCAGCAACCTTAATGTACCAGCACGGCAACGTTGATTTACTTTTGCTCAAGGAAATACTCGGTCATGAAAACCTCGGAACTACCGAGATATACACTCATATTACCTCGGACGCTACGAAGCACGCTATTGAATCAAACCCGCTTGCAAACGAAAAGCCCGGGTTTTAACCGAGCTTAATAAGCGGCGAAAATGACGACACCGTTAAGGTATTTATGAGTATAATTAATATAAGAATTAAAAACAGAACACCGAATTGCTTCAGATATGACGCGAGAGATAGCTCCTGCGCCATATCTGCTTTTTTAATTGAATTTTGAAGTATTCCCCTGCTGAGCTTCTTGCAGCTTCTAACGGTAAAAACAATTACTGTTATGAAAAGCGCAGCCTGCGGAGTTATCAGCAAGGACGAATATCCAAAGCCTTTTAGTCCGAGGGATATATAATAATACGCTATTTTAAGTCCTGTTATAGCTCCGAGTGCTGTCGGGATAAGACTAAGCAGCGGAAATCCGATTGCCGAAAAGCCGAGAGCTAAGCAAACAACGAAAATAATTAAATAATAAGCCGCTCTGTTAATCAACATATTTTTAAAATCCGTTCCTCCGATTTCGAGGAAAGACTTAATCGCATTTCTTGTTTCTTCATTAAGACCTTTAAACAAAATACTACCTATCAGCAGTCCCGATATATACAGCAAAACGGTATATATAATATCTTTATTTTCAGCTACAATATCTGTAAAGCTGACAGATTTTTCATTAATACTTATTTGCTTCATATCAAACCTTAATTGCCTTGGTTTTCTTTACAATAAACGCTCCGCCTATCGCTGAAATGAACAGTATCAGGGCAAGCTTAATTAAGAAATATACGAAAGTGTTTTCGTTAAAAATTGCGTTAAAAAGACTGTAAAAAATAAGCGGCAGCGACGATATAATCCCCATTAATGCGCCGTTATTCTTAAATCCGTTTACTGATATTATGCTAATGAAAAACGATGAAACAGCGCAAATAATAACGCTCAAAACGTCAATTATATCAAGATTTACGTCAAATTTTATCAACAGTTCACTAAAGAGCAGTGAAAATACACCCGTAAAAAATACCGTAGTAACAGCGGCCTTAATAACAAATCTTAAAAGCAGCTTATTTGACTTATCTAACGAAATACTTTTCATAAAAACAACTCCCTTGATATCCGTTAATAGATATTCAAGGGAGTTATTAATTATGATATTATTCTTCGATTTTCTTTTCTGCTTCCTTAGCCGTATCGGTAACGTCGGTAAGCTTATCCTCTTTGTCAGCCTTCTTACCTTTCTTGTCCTTAGCGGCAGCCCTTGCAGCCTCAACCTCTTTTTTATGCTGCTCGGTCTTGGTAACATTGGTATTAACTGCCCATCTCTGAAGGCGGATTTTATTCCTGTCAGCGCCTGTTTCAATAACGATATCCTCTTCGCGAATCTTAACAACTCTTCCGCAGATACCGCCGATTGTAACGATTTCATCGCCGATTTCAATTGAGGAACGCATTTCCTGCTCTTCCTTCTGACGCTTTTTCTGAGGTCTTATCATAAGGAAATACATAACCGCAACGAGAACTACCATTAAGATAATCGGCTGAGCACTGCCCATAGCTGAGGTAGAACCTGTGCCCGAAGTACCCGTTCCTGCGGTTGAAGCCATTAATGTAAATAAATTAAACATAGTTTATCCTCCAATTAAATATTAACATAAGTGATTATATATTATATTAATTAAATTTGCAAGAAGTTTTTAAATTCTTGTATCAAGTATATCTAAATACTCGTTTTTATAATCCTCGAAAGTACCGTTTTCAAGGTTTTCTCTTATTTCAGCCATAAGGTTATTATAAAAATGAAGATTATGAATTACCGCAAGCCTCATTGCAAGCATTTCTCCGCTTTTGAATAAATGTCTGAGGTATCCTCTCGAGTAATTACGGCAGGTAGAGCAGGTGCAGGTATCGTCAATTGGGCTTTCGTCAAGCTGATACTTAGCATTATTGATATTGATAATTCCCTTCTTAGTAAAAAGCTGTCCGTGGCGCGCATTTCTTGACGGCATTACACAGTCAAAAAGGTCCACTCCCCTGCTGACGCCTTCAAGAATGTTCCCCGGCGTGCCAACGCCCATCAGATAGCGCGGCTTGTCCCCGGGAGCGTAGGGCTCAACCGCAGAAATAACGCGGTACATATCCTCCTTTGGTTCGCCGACTGCAAGTCCGCCGATAGCGTAGCCGTCAAGGTCAAGCTTTGCAATCTCCTTCATATGCTCAATGCGTAAATCATCGTAGGTACAGCCTTGGTTAATACCGAATAGAAGCTGATTTTTATTAATCGTTTCAGGCAGTGAGTTAAGCCTCTCCATTTCAGCCTTGCAGCGTTCAAGCCAGCGGTACGTTCTTTCACAGGATTCCTTCGCATATTTATATGAAGCGGGGTTTTCCACGCATTCGTCAAACGCCATCGCAATAGTTGAGGCAAGATTTGACTGAATCTGCATGCTTTCCTCGGGTCCCATAAAAATTCTCTTACCGTCTATATGGGAATTAAAGGTTACGCCCTCCTCCTTGATTTTATTGAGCTTTGCGAGAGAAAATACCTGAAACCCGCCCGAATCGGTAAGAATTGGTCGTTTCCAGTTCGTAAACTTATGGAGTCCACCCATTTCATAAATGACCTTATCGTCAGGTCTTACGTGAAGATGGTAAGTATTACAGAGCATAATCTGTGCGCCGACATCCTCCAAATCCCTTGTTGAAAGCCCGCCTTTAATAGCAGCAGAGGTTGCAACGTTCATAAAGCAGGGAGTCTGAACGGTTCCGTGCACTGTTTCGAATACAGCCCTTCTTGCTTTTCCCTCTTTTTTTAGTATCGTAAACTTCATATAATTCCTCATTCAATAAACATCGCGTCGCCGAAGGAAAAGAAGCGGTATCTTTCCTCAACCGCAGTTTTGTATGCGTTCATCACATTATCATATCCCGCAAAGGCTGAAATCAGCATAATAAGCGTGCTTTCGGGAAGATGGAAATTCGTAACGAGCGCGTCAATACATTTAAACTCATAACCCGGATAAATAAAAATGCTTGTATCATCCTCGTCCTTGCATATACAGCCGTTTTTCCGATACACGCTTTCAAGAGTTCTTGTGCTCGTAGTGCCTACGCTGATTACTCTCCCGCCGTTTTTCTTAGTTTCGTTAATTAAATCGGTGGTTTCCTTACTAATCTGATAATGCTCCGAGTGCATTTTATGCTTAGTAACGTCGTCAACCTTGACGGGACGGAAGGTACCAAGCCCGACGTGAAGCGTAACGTATCCGATTTTTACACCTTTATCCTTTATCTTTTGAAGCATTTCCTCGGTGAAGTGAAGCCCCGCGGTAGGAGCAGCAGCAGAACCAAGCTCCCTCGAATATACGGTCTGATACCTCTCCCCGTTTTTAAGCTCCTCTGTAATATAAGGAGGAAGCGGCATTTTACCGATTTTATCGAGAATGTTATATATTTCCTTTGAATCACAGTTAAAGCGTATAATCCTGTTTCCGTCCTCGGTTATACCGAGCACCTCACAATCAACCAAACCCTCGCCAAATACAAACTTCGTACCCTCTTTGGCTCTTTTACCTGGTTTACAGAGGCATTCCCATACGTTGTTTTCGCTCTGTTTTAAAAGCAAAAATTCAACGGCCGCGCCCGTTTCCTTCTTAACGCCGTAAATACGTGCGGGAATTACCCTTGTATCGTTAAGTATAAGGCAGTCCTCAGGATTCAGATATTCAATTAAGTCACGGAAAATTCTATGCTCTATGCTTCCGGTAGCTCTGTTAAGCACCATAAGACGCGAGGAATCGCGCGGCTCAACGGGAGTCTGAGCAATAAGCTCTTGTGGAAGTTCATAGAAAAAATCTGAGGTTTTCATCAATATTCTCCGAATTGTATAATTGACATATTACCGCATTAAGTGTATTATAAAATAAATAAAAGCAGTATAATTTTTTGCGGTATGTTCATATATTATATTGCAATTCATTTGATATTACAAGACTAAAGGGGAAAAATTTATATGAAAAAGTACAGAGTCGGAATTGTCGGCGCAACCGGTATGGTCGGACAGAGATTTATGACTCTTCTTGAAAATCATCCGTGGTTTGAAGTAGCTGTGCTTGCAGCCTCATCAAGAAGCGCGGGCAAGACGTATCAGGAGGCTATCGGAAGAAAATGGTGTATGGATACTCCGCTTGCCGACAAGTATAAGGATATGGTCATTATGGACGCTGAAAACGATATTGACGAGATTACGTCAAAGGTTGATTTCGTATTCAGCGCTGTTAATATGAAAAAGGACGACATTAAAGCACTCGAGGAGAAATACGCAAAGCACGAATGTCCCGTTGTTTCTAATAATTCTGCTCACCGTTTTACCGACGACGTTCCTATGGTTGTTCCCGAGCTTAACGCTGAGCATATCAACGTTATTCCCTATCAGCGTAAGAGACTCGGTACTAAAAGAGGTTTTATCGCGGTTAAATCTAACTGCTCGCTTCAGTCCTACGTTCCGGCGCTTTATCCGCTCCACGAAAAATTCGGAGTAAAGAACGTCCTCGTATGCACGTATCAGGCTATCTCAGGCGCAAGTAAAACCTTTGAAACCTGGCCTGAAATGATAGATAACGTCATTCCCTATATCGGCGGCGAAGAGGAAAAGAGCGAAAAGGAGCCGCTCAAGCTCTGGGGCGAGATTAAGGACGGTAAAATAGTTCCTGCCAATAAGCCGAACTTCACCGCTCAGTGCATAAGAGTTCCCGTGTCAAACGGACATCTCGGCGCGGTATTCGTAAACTTTGAAAAGAAGCCCACTAAAGACGAAATGATTGAAATATGGAATAATTTCAAGGGCAGAGCTCAGGAGCTTGAATTACCAACCGCACCTAAGAAATTCTTAAACTATTTCACCGAGGACGACAGACCGCAGATTAAGAGCGAGAGAATGCTCGAAAACGGAATGGCTGTCTCAATCGGAAGGCTCAGAGAGGATACACAGTACGATTATAAATTTGTATGTCTTTCACACAATACGCTCAGAGGCGCGGCAGGCGGCGCAGTACTGCTTGCGGAGCTTCTTGCAGCAGAAGGATATTTTGACTAAGGAGGAATTACGATGAACGAACCTATTTTCACTGGCTCCGGCGTAGCGCTTGTAACCCCGATGAACGAGGACAGGACTATTAACTATGACGCGCTTGCGGATATGCTCGATTTTCAGATTGAAAACGGCACCGACGCAATCGTAATTGTAGGAACTACCGGCGAGGCTTCGACTCTTAATACGAGGGAGCACCGCGATACTATCAAATTCACCGTTGAGCACGTTGCGCACAGGATTCCCGTTATCGCAGGCTGCGGTTCCAATAACACCTCATACGGAATTGAGATGGCGCGTTCTGCCTGCTCGTACAACGTTGACGGTCTGCTTCTTGTAACGCCTTATTATAATAAGACGACGCAAAAGGGACTTTTAAGCCATTACAGAATGTACCATGACGCAACCGACAAGCCGATTATTCTTTATAACGTTCCCTCAAGAACGGGCGTTAACCTCCTTCCCGAAACTCTTGCAGAGCTTTCAAGGCTTCCGAGGATTAACGGCGTTAAGGAAGCTTCGGGTAATATTTCCCAGGTAATGAAAATCCGCGCACTCTGCGACGATAATATAAATATCTGGAGCGGTAATGACGACCAGATTCCCGCGGTAATGGCTTGCGGCGGTAAGGGCGTTATCTCCGTACTCGCCAACATTCTGCCCAAGGAAACTCACGATATGGTAATGGCTTATCTTCAGGGCGAGCCCGAGAAGTGCACAAATATGATGGCTAAGTACCTTGAGCTTGCAAACGCTCTTTTCGTTGAGGTTAACCCGATACCCGTTAAGACCGCTTGCAATATGATGGGCTTAAACGCAGGTCCGCTCAGAATGCCGCTTTGCGAAATGACTAAGGAGCATGAGGATTACCTCAGAGGCGTTCTCGAAAAGTACGGCTTAATAAAATAAAATTTCAGGCGGTATTATGCCGCCTGTTCCTGTATGGAGGAAAAATAAATGACAAAAATTATACTGACGGGTGCCTGCGGTCATATGGGCAGCGTGGTTCAAAGCGTTGTGGCTACAAGGGAGGACTGTGAAATAGTTGCAGGCGTTGATAAATACATTAATCCTTCTGTTCCCTTCCCCGTTTACGAAAGCCTTGACAGCGTTAGTGAGGAGGCTAACGTGGTAGTTGACTTTTCAAATCCGTCACTGCTTGATGACTTACTCAATTTCTGCATTAACAATTCGAAAGCTCTTGTTATCGCAACTACGGGCTATGATGAGGAACAGAAGAGCAAGATTACGGAAGCGTCAAAGATTATTCCGATATTCTTCACGTATAATATGAGCCTCGGAATTAACCTGCTGGCTTCTCTTGCCAAAAAGGCGGTACAGGTGCTCGGAAACGGCTTTGATATTGAAATAATTGAGCAGCACCACAATCAAAAGATTGACGCTCCGTCAGGTACGGCTTTAATGCTTGCAGACGCTATAAAAGAAGAGCTTGACAGACCGATTAAATATGAATATGACCGTCACTCAAAACGCGAAAAGAGAACCAAGAACGAAATCGGTATTCACTCAATCAGAGGCGGCACGATAGTCGGCGAGCACGAGATACTCTTTGCGGGCAGGGATGAAAACATCAAGCTTTCTCACTCTGCAAGGAGTAAAGAGGTTTTCGCGGTAGGCGCAGTAAACGCAGCCGTCTATATGAAAGACAAGGTTGCGGGTATGTACGACATGGCGGAATTAATAGATTAAGTAAAAATCCCCAAAATTTTGGGGATTTTTTTGTAGCTTTTTTTAGCTTTGAAAAGTATTAATAGTGAGGAGGTTTATATGAGTAATCAAATCAGCGCTGAAGAAATAATCAAAAAGTATTCGGATACAGTATACAGGCTTGCATATTCAACCTGTAAGAATAAAGACGATGCCGACGATATCTTTCAGGAGGTATTTTTAAGATATATAAAATATAAGCCTTCTTTCAGGAACGAAGAGCATAAAAAGGCTTGGTTTATAAGGGTAACCTTAAACTGCTGTAAGAGCTTATATTCGTCTGCCGAAAGGAAGATGTCCGTACCTCTTGAAGATATTAAAGATTCTAACGAAACATATGATTCACACTATGAGCTGCTTGACCTGGTTAAATCACTCCCGTTTAAATACAGAGCGGTAATACACCTGTTTTACTATGAGGAGCTGAGCATAAAGGAAATAGCAAAACTTACTAAACAAAGAGAAAGCACGATAAGAACGCAGCTCACAAGAGCAAGAAAACTATTAAGAGAAAGGCTGGAAGAAGATGAATTATAAGGAAATGATTTCGGGTATTTCTCCCGATAGCGAACTGATAAACGAAACTTTATCAAAAATGAACAGCAAAAAGAGCAATAATATACACGGTATGAGTAAACCCATTGCAACTCTTCTTGCCGTAATAATAATTATAATGTCGACAACTGCACTTGCAGCAGGCGGAAGTATTATATTTGAAAACATTGCCCGAACCGATACCTATGACGGTATTAAGCTGACGGTAACGGACGTAAATATTAAGGAAAATGAGTATAATAACGATGAGGGCGTAGTGTTACTCAGCCTTACCGACACAGAGGGAAAAGGAAGAGTTACGGAAAAAAGCGATTTAAACCAATTTGACTTCAAGGGCTTCAAAGGAGACTGCAAATTTATATCTTATGACAGCAATACACAAACAGCAAATTACCGTATTAACGTCAGAAACTGGAACGGCGGGGGTATTCCGTTTTTCAGAAAAAGAGCGCGCTTTGACCTTAATTCATACCTGAAAACAAAAAAACACACCGAAGCAAAGGTTGATGAGCCATTGATTAATCTGCTTCCGAAAACGAGCAAAGACTCGGGCGGAAATGCTACAATAACGATTTACGGTAATACTGAGGTCGCTGATCTCTGGGGCAGTATAGCAGACGAAAGAATTAACGTTTCCGTGAATGGCATACCTACAGTAAAGCTTACAAATTTAGATTACTGTTACAACCACCTTCATATTAAACTTAAAAAGCTCGGCGATATGAAGGAAATTAATAAATATTCAGTATATCTGAAAGACAATAAAGGAAACATTTACAAACCATATGTCGATAACAACGGAATTTATTACTCTGAATTCGGGTTCAAGGATATTCCGTGCGGTAAGCTTAATGATTATGAGCTTTATATTACAGCTGATGAGTATGACGATAACGATATTGTAATGGGTGACTGGGAGGTATCCTTCAACTTATAAGAAACGGTATCCAAGCGGATACCGTTATTTTTTATTCAAAAAAGTCTTTCATTGTGTTTAGCATTAAATCGGGTATTTTAATCCCCTGGGGACAATGCTCGGCGCACGCTCCGCAGCCTATACACTCCCCTGCTCCGACGTTGATTTTTGCATATTCAGCAGCAGCTTCGTCGCCGTTGATTTCACCGCTTTTATATTTATTATATGCGGCGAATACGGAACTTATCTTGACTCCCTGAGGACAGTCAGCGCAGTAATCGCAGCCTGTACACGGTACAACGTCGCTCTTATTAAGCAAAGCCGCTGCGTTCCTGCAGATATTCATTTCAACCTCATTAAACGGCTCAAAACCTGTAAGTGAATTAATGTTATCAAGCAGCTGCTCGGGAGCATTCATACCGCTGAGAATAGTCATTACGTTATCAAAGCTTGCCGCAAACTTAATTGCCCATGAAGCATAGCTGTCATTAGGCTTAGCGTTTTTGAAAAGCTCCTTAACGTTTTCGGGCGGGTCAGCAAGCTTTCCGCCTCTGACGGGTTCCATAATAACGACAGGAATACCCGCTTCGGTGAGTATCTGATACTGCTCGTCAGCACGCTGATTCTTATAATCAAGATAATTGAACTGTATCTGCGCAAAGTCCCATTCATGCTCTGATACGATAAGCTTTAAATCCTCAATAGTTCCGTGAAAGGAAAAACCGAGATACTTAATCTTTCCTTGAGTCCTCATTTTTTCGAGAAGCTCAACTGCTTCGAATTTTTTACACTTTGTCCAATTCTTACCGTCAAGCGCGTGGAGAAGATAAAAATCAATATAATCAACGTCAAGGCGTTTGAGCTGATTATTGAACACCTTTTCAACGTCCGCTTTCCTCGGACACATCCAGATTGGAAGCTTATCGGCAAGGTAGTAGCTTTCTCTCGGATATTTCTTAAGAGCCTGACCAATAAACTTCTCGCTCTTACCTGCGTGGTACATATACGCGGTATCAAAGTAATTAACTCCGTTTTCGTATGCGAGGTCTACGAGCTCCTGCCCCTTTGCGTAGTCAATCATCGGGTTTGCTTCCCTTTTAAGCGGAGTTTTTACGGGAAGGCGCATATTACCGAGACCGAGCCTTGAAACCTCAATATTCTTAAACTTTACTCTGTCTATCATAGCGTTATTCCTTTGTCCAGGTAACGCCCTGCGGCGTATCCTTTAAGATTATACCTCTTGCCTTGAGGTCGTCGCGAATTTTATCTGCAGTAGCCCAGTCCTTATTCTTCCTTGCCTCCTGCCTCTGCTCAATAAGCGCCTCAATTTCGCTATCAAGGTCGTTTGACTTACGGTTATAAAGAATACCTAATACACCGCAAAGCTCGTCAAAAAGGGTTGCAGCAGCCTCACAGACGCCTTTTGAAACCTCTTTGTCAAGGATTTTAGTATTAATATCCTTAACTAAATCAAATACTGCGGCAATACCGTCAGCAGTATTAAGGTCGTCGTCCATGGCGTCAATGAACTGCTCGCGTCTTGAAGCGATTAAATCAAGGAGCTCATTATCATCGGGAACATCCTTTGCGTTTTTAATAGCAAAGTCAAGAGATTCACGGCAGGTGTAAAGACGTTCAAGGGCTGACTTGCACTGTTCGATAATATCAACACTGAAATTAATCGGTGAACGGTAATGAGAGGAAATGAGGAAGTATCTGATAACCTCATAACCGTATACGTCCGCTATTTCACGTACAGTTTTGAAATTGCCGAGAGATTTTGACATTTTAACGTTATCTACGTTAATATAGCCGTTGTGCATCCAGTACTTTGCAAAGGGTGCACCGTTTGCTGCCTCGGACTGTGCAATTTCGTTCTCGTGATGCGGGAAGATTAAATCCTGACCGCCGCAATGAATGTCGATAGTTTCGCCGAGGTATTTTCTATTCATAGCTGAACATTCAATATGCCAGCCAGGGCGACCCTTGCCCCAGGGAGAATCCCAATAAGGCTCACCCTCCCTTGCCGCTTTCCAGAGCGCGAAGTCAAGCGGATTTTCCTTCTTCTCCCCTACTGCGATTCTCGCGCCGCTCTGTAAATCGTCAATCGGCTGATGAGAGAGCTTTCCGTAGCCGTCAAACTTAAGCGCTCTGTAATATACGTCGCCGTCAACAGCGTAGGCATAGCCCTTTTCCTCAAGCGTTTTAATAATATCAATAATCTCGTCAATATTTTCGGTTGCTTTCGGATGAACTGAAGCCTTTTTAAAGTTTAAGCCGTCTGCGTCAGTCCAGAACTCCTTAATATATTTTTCGGAGACCTCTTCAAAGGTAAGACCTTCCTCGTTGGCGCGCTTAATAATCTTATCGTCAACGTCGGTAAAATTCTGTACGAACTTAACATTATAGCCGCGGTATTCCATATATCTTCTCAGCACATCAAATACGCAAAGAGGCCTTGCATTACCGATATGAATATAATTATATACGGTAGGTCCGCAGGCATATATCTTTACTTCGTTTTTATCAACGGGTACAAACTCTTCTTTTATCCTAGATAATGTATTCAATATTCTCACTTTTTTTAGCCTCCAGTTTACTTATTTCCTTTTGCATTTCGTCAATTAGCTTGGCATTAGCATTAATTGCATTCATAACAGGATCGGGGAAATTAACCTGATCGAGATCGTCAATACGCTCGCCGCTGATTTTAACAACTCTCCCCGGTACGCCGACAACAGTGCAGTTAGGCTCAACATCCTTAACTACTACGGCGCCTGCGGCAACCTTTGAATTTCTTCCAATCGTTATGGGTCCGAGCACCTTAGCGCCTGAGCCGACCATAACGCCCTGTTCAAGAGTAGGATGTCGCTTCCCCGTTTCCTTACCCGTGCCACCAAGCGTTACGCCCTGATAAATCATACAGTCGTCGCCGATTTCAGTAGTTTCGCCTATAACGATACCGTTGCCGTGGTCTATGCAGACTCTTCTGCCTATCGTCGCTCCAGGATGAATTTCAATACCCGTTTTATGAGCCGTTCTCTGACTTATCGCCCTTGCGATAAACGGCATATTATGATTCAAAAACCACTTAGCCCTTTTATGCGACCTGAGCGCCTTAAAGCCGGGATATAAAAATATTATCTCAAGCGCGCTGTGCGCAGCGGGGTCATGGTCAATGAAAGCCTGTATGCTCTCCTTATATTCACTTAACCAGCTTATAGTAATCACCTCAAAAAAAGCCTCCGCCGATTACTCGACAGAGGCAATAATTATACTGCGGTTCCACTCCGTTTTATACTTAGCTGCGATTAACAGCCTTATGCCTTTAACGGAGCAATCCGTCCCGCCATTTCCTGCGAGAAGCTCACAGGCGCATTTCATAAACGTTCCTATACATACTCGCACCGAACGTATGCTCTCTTTAATAAAAAGCGCTTACTACTTTTCCTGTTCAAAGCTTTTATTTATCTTATTTACATTATATACAATTAATTAAAAATTGCAAGGATTATTTTGTTCTGATAAGATGCCAGCCGTCCTTTAGGTATTTAATTCCGCTGATAAACGTTATTATACCCGTTATCCAAAACGCAGCAGTACAGTAAATTTCAAGATAAGCTGGAGGATTAAAGCCCTTTGCAAGAATTATAACCTCCTGACTCCTTTCACAAACGGCGAGCATAAAGAAGGCTATTCCGACCGTTATCATCTGTAAAAGGGTCTTAAGCTTTCCGAATATGTTAGCCGGTATCGTTTCGCCCTCGACAGAAGCCGCCATTCTCACCCCTGCAACAAGGAATTCGCGTATCATAATGAGCATAATTACAAGCTCGGTATGCCAGCCGAGGTTAATAAGAATTAAGAAGGAAGCAAGCATAAAGGCTTTATCGGCGAGAGGGTCAAACAGCTTACCGAAATCAGTAATAATATTACATTTTCTTGCTATTGTTCCGTCGAGCTTATCGCTTATGCAGCCAATCATATATATTACAAAGGTTACACTCCAATGATATTTAAACTGAATAAGTGCAGCGGCAAAAAGAAACGGTATGCAGATAAATCTGAAAACTGTTATCTTATTGGGAAGATTCATTTGGCAACCTCACCTATTAAATCATAGCCGTCAAAGCTTGTGATTTTAATATTGTAAAAATCACCGATTTTAAGCGCTTCGTCGGATTTAATTATTATACCGCTGTCAATTTCGGGAGAGTCAAGGTAAGACCTGCCGATATAATTCACGCCGTCAAAGGAGTCAATAATCGTCTTATAAACCTTACCGATTCTGCTTCTATTGCTCTCCTCGGTAATGGTGTACTGAATATCCATTAGGATTTCCTGGCGGCGTTCCTTAACGTCCTCATCAATTTGATTATCCATATCATAAGCGGGCGTATCCTCCTCTGGAGAGAAGGTAAACGAACCCATTTTGTCAAACTTAACGTCCTTAACAAAGTTGCAGAGCGTTTCAAACTGTTTCTCGGTTTCGCCAGGGAAGCCGACCATAAAGGTAGTCCTTACCGACAAATCGTCTATTTTAGCTCTCATCTTGTCTATAAGAGCTTTATATGCTTCGCCGTCGCCCACTCTGTTCATTGACCTTAAAACTTCTTTATCGGCGTGTTGCAGCGGTATATCAATATAATTGCAAATCTTTTTCTCGCTTGCAATAACGTCAATAAGCGAATCGGTAATCCTGTGCGGATAACAGTAATAAAGGCGTATCCATTCTATTCCGTCAATTTTAACGAGCTCTTTTAAAAGAGCGTCGAGCTTATATTCTCCGTATAAATCCTCGCCGTATTTAGTCGTATCCTGAGCAATAAGGATTAATTCCTTAACGCCGCTTTTGGCAAGCTTTTTTGCTTCGTTAACTATGGATTCAATTCTTCTGCTTCTGAACTTACCTCTGATAGACGGGATTGCACAGTAAGCGCAGCGGTTATCGCAGCCGTCCGCAATCTTTAAATACGCCCAGTGTGACGGCGTAGAAAGCAGTCTTTCATCGTCTAAAGGAAGATAACATTTATCCGGGAAAGTCTCGGATTTAAAGCCGCACAGCGCCTTTTCGCACACCTTTACGATATCGTCATTTGCGCCGATACCAACGACTGAGTCAACCTCAGGCATTTCCTTTAATATCTCGCTCTGATACCTTTCGGCAAGGCAGCCAGTAACGACTATTGACGAAATAAGCCCAGCCTTTTTATACTCAGCTGTTTCAAGTATCGTTTCAATTGCCTCTGTCTTGGCAACTTCGATAAAACCGCAGGTGTTTATTATCATAACGTCGCTGTCCTCAATATTGCTTACAATATCAAAGCCCGCGTTTTTAAGTTTTTTCAGCATCATTTCCCCGTCGACCTGGTTTTTAGGACAACCAAGGGAAATCATTCCAACCTTATATTTCTTCATCCTCAATCTCATTAAACGCCATTTTTATATCGTTATATGTAAAGCCCTTGCGCATTAGCGCTGAAATTACCTTTTCTTTACCTTTTTCGGCTTTAAGCTTTAATCTGTATTTGGTAAGTATAAGCTCTTTAATACTTGATACGTTATCTATTTCGGTACTGCACAGCAAATCGCTGACAATCTCCGAAGGTACTCCCCTTTTATACATCTCCTGTTTAATAAAAGAGGCGGACATATTCTTGTTATTAACCAGATGATTTAAAAGCGCTTTTGCGTACTTTTCGTCGTCAAGATAACCAAGCTCAAGCATACGCTCAATTGCCCTTTGAGCGTTATTTTCATCTACGGTGCGAAGCAGCTTAGTCTTAAGCTCCTTAACGCTGTGGTCACGGCGTGACAGCAGGTCATAGCATTTATTAATCGCCTTCTGATAATTTATCTTATTGCAAAGCTCCTGCCACTCTTCCTCATCAATATCGGTACCGTCCTTGATGAAGTTTTCGCTCCAGAAATCAATGTCCGTTGTAATTTTGTACTCATTGTCAAGGAGCAGGTGGATTTTCTTCCCCCTGCCCTTTGTATGTGATATAATCATTCAGTTTTAATCCTCATCGTCGTCAATCGCGATGTCAAGCTTAGCCTTAGCAGCAGCTCTCGTCTGAGTAACGTTCACGGGTTCGGTAACAGGGATAACCTCGGGAGCCTTAACCTCCTTGGCTTCCCTTTCCTTCTCGTTAAGGGATTTCATCTCGTCCCTTACCCTTGCTTCAACCTCTGCGGCAAAGTCGGGATTGGTCTTGATTAATTCCTTAAGCTTATCGCGTCCCTGGAAGCGCTGCTCGCCGTATGAGAACCAGGAGCCGCTCTTTTTTATAATACCGAGATTTACGGCAAGGTCACAGATTTCACCGTCACGGTCAATACCTGTTCCGTACATAATGTCAAATTCAGCCTGCTTGAACGGAGGAGCAACCTTATTCTTAACAATCTTCGCTCTTGTTCTTGAGCCTACAAACTCGTTACCGGGCGCCTTAATCTGTTCAACGCGCCTTACGTCAATTCTCATCGATGCATAGAACTTAAGCGCACGGCCGCCAGTAGTAACCTCGGGATTGCCGTAGATAACGCCAACCTTTTCACGAAGCTGATTGATGAAAATGATTACGCAGTTAGACTTATTGATAGCGCCCGCGAGCTTACGCAGCGCCTGTGACATAAGCCTTGCGTGAAGTCCTACGTGGGAGTCGCCCATTTCGCCCTCAATCTCACTCCTTGGAACAAGAGCCGCAACGGAGTCAACTACGATAATATCAATAGCGCCCGAGCGTACTAACTGCTCCGTAATTTCAAGCGCCTGCTCGCCGTTATCGGGCTGAGCAACTAAGAGAGAGTCAACGTCAACGCCAAGATTTTCGGCATATACGGGGTCAAGCGCGTGCTCAGCGTCAATGAACGCAGCCTCTCCGCCAGCCTTCTGAGCCTCAGCTACGCAGTGCAGAGCAAGAGTAGTTTTACCCGAGGATTCGGGACCGTAAATTTCAATAATTCTTCCCTTAGGAAGTCCGCCGATACCGGTTGCAATATCAAGAGTGAGCGAGCCCGTCGATATAGCATCAACCTTTAAATGATTATTAGAGCCCATTCTCATTATAGCGCCCTGACCGAACTGCTTTTCAATTTGCTTTAAAGCTGACTCAAGCGCAGCTTTTCTGTCGTTATTTACCTTCTTTTCTGCGGGCATTAAAAAATTCCTCCTAAATTCTATAAAGTTATTGAACTACATATGCAATTATACGAAATATTGTGCTTAAAATCAAGTTTTTATCTAAATTTAGATATTAAAAATATTAAATATATACATATTTTTACACCTTAAGAAAATAAATTAAAAAAAGACTTGCATTTTATAAAAGTTTATGGTAATATTTATGCGTTGCAAAATTATAAGGAGGTGTGCACTAATGGCTAAATGTGAATACTGTGGCAAGGACGTATCCTTCGGTATTAAGGTATCTCACTCACACAGAAGATCCAACAGAACCTGGAAACCAAACATTAAGAGAGTAAAGGCTATCGTTAACGGCTCTCCTAAAAGAGTATATGTTTGCACAAGATGCCTTCGTTCAGGTAAGGTAGAAAGAGCGTAATTAAAAAATTAAAGCCATCCGAAAGGATGGCTTATTTTTTTATTGGCTCCATGGCTGTTGCTAACAAGGTTCTGACTTGCGGCGAGCAAGTCAGGTTCTTATTTCTTCTCTCCTCTTTCGCGGATTATGAAGCGTACGGGAGTACCGTCGAGTCCGAAGATTTCTCTTATCTGGTTTTCAAGGTAGCGCTGATATGAGAAATGGAAAAGGTCGGCTCTGTTAACGAAGAAAACGAACGTAGGCGGACGGGTTGAAGGCTGGGTCATATAGAAAATCTTTAATCTTCTGCCCTTGTCCGTCGGCGGCTGTACCCTTGCGGTAGCAACGGCAAGTACCTCGTTGAGCTTGCCCGTTGAAATTCTCATAGAGTTCTGAGAATGGACGTGAACTATCATCTCAAAGAGCTTATCAATCCTCTGTCCAGTTTTAGCGGAGATAAAAAGCATAGGCGCATATGAAATAAACGAGAAATCAACGGCGAGCTTTTCGCGGAATTCCTTCATTGTGTTGCCGTCCTTTTCAACAGCATCCCATTTATTAATTACTATGATACAAGCCTTGCCCTGCTCCATAGCGATACCGGCAACCTTACTGTCCTGTTCGGTAAAGCCTACGGTTGCGTCGAGCATAATAACGCACACGTTAGCACGTTCAACAGCCATTCTCGCGCGGATAATGCTGTATTTTTCGATATCGTCGTTCACCCTGCTTTTTCTTCTTAAGCCTGCGGTGTCGATGAAATTGAATTTGCCGTACTTATTTTCAATAAAAGTATCAGTGGTGTCCCTCGTAGTGCCCGCTATATCGGAAACAATAGCGCGTTCCTCGCCACTGATTTTATTTACAAGCGAGGACTTGCCAACGTTGGGTTTTCCGATAACAGCAACCTTGATAACCTCTTCGTCGTCATCGTCGTCCTCGGTTTCTTCGGGAAAATACTTTATCACTTCATCAAGCAAATCACCCGTACCGTGTCCGTGAACCGATGAAACGGCAATCGGGTCGCCGAGACCGAGATTATAAAACTCGTAGAATTCAGGCTCGGGCGCACCGATTGAGTCGCACTTATTTACGCAAAGCACTATCGGCTTATTTGACTTTAAAAGCATTGCGGCGACCTCCTCGTCGCTTGCAACAACGCCGCTTCTCAAATCGACTACCAGTACAATTACGTCAGCGGTTTCAATCGCGGTCTGTGCCTGCGCGCGCATCTGGGATAAAATCACGTCGTCGGACTTCGGCTCAATACCGCCCGTATCTATAAGCAGAAACTTGCGGTTAAGCCATTCGCAGTCAGCATATATCCTGTCCCTCGTTACTCCTGGAGTATCGTCAACGATTGAAAGCCTCTCGCCTATTAACTTGTTAAATAAAGTTGATTTGCCGACGTTAGGTCTGCCGACTATTGCGACAACAGGTTTTGACATATAATCACCTCGATTATGCAAGAATTAAGGCGGCATTAATCTGCCGCCCTTAGTATCAATCATTAGTCCATGCTGATAACTTCTTTGCCGTTATAATAACCGCAGTTCTTACATACCTTATGAGGTACGGTGTAACCGCTGCAGTTAGGGCACTTTACAAGCGTAGGAGCGTCGATTTTCCAAACGCTTGAACGTCTCTTATTCTTTCTTGTCTTGGATGTTCTTCTTGCCGGTACTGCCATTGTTATTTCCCCCTTATATTAATAAAAGATGTATTTACTATTCATCAAGCAACTGTAAAAGCGCCGCCATACGCGGATCAACTTCCTTTTTACAGTTACATTCTCCGTAATTAAGATTCTTACCGCAGCTTTGACATATTCCCTTGCAATCGTCATTACAAAGCATTTTCTGCGGTAAAAATAGCTGTATTTCCTGATAAACCAAATCGTCTAAATCAAGAATATTATTATCGGTGATAATATATCCCTCGTCGTCCTCCTCGTTTTCAAGATGCGTTACAACAATCCTGCTGATATCGAAGGAATACTTCCTTTCGAATTCATCGGCGCATCTGTCGCAGATTCCGAAGAAATCAAAGCTGATTTTAATATCAAGATGAACAACATCAGCCTTGGTATATGCCCGACCTTTTATCTGAACACCGTTTTTGAGTGGCTTATAGGTGCTGTATTCAAAATCCTCGAGTGAGAGTGAATAATCGATGTCAATTGCATCGCACGAAGAATTGAATAAGGACGTAAAATCGAGCTGCATACATACCACCTCATCATTATGCCTAATTATTATATATATAAGATTTTAATTTGTCAATAGAAAACTTTTGAAAGTTTAAACATTTTCTTTATTAATTCTGTCTCTTGTAAATAAAATCTTATCAAGTTTACCTGTACAATAATCAAACAAAACACAAAGCACAACAGTAACAACAACTGTAATAATAACATATAGGTAAGGATACTGCTTAAAGCCGATATTATCCATCACGAGCATGGGTATTCTCTGAAGAACGTAAATTGAAAACAGATGTTTTCCAGAAAACTGTAGTATTACGTTATCAAAGGTAACCTTATACGTAATAAGTAAAAGCGTAATGAGGAACGATATGTGTTTAATTTCAAGCAGAATGAAAAGCCTGAAATGCATATAGTATAAAAACGTCACTGAAGCCTGAATAACTAATGATATACAAAGGGCAAAAATATATCTGTTCTTCTTTTGGAGAAAACTGAATATTCTTGACTCATATAGTTTAAAAAGTAAGCCTAAGGAATAAATAATGATTGTATCGTACCAGTATTCATACAAAATAAAATAAGCAATAACAATTGCAGCAACGGTCACAATTAAAACCGTCAAAACAGAATGTGTGTGCTTACTAAGAAGCTTAAATGCAAAGTATGTAATTAGATATAAAACAAGAATCGCAAAGATATACCACGTAGCCGAAATGAACCATGTAATATCAAATACATCAGTAAAACGCAACTTTTTTATGGCTGAAATAATATAGCAGACTGCAAGGAAGATGGCACAAAAAAGACCAAAATGAACGGCCAATTTTAAGCATCTTTTTGTAGGCATTGACTTTACGTATTCTTTTCCCTTCTTTTCAATTGAATACATAATTCCGTATCCCGAGAAAAAGAAAAATGATACAACGCTCGACTGACCAATTACATTTTTGTCGACAACAGTATAAAGCTTATCAAATAAAGATGCGTCAAAATTATACATTCCGTCGCTGTGTGTTGCGTGGCTGATAAGTATTATCAATACAAATATGCCTTTTAAAGCGTTGCTTTTTTTCAGCGAAAAATTATCTGTATATAACTCTGAGCTGAACGGGTTTTTAGCTTTAACGCCTATTAATGCTATTATGATAATTACAATAAAAAAGATATACATAATATTTCCAAATATCAAAAAGGTTTTCTTAGTCAAAAAAGCCAGTATCCAAATGGGTACTGACTTTTTTGGTGCGAGAGACGGGACTTGAACCCGTACGAATCTCTCCACACGCCCCTCAAACGTGCGCGTCTGCCTATTCCGCCACTCTCGCGTCAACAAATCGAATTATAGCAAATCATATTCTAATTGTCAACACTTTTTTGAACTTTTTTAATTTCATATTTATTTTCCCTGAAAGAATAATAGCTGTTAACAAGCGTTTTATATCCGAGTTCTCTCATTTGCTCATAAGTAAAGTTATATTTTGCTTTTGTCTGCTTCCCTGTTGCGATATACCTGACACATTGCTGAGCGTAATTATCAAGCTCTTTCAGGCTTTCGGAAGTATTGATAATCGGAAAATACCACCTGCACCACGTAATTTCGTTGTTTACCGGATTGTCATAGAGCTTACGGTTAAAATGCTTTATAAACGCTTTTACTGCCCTGTCGCTTTCAGCATTTTTTCTGATTTTCCAGCGGTACAGCGCCCTCGCCTTACGGCGCATTTTCTTTTTAAGCTTCTGCTTTGAAATATCGGAGATATCAATAACACCGTTATTATACTTAAAGCCAAGAAAGGTCCATTCCTCATTCGGTTCCGAGAGGAACACCTTATTTTCGTTGACTGATAAGCCATATTCGCTAAGTTTATTTAATAAGTATTCTTTATTTCTGTTTAGCTCATCCACACTATCAGCGAAGAAAATTATATCGTCAGAATACCTCGCATAGAGGATATTATTAGTATAAAAATATCCGTCGATTTCGCTGAGAAATACATTTGCAAAAAAGCTCGAAAGAGGCGAGCCGGCAAGTATTCCCTTCTTCATTTCCGTAAGCTCTCCGTTTAAATACGCGAATTTATTCATAAGCATTCCGCAAATTAAGCTGTACGTTCTGCTATCGAGTATTTCTTTAAGCTTTGGAAGTAAAAGCTCGGGATTTACTGAATTAAAATAATCGGAAATATCAAGCTTATACGAATACATATCATTAATGCCGCTATGATATACAAGCCGCTTAACAGCCTTTTTAACGCCCATATCCTTACGGAATGAATAAAGGTTATCGAAAAAGATTTCGTCATAGTCAAGGAGAAAGTAAGCGAGTATTTTCTGTACGTAATTTTCCTCTTTTGAAAAAGTGAATACAGTACGCTTTTTATACGAAAAGCTTTTGTTAACCGAAACAGCTTCGGGCACTGAAAAAAGACCGCCGTTATTTAACGCTTCAGCGATTTTCAAATATTCATTATTACAGATAAAAGAGGCTAAATCCTCTTCATCCCTTTTTGAGAGATGACCGCCGTTTTTCTTATATTCAAAAAAAGCAAGCCATTCCTCGTGCACTAATAATCTTTCAAGTAAATCCATATAAAAATGAACAGAGTCGAGAACGATTTAAAATCGCAATTTTGCGATACAGGTCTGCACTTAAGACGGCTGCCTGCAAAGCACGTTATATCTTAAGCTTTAACCCACACAGGCGCGTAGCCTCCCGACTCTGTTAAAAGCTAATTATAAGTTTTCTCTAATTCTGTTTACAACGTAATCCTCAGCATTTTCGTATTCATGATAGAATCTGATATAACGGATATTCAAATCCTCACAGATTTTCTTAGTACCGATAACGTTCATACCTCTGTATGTGTTCTCCTTTACAAGTACGACCGCAAGAGACGGAACTCCGTTTGTATAAAACATAAACTGTACTGGCGTGCATGCAGGATGACATGACGGGGCAAGCTCCCTTGCAGGTAGGTTGCGTATTACCTCACAATCGGCAAAGTTTCTGGAAATAATATCGTCAAACTTGGCAAACTGGTCTGCTACTTCCCTCTTCATTACGGGAACAGCCTGATAAACGGGCGCCGACTTTTGCTGTGGTAATGAAGTATTGTTGTTGCCTACTGCATTATTAACCGTATTCTTTGCCTGATCTGCAAACTTTTCAAGCTCCTTGGTTAAATCGTCCTTGTGCAAGTCAACCTCTTTAGCTACGTTTTCAATGCTTTTTTTGAGTGAATCAAATAATCCCATAGTTATTCTCCTTTCGTTCTGAAATCCTGTTTTGCCTGTCGTATCAGCTTTTCCCTTAAGTTACATTTTGGGTTACCCGATACCTCGTTTATCAGCTTTTCAAGCTCTTTCTGAATTTCTCTGCCATCAAAGCCTATTTTCTTCAAATCGTCACCGTTAATATTCAGATCAGCAATCCTGTAAGGCTCCCCCTTGTCGATTATTTCCTTAGTAAGAGTTCTCACATAGCACAGTTCCTGTACCTCGTGACCTGCGTTTTCAAGATTATGGGTAAGCATATCGGCAATTTTCAAATCTATAAAGTCGAATATGAAGTCCTCGCCGAGAAGCCTCAGCCATTTTTTAATATTAGAAGGCTTTCGGGTAATATGCTTATCGTGATATTTAACAAGAGTAACGACCTTATACTTAATATCATTACTCGCCTTAAACCTTGTTAAAATAAGTTCTGCGTATTTAGCGCTCCTTTCAGGGTGAGTAAAGAAATGGTCATTTCCCTTTTCATCAGTCGTTTTACATTCCGGCTTAGCTATATCGTGAAGCAATACAGCAAGGCGTATATAATCCTTCTTAGGCGATATAGCAACGGATTTAACTATATGAGTATATACGTCGTAAAGGTGCCATTTACTGTGCTGCTCACAGTCAAAGCAGGGCTTAAGCTCAGGAATTATTACCGCGATTACCTCCCTGTACTCTAAAAGCACGTTCTCTGTATAATCGCCCTTTAGAAGCTTAATAAGCTCTGTAAAAAGCCGCTCGTAAGCAATATTATTAAGAAGCTCCTTACACTCAAATATTGCCCTTTTAGTATTATCCTCAATTGTAAAGCCAAGGACGGAGGCAAAGCGTATTGCGCGCATAATCCTGAGCCCGTCCTCATTAAACCTGCGTACAGGGTCACCGACTGCGCGAATAAGCTTACTTTGAATATCAGAAAGTCCTCCGTACGCATCAATAAAGCCCTCGTCATCGTTATACGCAAGGGCATTCATAGTGAAATCGCGCCTTGATAAATCAAGCCTGATGTCGCTAACAAACTCAACCTCGCTCGGATGACGGTTATCAAGGTAATCGCCGTCAGACCTGAAGGTTGTAATTTCATAGCCGATCTTATTAATTACCGCTGTAACAGTTCCGTGTTTAAGTCCCGTTTCATAATAATCAATACCGTTACTCTCAAGTACGCTTTCAACCTCGTCGGGCTTTGCGGAGGTGGTAATATCAATATCGCCGATATCTCGCCCGATGATACTGTCCCTTACGCAGCCGCCGACGGCATATGCCTTATATCCGCTGTCAACTAAAAGCCGTATTAACTTTTTGGAATCATTGTTCAGCTTCATAATTAATTATCAGTTTTACTTTGTTTTTTGAATTATACTTTTCAAGCTCCTCAAGCGCCTGAGTAATCTCTTCCTCAGTAAAAGTAATCTCCTCGTCAGGATAATCCCAACAGATAAATAAGTCCTCCCTTGTGCAGAGCATATTGCCGCCGCTCATAACCCACGGATAAATATATATTCTGCGCTTATTTTTAACGTAGTACAGCTTGCCTTCATTATTTGAAGCCACGTTTTTAAAGTAAATCAGACCGTTTGCTTCCTTCATAAGTATTCTTACCTTTTGCTCAAAAGAAAGCTTATTGAACTGATTTTTATTTATTGCGGGGATAATTACCGTACCGAGAAGAAGGACGGTAATAATAAGCGCGGCAATAATTGCAGGGTTCATTAATCGGGCACTCCTATTGTTAGAATTTCAAAGGGTTTATATTCGAGAATATCCGTTTCTCTGATTTCATCCTCAAGCATATTGAGGATTTTAACGGGCTTATCAAGGATTATGTATCCCCTGTTGCCGTACTGCTCTGAGAGACGGATAACGGTCATCTTGCCGTCCTCGCTCCTTTTAGCAGCCTGCATAAAGAGCGGCTCAAAGGTCGGATAATTCCATTCAGAATCGCACTTTATAAGCGGATTGTTATACTGAAGCGCTACGTTGTTAATACCTGCATTAATAGCGTCGCTCTTATGCGGCATTATCATATAGCAGAAATTATGCTCGCCTTTGTCGGAAACCACGTCTGGACGTACGGTGGCTCTGAGCAGCGATAAGCTGATAGTGCTGTTATTAAACCCTACGCCGTACTTACAGTCGTTGATAATCGCAATACCGCCGAAAGCCTCTGCAACGGAGCACCACTTATGGTGACAGGTTTCGAACCTCGCCTGTTGCCACGAGGTATTACGGTGAGTTTCTCTTTCAATATATCCCGCCGAGGTGTCACAAAGCGCCTTACGGGTAAGCACATTACAGTTAAACTCAGCCTTTGCAAGCTTATGCTTTTCACCCCATTGAACTGAGTTTTCAACCTCAATTCCCCTGCTCTGTCTGAACAGACGGACAAACATTGTCCACTTTGAATCATTAGTTGAAAGAACACACTTAAAGGTTGCACATTCTCCGTCAAGCTCACACAGAGCAAGCGGTTCCTCAACATTAATGGGTATCTGTTTGTCCTTATAATCGGGCAGAATATCCCACGCGTCGTAATTACCTGGTCGGTCGTCATAAATTCTGAGCTTATTAAAGTCGCCGTCCGTCCACTCACGTCCAAGCTCTAAATCATAAAGCGAATTAATAGAGCCGTCAGTATTAAAGGACACAGCATAAAACGGCGTTACTGCGTCAATTCCGTCAATCTTTATCCAATCGGCGCTGTGAGCAACTGCTCTCAGCGGCTTTGAGCTCATAGGCTTAATATCGGGAATAAGCCATTTTCCCTTCTTACCGTAACGTGTTGACGTTCCGTTTTTATTCTCAATAAAAGTCAGTGCGTCCCTGTTGATATTAAGCGTATTGAAATATACCGAGCCCGTACCGATAATCCTGTCAAGCTCCTTTTCAATCTCGGCATAATCCTTCATAGCGTCCTCAAATACGGGATGTATATGAGAACCGGGAAGAATGTCATGGAACTGATTAATAAGGAACTTTTTATACAGCTTATTAATTTCTTGCTGATTATTGAGCCCTTTCATAAGCGACACAATTTCAGCATTTCTGAACTTCCACTCAAGACGGCGGTTAGTCTTTTTCAAATCAGCCTTAGTTGTAAAGGTACCCCTGTGCATTTCAAGGTAAAGCTCGCCGTCCCAGGTTTCAAGCTTATCGTTATTCTTTAAGTTCTTTTCAAGAAATTCAGCGCCGCCCATATGCTCGGTTTTAGGCATAATTGAAAGCTTATTAAAGCGGTGCATAAGCTCAAGCATATCCTCGGTACAGCCCGAGCCTCCGTCGCCGTAGCCAAACATATTCATAGTCTGTCCGCCGAGGTCCTTATCTATATATGCCTCCCAGTTTGCCATAATCTGAGAGGGGTAATTCCAGGTAATAAAGTGCGTAGGCGGAACGCAGGCAAGCACCTCTGTACCGTCAATACCGCGCCAGATAAAATTATTGTGCGGGAAGCGGTTGGTATCGTTCCACGTCGACATCTTGTTTGAAACAAAGTAGTCTACGCCGCACTTTTTAAGAATCTGCGGCATAATCCAGCTATTGCCGAAAACGTCGGGAAGCCAAACATTATTAACCCTTTTGCCGAACATTCTCTTATATGTCTGCTGTCCGTAAAGACACTGACGGATAAGGCTTTCAGCGTTGGGTATGTTACAGTCCGGCTCAACGTACATAGCACCTACGGGCTCAAACTGACCGCTCTTTACCTTTTCTTTAAGCTCTTCGAATACTTCGGGATAGTATTTTTCAAGCGTTTCGTATACGTAAGGCTGGGTATGTGTAAACTTAAAGTCAGGATACCTGTCCATTAGCCTTAGCTGGATAAGAACGGTTCTTAAATTCTTCTGAACGGTATGAATTCTTCTCCAGTAATATGCTATATCGAGATGCGAATGAGCAACGAGCGCAACGTCGCCCGAACCCTTATAAGTATCGTTAGCGTAGATTACGTCCTCAATATATTCCTTTGCTTCCTTAATACCCGTAAGCTCTTCGCCGTAAAAATCAATAAGATTAATCGCATTATAAAGCTCACGCTTAAGGAATTCCCTGTAATCCTCGCTGAAAACGCCCTCGCCGTCCATAATGTCAAGCAAAAGCTCAAAATCATATACTAAGTCAAGTATTTCATGATTAACGGTAGTAAGATATGCGCCGTCAAAAATCTGTCTGCAGCCACGCACGGAAAGTGACTCAGGGTTTCGCTCGTCATCGGGCTTTGAACGGTTATAGCCCGTCATTTCAAAGTGCAGTACCTCATCGTCGTTAATATAGGGAGAAAGTAGTATTCTCTCTCTGTTCGGGTCAATTCCGCCCACATATTTTCCGTTAACCTTAACGCAGATTTCAGCCGCGGTTTTAAGGGTAAGCCAAAGCTCCTTACCCCTTAAATCCTCGGGTATCGTTACATCGGCTTTTATAAATGCAGTTCCGTCGGGCGTGAAATACATATCGCCCTTTTTAAGCGGTCTGTAATCCTCGGAATAATATTCATATTCCATTTCACCGACCTGACGCGCGTCACGGATAAGAAGATTTTCTATCTCCCACTTTGAAGAATAGATATACCTTCTGAGCCAGCCGTACTGAAGTTTCGTCCATTCATCAGGGCGCATTGAACGCCTCTCAACCTTAATATGAGCCATTCATTACACCCCCTATATTTCCTGAAAATATGGTCTTTTACGGATTGCGTTTACTTTAACATCCTTTTTTAAATCGCTTTTAATCTGCTCCTCTATCCACACAGTACAGCGATGTAAAATCAGACATTTTGAACACTCACCCCTGAATACAAGGGTAAGCTCGTTTCCGCTTAGCTCCTTAATTTCTACCCATCCGCCGTCGCCCTGAAGCTTAGGCTGGATAACGTTTTCAATATAATCCTTAACAGTCATAAAGTACCTACCGATTAATAACCGAATTAATAATTTCTCTTACCTTATTAAGCTTATTTTCAGCTTCGTTTCTGTCCTTACCGAAAAAGGAATAATACACCTTAATTTTCGGTTCAGTACCAGACGGTCTGACCGCAAGCCACGAGCCGTCGCTAAACAAGTATTTAAGCACATTTTCCTTTGGTAAATCCTTAACGCCTGCTTTATAATCAATAACCTCGCTGACATTATCAAAAAGCTCTTTACCCTCGCTTCTGAACTTAACCATAAGGCTCTGTATCTTTTCGCTTCCGTCCTTACCCTTAAGCACAAAGCTGTCGAGGGAGTCAAGATAATAGCCGTATTTTTCGTATATCTCATTTAGAGCGTCGACAAGGGACATTCCCCTGTTTTTATAAAAAGCAGCCATCTGGCATATCAGAAGAGACGACACGACGGCGTCCTTATCCCTTGTATGAGTACCGATAAGGTAGCCGTAGCTTTCCTCATAGCCTATAACGAATTCGTTACTGCCGTTTTTCTCATACTGATTGATTTTATCGCCGATATACTTAAAGCCCGTGAGCGTTTCCTCAACCCTTAGCCCAAAGCTTCTGCCGACGTTTGCGCCGAGCTCAGAGGTAACAATCGTTTTAACGAGCGTTGACTTTTCATTAAGTTTAGCCTTATGCATTTCGCATACGAAATTAACGAGAAGAGCACCAGTCTGATTACCTGTAAACAGAACGTAATCTCCGTTATGCCTTACAGCAATTCCTACTCTGTCACAGTCGGGGTCGGTACCGAGAACGAGGTCAGCGCCGATTTCTCTTGCCTTTTCAATAGCTAAGTTAAGCGCGTCCTTTTCCTCAGGATTAGGGCTCCTGACGGTTGAGAAGTTGCCGTCGGGAAGCTCCTGCGCCTTTACAACGGTCACGTTCATTTTTTCAAGAACGCGCCTTACGGGAATATTTCCCGTACCGTGTAAAGGCGTATACACTATCTTAAGGTCTGACGGCTCCTCGTAAACGCTTTGGAGCATTACGCTTTCAATAAACTTATTCAATATTTCCTCGCCGATAAGGTTAATATTTTCGCTGCTGTCACAAAACGGAATTGCCGAAAAGTCGTCAATCTCATTTATAAAACCAAGCGCGCTTTTAGCGTCATCCGTACAGAGCTGACAGCCCGTCCCGTCATAAACCTTGTAGCCGTTATACTCCTTAGGGTTATGCGAGGCGGTTATCATAACGCCTGCGTTGCAGCCAAGGTACCTCGTTGTAAAGCTCAGAACAGGAACCGGAACAAGCATTTTATAAAGATAAACCTTTATACCGCACGAAGCAAAAATACCCGCGGCGGTTGAAGCAAAGCAGCTTGAATTGTTCCTTGAATCATACGCAACGGCAATTGATATATCGCCTTCATACTTCGATTTAAGGTAATTTGCAAGACCGAGCGAGGCTTTACCCACGGTGTACTTATTCATACGGTTAGTGCCCGCCCCCATAATTCCGCGGAGTCCGCCCGTACCGAATTCAAGGTCCTTATAAAACCTGTCCTCTATTTCCTTTTCGTCTTTTATCGCTTCAAGCTCAGCCCTTGTTTCCTCATCAAAGCCGAGCCACTCATTATATTTATCACTGTAATTCATTTGCAACCTCAGTTTTATCTTCGCTTTCTATCGCTGATTTTGCGCCCTCGTAAAGCGCAGCAATTTCATCAAAACGGCTGTAATTATCATACTGCTTGAGGAGCTTTACTGCATCATTATACGGCTTTGCTGCACGGTTGAACTTTGCAAATTCATCCATAAGCACCTTAGCCTGCTTTTGAACGCCTTTCTTTTCCTCAGTAAGCGCTTTAGCACGCTCCTTATCCTTGTTCTTAGCGCTCTCAAAGATTTCCTTATCAAGCTCGTCTTCCTTGTCAAAAAGTGCCGTAAGCTCAGCCATATCGGGCTGCTCGAACTTCTTTACTGTACCGTAATACTTGTCAAAGGCACGTCTTGCTGAGAGCTTGCTCTTTGCAAATTCAATTCTGAACGAACGGAATTCCTTTTCCTCTTCGTTTGTCTTAGAAAGCGCTTTTGCTTCTTTTACTTCTTTTGAAACCGTATCAATGTTAATGCTGTTGATGAAGTCAAGGCCCTGAGCATTTATTCCTCTGTAAACGTCAAGCTTATGCTGTCCGAGCTCGTTATCAAACTTGTCAAGCTCCTTGCATACAAATCTTGATATATCAATTTCCTCGTTATATTCCTTTGCTTCTTTATAAGACTTCTTATCGGATTTATCGAGCGGCATATACTCTTTGTCAGCCATTTCCCTTGCATTCTCAACAAGGTCGATTGCTTCTACAATCTGTTCGTTTTTAAGCGCATTGTTTGCGTAATCCTCAAACAAAGCTCTTACCTGTAAAACCCTGATAACGCTCTTCTGCTTCTTTTCGTTGAAGTCGTAGAAGAAGTACGGAACAACATTGAGGAACGCGCCGACAGCAGCCATAATGATAAGCACGGGAAGGAACTTATAGAGCAAGTCGGGCTGTCCTTTTTCAATATCAAGAATATCAAAAGGCTTTTCAAAGCCGTTACCCTCATAGATACCGAACTTTTCCTGTACTGCGGGAAGCACGGCGGAGGTTGCCAGCGTAACAAGGTTTCCTATCGTTGCAACCGCAGCGAACATACCGTCGATTCTCTCGCCCGATTTATACTGCTGATAATCCCTTATATCAGCCTGAATAGCGGGCGTTGTAATTTGTTCAACAGAGCTGAAAAGATAATTAAGCCAGATACACGCAACGAGCCACCAGAAGCTGCGAACGTTGACTATCATAAGCATTATGCACACAACGTTCATCATATTAACAGTAATCAATACAGCTTTCTTACCGAAGCGCTTTACGAAAAACGGTGCGAAGAGCATTCCCCAAAGAGAAGCGTTACCGATTAAAGTCCACGCAATACCGTAGGTTACTCCGTCTACGGTATGACCGTAGCTCTGATTATAAAGAAGGATATTTGTATATGCAAGCTCAAGAAAACCGAGCCAGCCCGCAAGCGCAATAATCCAGAAATACTTATTCTTAGCGACCTCTTTGAGTGCGTCGGTAAATCTGATCTGAATTGTATGCGTCTTTGCCTGTACAATTTTTTCCTTAGTGTTTGCAAATACGACTATTGTAAGCGCAATACCGATAACTGCGTAAATAGGATACGTAATTCTGTAAACGAGTATATTCGTCTGGTCGCTATTAGCAACAACCTGAGCTATAACAGGGTTTACGAAGTTCATAATCGACGGAGCAAGCGAGTATACAACTGCTTTTACCGCAAGCACGTTAGTTCTTTCCTGCGTATTCGGCGAGAGCACGTGAATCAGGTTCTCGTACGCGTCGCGGAAAAAATTAAAGAAGAAGTGAAGCGCAAGGTTACATATAAATACGACTGCCGCTTTTATCAGGTATCCTCTTTCATATCCGAAGAGCTCACCCGGGAATATACTGTACATTTGCTGATACGGGAACCATACGTAAACAAGCGCAATCAGCGCCGTGGGAATACCCATGGAGAGCAGATAAGGTCTATACTTACCGCCCTTGCCCCTCGTGTTGTCAATCATATTCGCCCTGACGGCAGTCAGCGGAATATTAAGAAATGTTGCAAGAAGATAAATTATGTAAGTATGCGCAGGACTAACGCCGATTGCGGTACTTACAATAATGTTCGTAGTACTAACAATAAGAGTTGAGCCGAGCTGAATAATGAAGTAAGCGCCTATACCGCCGAAGGAATAAGCGGCGATTTCATTAAAGGTCATATATTTGCCCTTTGGCGGAATTCTCCAATAGGATTTCAAATCGCCTAATAAGCCCGTAACCTTTCCCTTAACAGAACCGATAGCCATTTTATATCTCCTTAAAGAGTAATCTGAACTGAATCACCTTCATCCGTCATTATATCTAAAGCCGTGCCGTTTAATTCCCAGGAAACAGCCTTCCTGCAAACGTCGAATTTAGTATCGAATGAATTGGGAGGTGTATTCTGAGTATACGTAAGCGGCTCGGAAATACCGTAATCAGAAAGCTCATCGTAATTGAGCCCGAACATTTTAATACCTTCACCGTTTGTTAAAGCCTTTTCACCGAACATATCAAAATAATAATAATTCTCACCTATTTCGGCTAAGGTAAGATAACAAGGCGCTGAATCAACTCCCGAGGCGATAATATGATAAGCGGGAATGTCTGCCTGAAGAAGGAGGAATTCAAACATTTTAAATATGGTATTCTCATTTCCCCTGCCGTTTACAAAGGCATCATAGCAATTAAGATTAACGCTCCGCTCCGTAACGACGGTTGAAGCCGTTAGGTTATATGCTCTGATAGCGTATACCGCCTTGTTATTAGTACCCTCAAAGCATTTGTCCATATACTCCTTAGCCTTATCGTTAAATGCCTTAACGATCTGCTTATGCTCTGTTTCAGATTTAGCGTACTTAATCGCAATTCCTGTTCCGTCCTCAAGATAAGAAAAATTACTTACGAGGAAGGAAAGCGGAAACGAAGTGTTGAATAAATCATATGCGTTATTAACAATTCCTGTGTTTACCTTAAGCTCGCTTTGGTAATTAACTACAGCTTCACAAAGAGAAACGTAAGCATCCTTAATGCTGCCGTCAAGATTGTTATATGCGTAGTCATAAACATAGCTCAGCTCGTATGCAGAGGTTTTTTCATCCTTTTTTGCATTATCCTTAGAGCAGCCGCTGAAAAAGGAAACAGTCAGCATAATTGATAAAAGCAAAGCAATTACTTTTTTCATTTAATCACCCGTTAATACTGATTTTTGAAAATACCTCGCCGACCTTACCGTGAATTACAAGGTCTGCAATACTGTCGGCGGGGGTTGCGTCCTTATTTATTAGCACAAAATGCTTGCCCCTGAAATACCTGATAAGTCCCGCAGCGGGATAGACGTTAAGCGACGTTCCCGAAACAATAAGGCAATCTGCATTCATAATATGCTCTACAGAGGCATTAAGCGTTTCATTATCAAGCCCCTCCTCATATAAAACCACATCGGGCTTAATAACTCCTCCACACTTGCACCTTGGTATACCTTCTGAATTTTTAATATACTCAGCGCTGTAAAACGCACCGCAGTTAAGACAGTAGTTTCTGTGAACCGAGCCATGAAGCTCATAGACGTTTTTACTTCCCGCTTTTTGATGTAGCCCGTCGATATTCTGAGTAATAACGGCTTTAAGCTTTCCGTACTCTTCAAGCTCTGCAAGCTTGATATGAGCGGCATTGGGCTTTGCGTCAAGGGAGAGCATTTTTTCACGGTAGAAATTATAAAAATACTCAGTATTCTTTTTAAAAAAGCTATGGCTTAGTATTTCCTCGGGAGGATAGTCATATTTCTGATTATAAAGACCGTCAACGCTTCTGAAATCAGGAATACCGCTCTCGGTAGAAACTCCTGCGCCGCCGAAAAAGACAATATAATTACTTTCGTCAATAATTTCCTGCAAGGTCATAGTATCACCTAAAAGTTCATATTGTTCCAGTCCCAGTGCTCTATCTCAGAATATTTAATATACGTCCTTGAAGGAGCAACGCCGAGATACTTTTCAGATACGGAGCAGATAATTTCGGTAAGCTTATCATAATCTGAGTCGCTCGCTTTACCGAAAATAGAAACCTCGAACATAGCGCAAGCCTCGTCGCTGCCATTAAAAAACATTGAAGAAGGCTCGTCGATATTTACCATAAGCCAAGCCTCGCTCTTTCCGGGAATTGCGGTAATTGCTTTACCGAGCTCGGACTTTATTTCGTTAAGAGCGCTTTTTGAAAGCTTTGAATTTGTTTTTACATTAATATACGGCATATATATTCCTCCTTATATTAGTTTTATTATAAGTATTATTCAGTAAAAAATCAACTAATAAATTAGTGCTTATCACCATTTGTCGAAACTCAGCATATTATGTATTGTATGCAGCTGCGTATAATCTAATTAGGAGAAAAAATATGTACAATTGCAGACAGAATGAAAACAGATGTTCAAACAATAATAACTACTGCGTTCCGAACTGCACGTGCGTAATAACCGGTCCGACGGGTCCGACAGGTCCTATCGGTCCTACGGGACCTCAGGGCGTTCAAGGCGTACAAGGTATCCAAGGTATTCAGGGGCCAACAGGTCCACAGGGCATTGCTGGTCCCCAGGGCGCTACAGGACCTACAGGACCTCAGGGTATACAGGGTATACAAGGACCAACCGGCGCAACCGGCGTTACCGGAGCAACGGGTGCAACGGGTGCTACAGGAGCAACAGGTCCGCAAGGTATTCAAGGACTAATCGGTCCTACCGGTCCTACCGGTCCTACCGGTCCTACCGGTCCTACCGGTCCTACC
>CALCYI010000054.1 GCA_937907605.1 uncultured Clostridia bacterium | reverse complement strand
TTCTTCTAAATCGGGTTCCTTACTTCGTCATTGTTCTCTTTTCAAGGTACTTGCCCTCGCAGGCTGAAATCGGCTAAATCAAGCCATTTCTTTAAAGCCCATCTTGCGACGGCTTTGACATAATAACAAATTCAGCGCAAAAAGTCAACAGTTTTTTCAAAAAAATCTGAGCATTTTTAACACCCCGCCGAGTGTTTCTATATTACCGTTTCAATATTTCGCCACAGCTCGGCAAATATATACAATATATTGTAATTCCCTTATTATTATATAAATTTGCTGCCTTATATTGTTATAAATTTATCAGGCGCTTTTTTGCATATTTCATCGGCGATATGTTTAATTTCATTATAATTCACATCGAATTCAAGCAGTCTAAAGCCCCCGTCGTATATTTCAAACAGATTTGCGTTATCATACCCGAGCGACGAGGTATTATAATACGCAACGGAGGTACCCGCAAACAGCACGAGAGCGGATACCGTCAATATAATAACTATCCTTTTCATTATAATCCCTTTTATTTCACATATTTTTCATTCATAAGCTCGGCAAGGGCATTCCCGAACAGCCTTGCTGAATAGCATGCCTCCTCAAGTGTGTTCGTGTCAGTACCTATCTCAAGCAGGAAGGAGTTGTGCGTTTCGTACATATTGTACTTCCTCTGTGAAAACAGAATCGGGCGCATAAGCCCCTTGTATTTTTCATTCAGCTTTTTCTGCACCTGCAAATCAAAGCGCAGATTATATTCCCAATCGGGAAAATTCTTAACCTTGCCGTACTCGCAGCCCGAGATAATCATCATACGCGCCGCCTTTTTATCGTTCACAAGGGCGGTCGGCTTAACCTTGGTCTTGTTTTTATATGTAATATCGTCGCGGTGAAGGTCGATTGTCACCTCTATCGAGGGGTACTCCTCAAGATACTTTTCAACGGACTTTCTCGATTCGTCATAGCTTGAATTATAATCCCTGTCGTGAATAACCGTATCGTGAATGACTTTAAAGCCCGCCCTTTCAAGCTCCTTAACAAGCTCGTCTCCGACGCGCACAACGTTCCTTGCAGGGTCGTCTGAGCGCGCGTCGGATTTTATATAAAAACCCGTGTCGATAAGCGAATACGCCTCGGTAGTATGCGAATGGTATACAAGAACAGAAGGCTTGCTTTTATCGCCTATTACCAAATCCGAGTCCCGCTCCAGCAGGCTCTTGATATCAGGCTTATAAAATTTTGAAGGAATTTTACTCTGGATTTCAAGCCCATTGTATTCAATGAGCGTTCCCCCGCCAAAGTAAGCTTCCTCGCTTGTTTTCCCCAGTGCCTTACTCTTTTTGTATTTTGATTTTTCTGCTTTCATCAGCTTCACGATATCCGCGGGCGTTTCGGTCAGGTCGCTGCCGTCTTTGCTATCCTCAGAACCTGCTGCATTAAAGACCTCTTTTGCTTTTTCGACATGAGCATTAGTATTATTCTCTGAGCCTGTGTCAATATAATCGGTAATATTTGACTTAAAATGCTCCGCCGCGGAATCGGGCGAAGAGAGTACGGCGGCGCCGCGGGCAAGAATATTAAATTCCCTGTCAAAGCGCGGCATAAGATTAATAATAATCCCCGCACACCCGAGAATTATAACGATATTTGAAAAGAAAACGACAAGCTGCTTTTTCATTTTTGCACCTATATAATAATTATTTACCATTATATATATGTCGTAAAAAAATGAATTATCCCACGAGAGCGTACAGCTCCTCGGGCTTAATTCCTCTATGAAGCGAAACGTTAATACCCATACCGATAAGCTTAGCGCCCTGCTCGCTTATACGGTCAATCTCCCTTGGTGTTACGTATACGCTTTCCTCACCGTCCGCTCCCGCAGCGCTTACAACGGTAGGAATACCGACGGAGATTACGGGCACGCCGAGCGTTTTTTCGGACACCTCGTACCTGTGATTTCCGACTCCCGAGCCGGGCGAAATGCCGCTGTCGGAGAACTGTACGGTATTCCCGAGCCTGTCCACAGAGGACGCCGCGAGAGCGTCAACCGCAATCACGCAGGAGGGCTTAATCTGAGCCACCACGCCCTTAATTATTTCCGCGCTCTCAATTCCTGTGTTCCCGAGCACGCCAGTATCAATCGATGAAACGCAGGAAAGCCCTTCGAAGCCCTCGTCCTTTCTGAACTCATCAACGATATGGCGCGTTGATAATACGTAATTATTCGTCTTAGGTCCTATCGAATCGGCGGTAATATTAATATTCCCAAGCCCCGCCACGAGCACGGACTCAGTATTTTCGGGAAGCAGAGAGGCAAGCACACTTTTGAATTCGTAAAGCCGTCCGTCAAATATATCCGTATCGTATACGAAGGATTTCACCTTTAGCGTAATATACTTTCCCACGGGCTTTCCGAGCGCCGCAGCGCCGCTCTCATTAATTATCCTTACCGTCGTGATATTTCCGTTTTCCCTTACTATTACGCCGTCGAGCCGCGTCTTGTCCTTTGATTCAAAGCTTTCGAGCGCCAAATCCGTTCTCGTTTCCGTAATTACCAACCCCGAAAAAGTACCGTATTATTAAAAGTATACCCAAAAATAAAAAAATGCTTGCATTTTATAAATACTTATGTTAATATACTAAAGCGTATAAAACCGAGTTGACCGTGTTAAGACTCGGAGCAGATAAAAAGCACGCTATTCACTGTCGGCGGGCTTGTAATTTGTAAAGGAAGAAAAGAAATGGCTAATATCAAATCAGCAAAGAAAAGAGTAAAGGTAAATCAGAAGAAGGCTGCTAACAACAAGTCAAGAAACTCCGCTCTTAAGACAGCTATTAAAAAGGCTAATCTTGCTATTGAAGAAAACGCAGACAATAAGGAAGAAGCTGTAAAGGCTGCAATCAAGAAGATTGACCAGGCTGCAAGCCATAACCTTATTCACAAGAACTGCGCTTCAAGAAAGAAGAGCAATCTTGCAAGCAAGCTCAACAAAGAAGCTTAATTGATTTACAATTTAACAGGCGCGCCTTAGAAGAGGCGCGCCTGTTTTCCTTAAACCTTAAACCTTAAATCTAATATTGTAACTTGACTTTATATAATAATGAGATATAATATAAGTGATACGAAAATCTTCACGGAGGTACGCAAAATGAATATAAAGAAAATTATTAAAATCATTGCTGTAATCGCTACAATCTGCGCTTTAGCGGCAGGTGCATATATCGCCTTCAAAAAGCTTACGGGAACTAAGAAGCCCGAGTATTTTGACGACAACGATTTCTTTGAGTGCGATAACGAGCTCGATATCGTTGAGGTTAGGCAGAGTAAGACGAATCGTGATTCGGTTTAAAATGGCGGATTTGCCTTATCTCTGCGTTAATAATACTCGGAATACACAAAGTATTCCTGCGTTTATTGCCTTGACCTAAGCCGAATCTGCTCATTTTAAACTGCAAAGCACCTAAAACGCTTGGAGTTAAGATGAAATTTGGCTTTTGAGGGCGCCGCTTGGCTAGCGCCAAGCAAGAACGAAAATGACAAAGTTCGCTTAAATACTGCGTTTTAGGCGATTCAGATTCGTCTTGCCCTGCCTAAGGACGAGGATAAGGCTGAATAATTCTGATTTTGAGGCGGCGATGCCGCCTTATTATTTTTGAGGTGAAATATGTATAATTGCGGATTAGTCCTCGAGGGCGGCGGCTCAAGGGGTATATATACAAGCGGAGTGCTCGACGCGTTTATTGATAAGGGTATTGAATTCCCTTACGTAATCGGCGTTTCAATGGGAAGCTGTAACGGCGTATCCTACCTTGCAAAATGCCGCGGCAGACAGCACGATATAACGATAGATTATATTAACGATAAGCGCTATATGAGCGTTAAGAATTTTATTAAAAACCGTGAATATCTCGACCCCGAATGGATATTCGGCGAGCTCACGTACGACCTCAAGCCTCTTGATTACGATGGCTTTGAAAACTCCGGCGCGGTATTCTGCTGCGTTGTAACTAACGCAAAAACGGGCAAGGCGGAGTATTTCTACCCCAAGACAATGCGCCCCTACGGCTGCCCCGAAATCAGGGCGAGCTGCTCAATGCCGATAGCGACAAAGGGTATTGAAATCGGCGGCGAGCTTTACTTTGACGGCGGAATAGTCGATTCGATACTGCTTGAGAGAGCGTTTGACGACGGATGCGAAAAGGCGGTAGTTATCCTAACTCAGCACAGGGGCTACGTAAAGCAGCCCGTAAACAGTAAAATTGAAAGGCTGATGAGGAAATATCCGTTAATGGCAAAGCAGGTATTAAACCGCCATAACGAATACGCGCGGCAACTTGAATACGCATATGAGGCTGAAAGAGACGGAAGAGCTCTCATAATTCAGCCGCTCACAGATCTGAGCTGCCCCACGCTCGAAAAGGAAACCGCAAAGCTTGAAGCAATCTATCAGCTCGGTTATAAGCAGGGGCTCGACATATCGGACAGGGTTAAGCAATTTATAAAATAAAAAGGACTCAGCTGAGCAATGTCATTAAGATAGTGACACAAAAAGGAAAAACGACACACAAAATGTGGCTT
>CALCYI010000053.1 GCA_937907605.1 uncultured Clostridia bacterium | reverse complement strand
GGAAGCAGAACGAGCAATTTGGCTTTCAGATGAACAATCTGTCGGAAACGACTTCGGACATAAAGAAGAAACTGCTGCCGTTGCTGATTGGAATTCCCACGGCAGTACAATTACTCTTTCTGACGGCATATATTTTGCTGGAAATCTTCTTCAAATGATAGATAACCAGAAGCAGAAGCCGCACAGGAAGCACGCACGGCTCTCCCAAAAGGAGAAGGAAAAGAAACTCGCTCACGGTCAGAAAATCGATGATGACGGCTGGGAGCAATCTATGTAAAAACAAAAAAGTCCTGCACCGTTGAGATACAGTGCAGGCGGAAAGGAAAAATATGTCAAAAGTTATTAGATTTGAACCTATTATACCCCCAAGTGAAAGTGCACGACTCGCACGCTGTGTTCTTCAACCAATAATTGAATTTATGGATAGTGTTGAAGGACAAAAAGCATACGAGGAATGGCTGAAAAAAATGAAGAACTCAAACGATAAATAAAGGACAGGATGGTGATATAAAATCAAATAGTTATTACGGCGATGCCGTATGGAATTAAAGAAAATAAAGTTCGATCTTCCGAAGCACGAATACGAAGCGCTGGCAAGATGCCTGTTGCCAATAATGCAGGAATTTTACGAAACCGATGAAGGCAAAGCCTTTCGTGAACAGTGCCGAAAAGAACGAGAAGAAAAAGCGAAACAGACAGCGGATACTAAACCGGAATAACAGAAAAGGGCGGGGCGCAAAACTCCCCGCCCGAAATCATTTAATGGAATAAAAAAACATATCCGAAAGTACCGCCGATAGGCAATATTTTCGGATACATTGATAATGGCTCCCCTTGCCGGGCTCGAACCAGCGACAACTCGGTTAACAGTGCGCATACGGCTCTTACACTGGTCGCTTTTCTGCGCTGCCCAGCCAATAGATAACAAAGTGATAAAACTGCAAGCATAGAATACGGGCGAGAGAAATCTCGCTCTTTTTTGTAAATTGCCCACATTTTGTCCTTTAAGTATGCTATAATGAGTACGAGGTGAGAAAATGGACTTTTTGGATTTCAGTGCAAATAAAGGTTTCAGACTTCTATCTATGTATGAAAGGCTGAACAAAGGCGAAGAACTCAACAAGCAGGTTTTAGCCGATGAATTCGGAGTATCGTTGAAAACGATTCAGCGTGATATAGACGACCTTCGTGCCTATCTTGTTGAAACACATTTTGATGAATTTGAAACGGCTATCAAATACAGTAAGTCGCGCGACAGTTATTGTCTTGTCCGTTTAGAGCGAGAGTGGCTGACGAACAAGGAAAGCAGTATTTATTGATAGTACACTAAAACTGGATTATTATAAAGACAAACCGACGTGGACTGTTGCTTGGTATGAAGATAACACAACGGCACAAATGGAAACGACTTTTTTAACGATTGATGTTGACGGTGAAGAGATCTTTAAAAAAGAATTATCTATCGTAAATATATACAATGAAGATAACTATATACACCACGGTTGGAATACTTATGTATCAGCTGATGATATTTTTTCGGCAGAATGCAATGAAGAATTGAATCCTGAAGCGTTCATTAAGTTAACCGACAGCAACGGGATAGAATATGATGTTGTATTGGGAATGGCTGAAATCAACAAACCTGATGAGAATGGCGGTCAGGATATGTCTAATGAGATAATTATAAAAGATGGAAACAGAACATATTTTATAGAAGATACATACGAATAGCAAAGAAGGTGCTGACAAAATGTCAGCACCTTCTTTAACGGATACCCCGTAAGGGGTGGTTTTTTGGTAATAAGAACGAGCAACAAATCACTTTACATAATTACTAATATGTGATACAATTAACGCAACTAAAGCACAGGCGGAACAAGGTCATAATTATGAAAACTCTTTTTATTGATTGCGATATGGGTGCAGCGGGAGATATGCTTTCTGCAGCTTTGCTTGAACTCACCCAAAACAAAGAAGCCGCATTAGCTGAGCTTAATGCCCTTGGGCTCCCCCATACGCAATTTATTGCCGAAACCGTTAAAAAATGCGGAATTTCAGGAACAAAGCTGCGCGTTATCGTTAACGGCGTGGAGGAAGGCGAAGGCTCAGTTCACGAAACGCACGGGCATCACCACCTGTCCGATATTGAGCAAATTATCAACAAAACGAACGCGCCCGCTCAGGTTAAAGCCAATGCGCTTTCTGTTTACAGCCTGCTTGCAGAAGCTGAGGGCGCTGTACATCAGGCGGAAATCAACAATATTCATTTCCATGAGGTAGGAACCTTGGATGCAATTGCGGACATACTTGCGTTTTGCCACCTTATTAATGCGCTTGGGGTTGAATACGTTGTTGCAAGCCCCGTTAACGTTGGCAAGGGAACAGTGAAATGCGCCCACGGTATTTTACCCGTCCCTGCACCCGCAACGGCTTACCTTTTGAAAGAGATACCGATATACAGCGGCGCCGTTGAGAGTGAGCTATGCACGCCTACGGGAGCCGCATTACTAAAACGCTTTACGGATAAATTTTGCGATATGCCTCTGATGAAAACCGAAAAAATCGGGTACGGAATGGGAACCAAGGATTTTGAACGCGCTAACTGTGTAAGAATGATGCTTGGAGAAACAGATAACAAATCTGAAACCGTAACTGAGCTTAACTTCAACGTTGACGATATGTCCGCTGAGGAAATTGCATTCGGTACTGAGGAGCTGTTAAAAATCGGCGCTGCAGAGGTTTTTGCAACGGCAGTGTTTATGAAGAAAAACAGGCCAGGTACGCAGATAACGGTGCTTTGCAACGAGGAAGCGGAAGCCGCAATTACAACGCTGATTTTCAAGCACTTTTCCACAATAGGAATAAGAAGAACGGTATGCTCACGGTACGTTATGAAAAGAACGGTTACCGAATTAAAAACGGGTTACGGCACTGTCAGGAGAAAGGAATCCTTCGGCTTTGGCCAGAAAAAGCAGAAATACGAATACGAGGACCTGGCAAGGCTTGCGCGCGAAAACGACCTTAGCATACGCGAAATCAAATCACTGATAGAAAAAGGGAGTAAAAATGAAAGATAAAACAAGAGCCCTTACCTTTTCAGCAATGCTTTTGGCAATAGGGCAGGTGCTGCCGTTCATTACAGGGCAAATACCGCAAATCGGCAAAATGCTTTGCCCAATGCACTTCCCCGTTTTGCTTTGCGGCTTTATCTGCGGCTGGCAATACGGCGCCTTAATAGGTTTTATCTGCCCGCTGTTAAGGTCGGTATTATTCGGTATGCCCGTAATGTATCCGTCAGCAATAGGAATGGCGTTTGAATTGATGACATACGGATTGATTTCAGGCTTAATTTCAAAAAAAATAGGTACTGACGCTATATGGAAAATATATACCTCGTTAATAAGCGCAATGCTTTGCGGCAGAATCGTTTGGGGGCTTGCTCAGATAGCTTTGCTTGGAATTCAGGGAAACAGCTTTACCTTTTCGGCATTTCTTGCAGGAGGCTTCGTTAACGCTGTTCCGGGTATAATTCTTCAGCTGATTTTCATTCCCCTGCTTGTTCGCGTATATATGCAAAGGATTGAAAAAAGAAGTAAGCTGAATTAGCCATTATATCCCCCCGGGGGGCTTGCGCCCGCTTTACCGATTTAATATAATAAAACTTGGTAATAAACCAAATTATTAAGGAGGTAAATAAGTATGGCATGTTTTTTAGTTCCTGCTGCTGAAGCAATTGTTGTTACAGCCGCTTACATCGCAGCAAAGAAATCCGAACAAAAAATTCAGGCGCCTAAACTTGCAGACGGTAATAAGTTTGCCGAGGAGGATGTAAAAATCACCTGGTCAAAAAGACTCAGCTGGCTTTTAGGCTTGCTCTGGGGCGGCGTATTATTGCTTGCATTTGAGCATTTCTGGCATGGGGAGGTGGTTCCGTTTCCACCCTTCCTGACGGCGATGGCGTCGCCTGAGGACACGGCGGAGATGCTGTCGGAAATGTCAACAGTTGGCGTATCTATGGCAATTACCGTAACGGCTGTATGGGGCGTTATCTGCGGTGTTGCTGAAGCAAAGGTTAAGCAAATCAGAAAAAGCTTGAAGAAAAGTGTTGCATAGGGAGGTAATTAAATGACATTACTTATCACCATTATCGCAGCCGTTATTGCAACAATTATTTGGTATACAAATGAGAAAAGAGATACCTATAAGCTTGGTTCGCTTTCCCTTATTTACTGGGGCGCATCGCTTATGTGGCTTATGGACTTTGTGTTTGAATATGCAGAACTGAAAGCGGATTACTTCGTTCAGGAATTTGCGGATATTCTTAACGATTCACTGCTTGGTCTTGCAGTTGTTGCGCTTGGACTTGTGGCTTGGATTATTATCCTTCTCATTAAAGACCCTAAGGGCGTTTTTAAAAGCAAGTTTACGAAAAATTAAATCTTACGGACAAAGGGCTGTTTCATAGAAATTACTTCTATGAAACAGCCCTATAGTTTTAACCTATTTGGCTTCCCCTTGAGAGGAAGCTTTAGCATTTATGCGACTGATGAGGTGTTATTGTAGATTATATTTCCACCTCATTCACCGCAAGCGGTCCCCCTTCCCCTCAAGGGGAAGGCATTAATACAGCTTTTTGCTTAAGCTTTACTTCGTTTTAACCTGAGTTTTAGCGGACCATTTAGTTAAGACCTTTTTGCCGCCGACTGTTGTATAAGCGCGAACGCGGACGTAGATATCTCGGTCATACGATTAACTGCCGAAGAAGAAATAAAACGTGATTATAATATAGATAAAAGTATATTTACAGGGAGAATAAAGATACCAAGTGCTTGTGATAATTGTTCATTAAAAAAGACAAATTCAAACAATTAGTGATGATTTCGGTAATTGTGGTCAGCGAAAAAAATGCGTTGTGGTCAAATTGTGGTCAAAATGGAGTTTTGGGCTGATTTTTGAAAGCGACAACCTCGACCAATGGTACTCAAAATTTCGTTCACGGCATAAATGCCCCTCCGAAATTTTGACCATTCGGCAGTTCTTATTGCTCCCTTCATCTCGCACTGCGAGCGGTCGCAAACGAACCAGTTAACAGCCTTCGGCTGTTCCGACTACCGTCGGCAAGAGCCCGTCAATGGAGCATAAAGCAAAAAAGAAAAACCTGCTTATGCAGGTTTTTCTTTTTTGGCTCCCCTTGCCGGGCTCGAACCAGCGACAACTCGGTTAACAGTGCTATGCGGCTCTCTCCAACAGGGTATTTTCAGCGCTTTTGTGCGCCTGAAACGCCGATTTTTAAGTTTGAAAATCCATTCAGCGCTCTCAAAAAACAAGTAGTTTTTCATTGATGTGGTCAAACCTGTGGTCAAAAAATCAGCATAATTTGTGGTCAAATTCTACCTTTGTAAAAACCTAAGAAAACTCTATATGAAAATTTAATATGCCTTATTAAAAGATTTGAGAAAAACAATTAAAAAGGCTTCGAAAAATCATAACCACCAGTTGAACTGGTGGTTTGCACAGGCCCTAAAAGGGCCGCC
>CALCYI010000052.1 GCA_937907605.1 uncultured Clostridia bacterium | reverse complement strand
AATAAATCCTTGAAAGCAACAGTATCGTCTAAACCTTTTGCCGTATCAATGTTATCCATAATGGCAATATACCTGACGCCTAATTCTTCAAAGCCTTCTTCAAGTAACTGACCGACAACCAAACGATTACGACCTAATCTTGAATGGTCTTTCACTATAAGTGTTCTGACCTTGCCTTCCTCTGCTAATTTCATTATTTCCACAAAGGCAGGTCGCGCAAAGTTTGTTCCCGACCATCCGTCATCAAAAAAGAATTTAGGATTATCAAAACCATTATCCTTTGCGTAGCGTTCAAGGATGATTCTTTGATTCTCAATAGAGCCCGACACACCATCTTTCTCATCTTCTTGAGAAAGCCGTGCGTATAGGGCGTCAATTTTTTCTTCCGTTTGTTTTTTCATCTTACTCCTTTCCACAGCCGGAAGTATGATTTGAATTGTAAATCTATTATATCATACTTCTTCAGATAATTCAACGCTTTAGCACGTGAAACTTTCATTGCTTTCTTCTCTGTTGATAATATTTTTAATATGCTCGTCGACTGTTGTGTCAGAAATATTGTTGAAATGAGCGTTAACGATATACACTTTGCCGCCGATTTCTTTTTCAAAGCTGCACTGACTTGCAAAGCCCGTTTTACGAAACCAATCTATTCTTTCCTCTAACGACATCTTTGACAACTGCTCCATTGATTTGTCATAAACTGAGCGTAACATATCATACTGTTCCTTCGTTAATTCAATCGTATCAGTATTATCAAAAAATTCTTCATTAACATTTTCAAATATCATATTATTCCCTCCAAATTTTTATTATGTTTTTCTACATTGTGTTACTCTTGCCAAGAGTAACGCAATGGCACTTTTGACACTAACGCATCAAAAGTGCATTGCGCTCTGGCGAGGCAAAGAAAAATTCATTTTCATTAACAGTATTCATTATGAAATGCCAAAAGGTTTTAGGGAAAAGTTTTTCCCTAAGTATATTACCGTTTTAGCCGAATATGGCTACAAACAGTCTGCTTGTCAAGACATTACATCAATATTTCGTTAAAAATTATACTGACCGAAAAATGCGTTGCGTCGTCGTAACGAGCAGACCATTTGTAGCCACAAATGGTAAAATTACTCCTTAGGGATACCCTAAAACCCGCTATGATTATGACCTATTTTTTCTTCGGCAGGTGGTTATCTTGGGTAGCGTTTCGGGACAACATTTGCCTGCGTTCTTCGCTGTAAGGGGAAGTTAAACGGAAACAAAACCTACCCTTATTAATCTCAAAGTCAAGCATACCGTTACCCGAATCATCTACCAATTTGCACTCGTCAGAATAATCGTTTGAGAACCTTGTCAACCTATTTTTAAGGTCGGTGTTGTAGGTTCTAATGTTAATTACAGGGCTTTCCTCATCAAAAAATATCTCCGTAATCTTTTCCTTTTTCTTCATTCCTGTTACCATAATTACCTCCGCCTTTCTGATTTTAAGGGTCAAAAAAAGAGCCGTTTTGCCGGGAAGCAACACATTCTTTTTTGTGTTTACTTCACCATTCAAACGACTCTTTACTCTCAAATTATTCTATACGCTTTTCTATTCACTCATAAACACATATTCAATTTGTAAAGCTATTGTATCAAACAAATGTTCGTTTGTCAACAATTATTTAGAATATTTGTTCGTAAATTTGTGTAAAAAATTACCCCCGCAAGAAGGGGTGGTAATTCCTTTTTATCCTTTTAGCCAGCGAGCAATATCAACAATTTTTATTCCCTGATAATCATATTCCTCGTGCTTTGTTCGGGCAATTATCATCTTTGGATATGCGTCATTAATCTTGAGCAACGGGTCATATTCACGCTTAAATGTATCCGGCTTATTAATGTCATCGCTAACCTGAATATATAGCTTCTCGCTTCCCTTCATGGCGATAAAGTCAACCTCTTTTTCATACAGCTTGCCGATATAAAGCTCATATCCTCGCCTTAACAATTCAATGCAGACAATATTTTCATATAGCCTACCATAGTCAAGATTTCTGCTGCCGAGCATTGCAAAACGAATACCCGTGTCGCAAAGATAATACTTGTCAGAGGTGTCAAGATACTTCTTTCCCTTAATATCATAGCGCTTCACATCATAGAATACGAAAGCATCACATAGGTGCTTAACATACTTGCCAATAGTCTTATGGTTTGTATCAATCTGATTAGAATTCAGCGTATTTGCAACTTTATTCGGCGAGGTTAAATTGCTAATATTATCCATTAAGAACTCTGCCAAATGGTCCAGCACATAGGTGTCGGGCAGGCGATATTTCTGCACTAAATCACGATTGATAATCGTATCATAGACTTCTGAAATATATCTTACTCTGTCCTGCTCACTCTTGTAAAGGTACGAGCCGGAAAGTCCGCCTTTAACTGCATAGTTGTCAAACAGCTTGTCAACATCTTTTTCAGTATCATAATATTGACAGAATTCAGTAAAGCTGAACGGGAAAACATGAAGCTCAATATATCTTCCGGTAAACAGCGTTGCGAGGTCAGTACTCAGCAAAAAAGCATTGGAACCCGTAATATACAAATCATACTTACCACTTGAATAGAGGCTGTTTATTGCAACCTCAAAGCCCTTGCAAAGCTGTACCTCGTCAACAAAAACATAGTTGTTTTTGCCGTCAACGTAATGGCTTTCAACGTAGTCGTTCAGGGCGTGATATTCCTTTAATCCCTCAAACTGAATGTTGAAAAAGTCGATAAAGATTATGTTGGCGTTATCATCTGTCTTTTTCAGATAATCAATAAACGCTGACAAAAGCCTTGATTTTCCCGAACGGCGAATACCTGTAATTATTTTTATATCAGGCGTACCCATAAGGTCAATAAGTCTGTTAAGATACGTCGTTCTTTCTATTAACTTCACAAAATCACTTCCGAAACTTTAAAACAATTTAACTTTCGTACCTATATGTTATCATTATTATTAGTATTTGTCAAACTTGATTTTATATATCTAACAGTTTTCAAAAAACATAAATATGTTTACACTTCTTTACCCGATTTACAAGCTATTATATTATTATAAATTTTCTTTGATTAAGTAAATATAGTTTAGGAGAAGATTCGAACTCATTAGATTATACTACAGTTGAAGCTTACTTTGTTGACATATATTAAATGAAAATATATAATATCTGTATAAAAATAAAGGAGTTCAACTGGTGGATATAGATATTAAACTAATTGCACACGCAAAGGATTATATTGACGACTTGGCAAGAGGGGTTAATCCGCTCAGCAAGGAGTTCATTGACGATAATGAAATCATAAACAATGTAAAAATATCTCGTTGTCTTTTCTATGTTTCGGATATATTGGAAGCAGTGATTGAAGGCGGTGGGGTTAAAAAGCCTAAAAAGCTCAAGCCGGAGCTATTTAATTTGCAAATGCTTGAATTAGACAATTATGAATACTTAAACCAGCCAATCACGATATCTGTTATTGCAAGAAGGATTAATGAGTTAAAACCTGAAAATATGGAAAAACTCAAAGTTACAGCAATAACGAATTGGCTTGTAGATATAAATATGCTTTCTGTGGTTCAAATGAATGGAAAAAATCATAAGCACCCTACAGCGAACGGCGAAAGCATTGGAATAACTATGGAAAAGCGTGAGGGACAGTACGGGTCGTATTATGCCGTTTTATATAATGAATTGGCACAGAGATTTATTATTGATAATCTTTCTGCCATTATTGACGGCGGTTATAATCAACGCCAAAAGAAACAATAGAAAAGATAAAGCAAAAAGAGGATTGAATATGTCACTTATAAAATGCCCTGAGTGTGGGAATAACGTTTCTGAAAAGGCTGAATACTGTCCACATTGCGGTATTTCCTCAAAGTATTTTAAAAAACACGAAAAAACTGCCGATAACGAGTTCAGCGAAGAAGATTATAAAAACCTTTCAAACATATTTATATCTTTCGATTCTGATTATTCTCGGTTGTTTTCATCTGACCACTATGTTTCACATAGAGAACGCAAAAACCTTCATAACACTTACGATAAGTATTATCTCTATCTTAAGAACAAACTGATTTTTCAATATGTTTGCAACAATGCACATGTTTTTAGGGTTGATATAGACTCGCTCAAAAATTTCCTTAGAAAAATGCATACAATCGATGATGCTATTACAACACATAATACAGATTATGTTGATAAAACGTTGGAACGTGAGAAGGACTATTTTGACAATATTCTTAAAGATATAGACCCTGTAATTAAACTGGATGACGAACAACGTCGCGCTGTGATTACGGATGATGACTATTGTCTTTTAGTTGCAGGAGCAGGTGCTGGCAAGACAACAACAATGGCAGCGAAGGTAAAATATCTTGTTGAAAAGAAACATGTCAACCCAGAAGAAATCATTGTCATATCTTACACGAATAAAGCAATCGGCGAACTGAAAGACCGTATCAATAAGTTGTTGGGTATTCCTGCAAAGATCTGCACTTTCCACGCATTTGCTTTTGATATTGTTAAACAGTTTTCACAGGAACCGCCGGAAATCAACTTTTCTTCATATCAAATTATATTTGATATGTTGGAAAAGACCATATTCCACAATAAACAACTAATGAGAAACCTGGTGCTCTTCCTCGGATACTATTTTGATTTGAGCGAAGATGTTTTTCAGTTTGACAATTTAAACCAGTATCATCTTTACAAGGCTGCTCAAGATTATGAAACCTTGAAGAGTAGTTTAGGAGAATATATTAAAAAAGTTGAGCAGCAACGTACCAAGCATATAAAAACAATTACCGGAGAATATTTGCGTTCTGTTCAAGAAGTTCAAATAGCTAATTTTTTGTATTTAAACGGACTTGATTATGAATACGAATGCGTATACCCATACGAATCTCCTTCAAGAAATAAAAAGTACACTCCTGATTTTTATATTAAGCAAGGCGAACATGTTGCCTGGCTTGAACACTATGCTCTTTCTGAAAGCGGAAATAATATGCTGTTCTCAAAACAGCAAATTGCAAAATATAAGAAGGCAATCAATGATAAGCGCAATTTGCATAAGGCATACAAAACGCGCTTAATTGAAACATGGTCGCTGTATAATGACAGAAGGCCTCTTATTGAGCATCTAAAAGAAACACTTGAAACAGAAAGATTTATACTAAAGCCACGCAATCTTGATGAAGTTTATAAAAAGATCGTCGAAACAGGAAAAGATAAGTATATTTACAAGCTTATATTTTTTATGATGAACTTCATTGAGCAATATAAAACTGCCGGTTATAATGAAGGCGGCTTTGATATACTGCGCAAAAAAACAGACAATCCCAGGTCTTTATTGTTCCTGGATATTGCTCAGGAAGTATATAATTATTATCAGGCTACTTTAAAGCAGAATAATCAAATCGATTTTGCCGATATGATTAATGACGCACATTTTTATTTACAAGAGATAGAAAAGCAAAATATTCCTCTACCTTACAAATATATCATCATTGATGAATTCCAGGATATAGCAAGGCAGCGGTTTAATTTGACCAAACGATTATCAGAAATCACAAAAGCAAAGGTTGTAGCCGTGGGCGATGACTGGCAGTCCATTTACGCTTTTTCAGGTTCTGATATTACGCTTTTCACAAGATTTCTTGATTTAATGGGTGCCGGAACAGAACTCAAAATTACACATACATACAGAAATTCACAAGAACTAATAGATATTGCTGGCGGTTTTGTACAAAAGAATTCAGAACAAATTAGGAAACAGTTAATATCTCCGAAACACTTGGAAAACCCTGTTGTTATTGAAGCGTTTAACGACAGCGTTAAACCGATGAAAGCTTTAGCATTAAAAATAGAAGAGATAATTGGGAAAATTATTGATGAGTTTGGAGATAACAGCTCAATACTATTAATAGGTCGTTATAATTATGATATGTATAAGCTGTTTAACACCGGACAGTTCAAAGAACTTCCAAAAAACAAGGTTCAGTGCAACAAATATCCTAATGCAAATATAACTTTTATGACTGCTCATAGTTCAAAAGGATTAGGATATGATAATGTCATCTTGATAAATATGTTTGAAGGTAAATTCGGGTTCCCGTGTCAAATTGAGGACGATCCGATTATCAAACTTGTTACCCATGATGACCAGAGTATGCCTTTTGCCGAGGAAAGAAGATTATTCTATGTTGCTATGACGAGAACAAAAAACCGAGTATACATAGCAACGCCCAAAAATCGTCCTTCACGATTCTTGGTAGAACTTATTAAAGACTACAATCTCCCACATGACGAGGGAATCAATATGCAGGTGGTCGATTTGTTTAACCTAAGATGTCCAAACTGCGGATTTCCTTTAAAATATGAATTTAACAAAAATTATGGTCTGTCTTTATGGATTTGCAGTAACGAACCGGAGATTTGTGATTTTATGACAAATGACAAGGTTCATAAGCACGATATTTTCAAATGTCCGAAATGCAAAGACGGTTATATGATAGTCAAAATGAATCCCAAAAACGGAAATGTTTTCTATGGTTGCACAAATTTCTTTAATGATAAAGAAAAATGTAAAAATATGATTCCGCTAAGTAGCGAACCTAATTAAAAATTTCTTACAGTATAAATAAAGGCGCTTTTTGGATGATTTTTTACTGTTCAAGAGCAGGGAATAATGCAAATTATTTTAACAGATTTCATTTTACATATCCTTCATCATTTAGAAAGTAATTATTTGCTAAACATCATTTTTTACTGGTCAAGACGGATAAGTGTTTTAATGATTTAAGGCGAGGATTTCTCCTCGCCTCATCTTATGTATATGCTTCTATTGTTAATCTTGCACCTAACTTGAAACCGATTTTAAAGCAATCAAGTTCAAT
>CALCYI010000051.1 GCA_937907605.1 uncultured Clostridia bacterium | reverse complement strand
TTAAACCGTTACCAAACGATACTCCAGTAAGTCCTGTACAACCGCTAAACGCTGATGAACCTATCGTATCAACATTGTTCGGAATAGTAATATTTGTCAAGTTAGTACAACCTTTGAATGCATAATTGCCAATGCTTGTAACACTATCGGGTATTGTTATGCTTGTTAAGCCCTCGCAACTGCAGAACGCGGAATCGCCAATGTTTGTAACACTATCAGGTATTGTTACGCTCGTCAAACCGCTGCAACCGTAGAATGCACAATTGCCTATTTTTGTGACTCCGTCTTTTATTATTACGTGAGTTATAGCGGTCTGATTATAAAAAGGCGACTGCGTCGACGAAGAGGACGAATAGTCTTTCATTTCACCCGTACCGCTTATTGTTAATACCCCTATACCGTTGCTGTTAGTATAAGTATATGTAACGTTACTTCCGCAAGAGCCGCTACTCGAAAGCGCATACGCCGAAAAGTCCAAGCCTGCGCTCAGGCTCAGCAGCATAGCGATTGATAATAATAAACTTATAACTTTTTTCATAAACTCACTCCTTAAACTATGTTCATTTCAGTTAACGAATAATAAAACACATCCTTTTTATCACAATTTGGAATTAAAGTATAATTTAAACTCCAAAAATGACCATCAACATCTTCACAATAAACTTGAACCTCTTTTAAATTCCCGTTTGCGTCAATAATGTCTTCGTTAGTTTCAACACAACAATTATTGTGAAAAAGTTGTTCGTTAGAAATGACAAACTTTTCTTTAAGTTCTTCATTTGATTTGAAAGTGTTGCTAATGTAAACATCAAAAATAAAAATATTAATGAGAGGTTTTGTAGATAACTTTTCTAACAATATATTAATGCTGTTATTTCCGTTGCTATTCTTTTTTACTTTCACTAATATGTTTGGTTTTACTTCGGAATCTCTCTCAACTTGTTTTCTTCTTTCCTCTTTTTTATAAGTCACGAAAGAGCCAAATATTCCAAAAGCTGTTCCGTAATATGTTAACAAGTTTCCTATGTAGAGCGTTGAAGTTTTCCATAGGTTAAATAAAGAAACTACTCCCATCAATAAGAAAGGAAAAATTATAATAGTGAAAGAAATTACGAAGAACAACATATCTGAATGCTTGAATTTTTCCCAACTAAGCTTTTTCTTCCTAAGTTTTTTCTTGGTAATATTAATTCCCCCTATAACAAAAAATGCGTACAGTTGAACTCACTGTACGCCAAAAAACGCATAGCTCCAACTGTCGCCAAACATGTCACACAAACGCAAAAATACGATATGCTTATAAGAGCATGCATTTTTACCCAAATAGATAAAAATAGCATGTCGTAATTTTTGCGAAAATATTCACTTGTGACATATTTGGCAAATTCATTATAGCATACATAATTATAAATTTCAATAATTAAAAAGAGACTGCGAAAGCAGTCTCCGGCGAGTACAGCCTGTACCTGAATATATAAATGCCGTGCGTAGCACCCATAATTGTACATTGTGAATTGTTAATTAAAAAGCGGGCGGACAATCTGCCCTGCAAGCTTTTCTATCTCTCGTAACTAAAGCCCTTGCCCTGAACTTCCTTGATTTTTGTAATCGTGATAAAACTTTTGCTGTCGATTTTCTGAATAAGCTCAGTCAGCGCGTAGAGCCTTCTCGGGTGGATAACGCACATAACAGCCATCTGGCTTTCGCCCGTAAAGCCCGTTTCGATAACGCTCATCGTCGCGCCGATATTGAGCTCGTTTAATACTGCGTCGCGGATTTTCTCGTATTCCTTGGAGATAACGAAAACCTCAAGCTGTGCCTTACCTAAAATCATTACCTTGTCGAGCAGGAGACCCTCAAGCACTATCGTGACTATGCCAAGCAGGAGCGCCTCCGTGCCCGAGAATACAGCTTGTCCGCCGATTATTATGAAATCAAGCGTGTATACGATAATCGCAACGGGTATATGGGTATATTTGTTTATTATCAGGCTTATGATGTCCGTGCCGCCGCTTGACGAGCCGACTCTCATCAGTACGCCGATTGCCATACCGAGCAGAGCACCTGCAAAGATAGCCGCAAGGAGCGAATTATCAGTAAGGGTGTTGATGTTAGGTATTCTCTGTATGAGCGAAAGCAGCACGGGGTAGAGCACCGAGCTTGCAACGGTCGAGAGGAAGAATTTTTTACCGAGCAGTATACGCCCTATAATCATAAGCACCACGTTTACAAGCAGGATTAAAAGCGCCGTGTCAATTCCGAAGCTCTTATTAAGGAATATACCCACGCCAGTGATACCGCCCATAAGAATATCGTGCGGCATAATAAAGCCCGCTACCGCAAACGCGAACATAGCGTTGCCTGCGAGCACCGACGCAGTCATTTTAATTATGTCAAGCGCTTCCTTCTTCTGCTTCTTCATACAGACCACCACCGTTATTATTGTCGTTTTTATTTTATAATGTTGTTTTAATAAAGTAAAGGGAAATTTTGGAAGGAAATGTTTAATTAATCAAGGTCGGTAAGAATTTCAAGGATGAAATGAGCATTGACTATCTGATATTGAATTTGTAATTCAACTGTGTTATAATTACCGCAATTAATAATAGGGAGAAAGCAAATGCTATTCCGCAATAACTCTAATAAGCAAATAGTCGTAAGAGGCAATGAACAGTATATAATTCTTGCCAATGAAACGGTAGATATTAAAGTTGATAACAATTCAGTATTGTATATATCACCATCTGAGGCGTCGTATATACATAGCAATAAAAAGGGTCAACTTGTTGAATGCGTTTTCTCGGTAACGTCAAAAATAAAAGTAGAAGAGATTAGTCCTGATTCGGAAATAACTTTAGAATACTATAATTATTATAAGGTTTTTTGTGATGAAACCTATAATGCGGTAACGCCTGTAGCAAAATCATGTAAAGTTACTTTGCTGTCGATGAGTGTTGAAGATAAGGAGGCAGTCATCAATGATGCAATAGCTGGAAAAAATGCGTCAAACAAAAACAGCAGAAAATGGGATAATTTTTTTGATGTTTTCGAGGCAATAATTCACGCTTTTTACGGAATTCCCATCCAATAGACGAGATTCTTCAATTGCAACCGCCAGTTCATCCTAATTGCCGTTGCGAAGTGAGTCCAATGAAATCGGTAATTGCCGTTGCGAAGTGAGTCCAATGAAATCGGTAATTGCCGGAAGTGCTACAAAAGATGGTTTGCAAGGTGCTGATTATTATGTTAAAATGTTTGGTGAATTACCTGAAAACTACATTGCCATAAAAGAAGCAAAAGCATTGGGTTGGAAAAACATACTTGGTAATTTGGATAAGGTTGCGCCCGGTAAGCAAATTACAAAGGGAACCTTCATTAATCGTGAGGGAAAATTACCGTATAAAAACGGAAGAACATGGATTGAAGCAGACATCAACTATGTCAGAGGATATCGTAACTCAATGAGAATTATATTCTCTAATGACGGTTTGATATTCGTAACTTACGACCATTATCAAACATTTTATGAAATCGTATAGGAGGGACTAATTATCATGAGCGAAACAAAGAATGTAGTTCTTGATTTTTCGGAGTGTAAATATATCGGCTCTTTACATAAGGTAATAAAAGAAAACTTGGAACTACCTGATTGGTACGGCAATAATTTAGACGCGCTTTGGGATGCAATAACTGGATTGATGGGAGTTCCTGTAAAGATAAAAATCGTTTATCATCCCAAATCAAGTGATACAAAAAAGATGAAAACTTATGTAAACGAAATAATCAGTGTGTTTAGAGAAGCGGAAATAGAATATCACGAAATAGAACTAAAGGTTGATATTGATTAATAACATCAAAAATGCGATTGCTCCAAACGGGGCAATCGCATTTTTATGGTCGAGGTGTAGGGTTGGAGTGACAAAATTATCAAGCGTTTAGGCGGTTTGTTGATAATTTGGTTGGCAAGTGGTTGAGGTTCAGTCAGCAAGAGAATTGTTTTACCGTGAGGACTTTCCGACAATCAAGGTTGGCAAAAATTTCAAAGTTATGAAGTCCACCTTCGTTGACTGGTGCAGGGAAAGGATGGTATAATATTGCAAGCTATCGCCAAATGTGATAATATAATAATGACTAAAAAGCGAAAGTGAAAAATTAAATGAAGCATTTTAAAGTCTGTTTGATTGCGATTGCTGTTATTGTTGCATTATGTGCTCTTATTATAATTCAAAGCAAACCTATATCAAATCGCATTATTAAATATATTGACAACAATATTGTCGAGTCCGAAGAGTCTGATGATGAAAAAGAAACAGTGGAAATTGTTCTTTCAGACTTTACCCATTTCGAATGGGATAAAGTATTGATTTTCCAGTACCCAACATCTGAAAATGATATTGAGGAAGCCATTGGTGATGAATTCAAAGGCTCAACAGATTTAACGGCAGGTATGATTTTTGTAAAAGACAATAAGATAGTTAAGTATGAATATTTTGACTTTTCCTATGAAGCACCACCGAAATTTTTTATTTATCCATTTACAGACATAAATAATGAGAATAAATTTCGTGTTTTTTCTAAAGAAAATGCAATATTTAGCGCAAAAGTTGAAAAATCGAACAAACGCTATTATGTGTTATATCCAAAGGATGATAATGAATAGAAATGGTACATAAATGATTTTCATTGAAGCATGGAAAAACGGAAGCAGGAATTGTATTCTTAACGCCGATGGATGTATCAAAAATTATCGGCTGTTCCGTTCAGGCAGCAAGAGAATTATTTTACCGTGAGGACTTCCCGACAATCAAGGTCGGCAAAAACTTTAAGGTAATGAAATCCGCCTTCATTGACTGGTGCAGGGAACGGAGAGTATAACGAAAGCCTCGGCTTTGCCGAGGCTTCTACTATTTCAACATATTTATTATTTCTTTAAACTCAGGCGTTTCTTTGAAGTCTTCCGGAAGAGGATACTTTTCTTCAAGAAGTGTTTTAACGCTGCTTGTTGCAACAAAGGTGCTGCCAAGTG
>CALCYI010000050.1 GCA_937907605.1 uncultured Clostridia bacterium | reverse complement strand
ACCTGCTGATCCTGGATGTAATGCTTCCCGGAACAAACGGATTTGAAATCTGCCGTCAGATACGGCAGACGCAGAACCTTCCTATCATCATGGTTACCGCAAAGCAGGAGGATGTCGATAAGATACGCGGCTTGGGACTTGGAGCAGATGATTATGTCATCAAGCCGTTCAATCCGGGAGAACTGGTGGCACGTGTCAAAGCGCATATAGGCATTCATGAACGGCTGCTGAAGGATGCCGGTGGGGTGCAGGAGACGCCGGATGTGCTTGAAGCAGGAGATTTGAAAATCCTTGTTCCATATCGCCAGGTTTTCGTGCGAGGCAAAGAAATAGATTTGAAGAACAAGGAATATGAGCTGTTATATTTTCTTGCATCAAATCCGGGTATCGTGTTTTCCAAAGATGTTATCTTTGACAGATTGTGGGGAATGGATTCAAATGGAGATACCGCCACAGTCATGGTACACATTAACCGACTTCGGGAGAAAATTGAAAGTAATCCTTCCGATCCCCGGTATATACAAACGGTATGGGGTGCCGGATATAAATTTGTCAAAAATACGCCGGTTTAGAAAAAGTTTAGATTCTGTTTAATACCATGTTAGCTCCAGAGTGTAAGATGATAAGCGTTAGAAATAACGAAATAAAACACAAAGGAGCAATCTCTATGGAAAAGAAAAAAATAAACATCGGTGTTACAGATATCATTCTGCTTGTATTAAGTATCGTTTTCCTAATCGGTATACGCACATTTTTCGCGCCCTGCGGTCCAAAGGACGACGGGAGCTGGATGACCTGTCATTGGGCTGGGCAGGGGATTACAGGAATCGCAGCGGTTCTGCTCGTGATCTCCGTCATCCACCTGCTTGTAAAGGAATCCAAAGTCAAACAGGGGCTTGCCATTGCTATGATTCCTATGGCGCTGTTTTCGGCTATCCTTCCCGGAAACATGATTGGTCTTTGCATGATGAATACTATGCGTTGCCATTCCGTCATGCATCCTGCAACGATCGTGATGTCTGTTTTAATGATTGCGGCCGCTGCATTTGATCTGTTTGTGCAAAAAAAGAAAGGATAATTATACGTTGCTGTTATACTGAATTAAGGTTTGTTGTAATAGCCAGATTGACGCATGAAGCAATTTTGAAATAATAAAACGATGCTCTTTATCTACAACCTTTTCAAGCTCTTCGGCAATGCTGCCTGCTTTATATTGGGGATTGTATTTTCCGTTAAAAATATCTCTGACAACTGACATTTTCTTTTCCTTACTGCTTAATTTGCGCTTATATAGGTGCAATAAAATGATAACATAAAGATAAAATAAAGTCAAGCGATAATTGCGCTTATTTAAGTGCATTCGGAGGTTGACTTGTGAACAGGGATTATGAAAAGAAGATTGGTCAGAATATACGCCGACTCCGCGAAGAAAGACAGATGACGCAGGAAAAGCTTGCGGCAAAGCTGCAATTAAGCGGTTGTGACATTACGCGTTCTGCGGTTGCAAAAATTGAGGTTGGACAACGGCATATTTATCCTGACGAAATTAAGATAATAAAGGAAATCTTAAAGGTTTCCTATGAGGATATTTTTAACTAAATGCAAATAGCATTAAAGGCTGACAGACGGAAGTCTGTCAGCCTTTTTATATCGCTTTTTACAGCGCTTTGTATGCTTTTATCCAGCGCGCTACTTTCTTTTCATCGTACTCTTTGGGCATTTTTGTGCTTACCGCCGAAACGAGCGGTGCGGTCTTTGCGCATTTTGCAACCGCGGGAACGTATTTAAGCAGCGGAGGTGAGGATTTGATTGCGTTGAGCACGTAATCGGGCGTGAGCTTCACGGGATTTCCGCTTGCTATACCGAGCATTTCCGCATTCATAATGCCCTTTTCAAAGATGTAGTCAACGACGTCGCCGCCTACGTAGGTGAATACGGTTTTGATAATGTCGATTACCACCAAATCCTTGCCGTACTGCTGATAATACTCGTATTCGTAATTCCACAGCTTGTTTACCGAATAGTCGCCGTCTGCGCCGAGCACGGTATCCGCAAGAATTTTGCCCGCCTCCATACTCAGTACGATACCGCTGCCGTTAAGAGGAACGGTCATGCCCGCGGCGTCGCCGATTGCGGCATAGCCGTTTGCAACTATGAGCGCGAGCATACGGCTAATCGGAATATCCGCTTTCACGCCGCCTCTTACTATCTTTTCACCCGTGAAGGGATAGTCCTCTCTGAACGCGGCAATAGCTGCGTCAATTTCCTCCTGAGTGAGCTCGCCCGCCTGTGAGAATTTACCGAGAAGAACGTCAACGTAGTCTTTCGTCGTAATAGTCCAGTCAAGCCCCGGGCGGTACATATGGAACATATTTATCGTGTACGGCGGGTCGTTTACCTCGCCCGTCGTATTTTCAAAATACGCGCGGTAAACGTGGAAAATGCTGCGCTTATCAATGGTATTATCAATATTAAAGAGCGCAGGGAGCTTTGAGCGGATTGGGGAGTACATACCCGCGCTGTCTATTACGAGGTCAGCCTCAAGAATTTTAACGCTCCTCGGCTTGCGGATAATAATACCCTTTACCGTATTGCCCTCGGTGTAAGGCGCAATTATCTTCGTTTCAAACTGAAGCCTTGCGCCCGCCTTCTCAGCAAGCTCAACAAGGTAGTTAATAAGCTCCTTCCTGTCCATTACGATAGAAATATCGTCGCGCGGAACCTGAATATTTACGCTGCCGCTCGGATTGCGAAAGCTCTGCGGCTCGGTTTCATATACGATGTCCTCGTCCGGACGCGGAAGGTCTGCCTTGTCAAAGGCATCGTAGGTCATCCAGTCGTGCCAGTCGTGGCCAAGGTCGGCGCGCTTTCTCTTTTCAATCACAGTTACGTCAAAGCCGTTTTTTGCAAGGTGGTACGCCGCGGTAAGTCCGCCGTGACCTGCGCCTGCTACGATAATCCTGCTCATAATCAGACCTCCCTGACAGTTTAATTTAGGATTATTAATTATTCTTCGGGTTGATACTCAATAATATCGCCGGGCTGGCAATGAAGCGCTTCGCAAAGGGCGATAAGGGTTGAAAAGCGAATAGCGCTTACGTGACCGTTTTTGAGCTTGGAGAGGTTGACGTTGGCAACGCCCACCTTCTCAGAAAGCTCATTAAGGCTCATCTTTCTGTCCGCCATTACTCTGTCAAGACGTAAAACTATCTTTCCCATATTCTCACCGCCTTAGAGAGTCTCGTCGGATTCTTTCTGGAGCTCAGCGCCGTACTTGAATACAAGAGTAAGTACAAATACGACTGCAAGAACCAGAAGTCCGCCGAGGTTAAGCGAGAAGTTGATCATCGTGCCGCCCGTAGTGAGTGCGCCCCATGCAGATTCGGCAACGGCTGACATAATAATTACGGGAATCAGTGACCAACCGAAACGCTGCATATTCTTAATTACTGCCTCTGTGAACGGGGTATCACATTCCTTAAGCGCTTTCATAAGGTACTTGACCATATGGAACATCACGACAAGTGCGCCGAAATAAAGGAAGGTGATTACCAAAGCGGCAATCAGCCTGCCCGCCGTAAAGCTTACGGGGTTGGTTTTTGCATTGATTGCTATTCCGTTTTCAGTTTCATTTACGCTGAATTCGGACAGGTCGCTGTCGTCTACGGCAACGGAAGTGCCGCCGCTTTCGCCGAGAATGTCGGCAAAGTTTTCGCCGCCGTCGAGCGTTACGACGTTTCTGAGCTTTTCAAGGATGTTGCCTTTAGCGGTAACGTCAATATTACTTGATACGGTTACGTTAACCTCTTCCTTGGCAACGAGCCCTGTCGCTACGGTGCCGAGCGCTACGGTTACCATTCCTGCAATCAGTGCGATAATCATAAAGATTGAAATGATGTAGCCCACGGTGCCCGCGGTATTAATGTTTTTCTTTAAATTCGTATTCATTTTTCTACCTCCAACGAATAAAATAAATTGTTTAACGTTTATCGTTAAACACACTATAACACATCATTTTGCGTTTGTCAATACTTTTTTAACGAAAAACATTAAATTTTTTATTTTCTCGTTGGAGAGCATATGAAAAGAGCCGTGAAAACGGCTCTTTTACTGTATTATTCTGCTACTGAGAAGCCCTCAGCCTCGCGCTTTGCGGCAAGCTCAGCCTGCATCTTTTTCTTGTTTTCGCCCGAAATCGGGTAGAAGAACATCGGAATTGAGCAGAGCAGCATGCTCAGACCGGGCACGATGGAAACGAGGGAGAACATAGCGAAGTTCTGCCACCTCGGAAGCTCGGTAGCAGCCATAATTGCGGTTGAGGAGAGCATCTTGTCGGGCTCCATACCGATTGCCATATACATTACTACGATACCAACGGTTGAGAGCGCGGAGCCGAGCTTGTTAACAAAGCCCTGGCACGCCGAGCCCATAGCATTGTCCCTGTTGCCCGTTGTGAGCTCCATATAGTCAAGGCAGTCGTAAATCATCGCTATCGAAAGCGTATTGATAACGCCGAGCGGGATACACTGAATGAGGATGAACGGTATACAGAAATAGAGATTATTAGTGAACCAGCCGATTACGGTAGTAAAGATACTTGCAGCGAAGCCCGCAAGACAGGTAGTGATAAGAAGCTTTTTGTAGTCAAACTTCTGCATAAGCTTGGGCATAAAGATAGTTGCGCCGAACATACCTACAACTGCGCAGAGCTGGAATATAGTCTTAACTGTACCTACGGAAGCGTCGATAGCCGCGGTTTTTTCCGCGAGGGTCATTCCCGTAAGGTCGGGACCGATATAAAATGCGTATCTTGCAACGTGGATTGCAGCCGCCTGTACCATATAACGTCCGCTTGAAAGCACGCCCATTAATATTATGAGAAGCAGGGGCTTGCACTTAAAGATACGGGTAAGCTGTGAGGGCTCGCCCTTAGCCTTTTTCTTGACGGGGAGGACAACCCTCTCTTTAATATGGAAGTAAGAATTAACGTATAATACAATACCGATTGCAACAACGGTGCAGGCGATAATGAGGTACTTCTTCTTATTATACTCCTCGGGGTCGGTCGTGCTGATAACGAGGGGAAGCAGGAAGCCCGAAGCGAAGAAGAATATCTCGGGAAGCGCCGAGCCTACGCTGTTCCAGATTTTTGAGAAGGAAACGACGTGGCTTCTCTCGTCTGCATTCGGGGTGAGGATATTGGGAAGGCTCCAGAACGGAACGTCAGCCATTGTATAAATCATACCCCACGCAACGTATACGATTGCGGAATACACCATTAACTGCTTTTGCTCAAGGCTCGGGCTTAAATACATAAGTATAGTAAGCACGGCAATCGGAATAGCCGCAAAGAGAATATACGGCTTCATCTTGCCCCACTTGGTAGTGTGCTTGTCAACGATAACGCCCATAAGCGGGTCGTTGATAGCGTCCCACACTCTCGCGAGCAGCATTAAAAGCAATACGAACATAAGCGGAAGGTGAAGGACGTTTACGTAGTAGTCGCTTATGTAGCTTGACATCATAGCGTAAATCATGCCCTGTCCCATACCGCCGATGGAGAACATCCACAGCTCCTTTTTACCCACGTAGGTTTTGGGAGCGGTTAAATCTTTACTACTCATATAATTTACTCCTTAATGTTTATACCTTAATTATAATTGAAAGTAATTAATTTATCAACTAAAAATTTAGCGGTTTGACATTAAACGGGAGGGTTTGTATAATTAACTTGGTGATATTATGGATAAAATATTTGATTATATACTAATACTCGGCGGTCCGATTGAGGAGGATAAGCCGAGCCCACTGCTTTGTGAACGGATTAAAAAGGGCGCGGAGGTTTACGCTGAAAACGAGGGTACAAAAATCGTAGTATCGGGCGGAATCAAGGGCGAAACGCAGAGGCTCAGCGAAGCGCAGATTATGAAAAACGCTCTCCTCACCCTCGGCGTACCCGAGGAGGATATTATCCTCGAGGAGCAGGCAAAAACCACGCTGCAGAATTTTCAGTTTACAAGGGAAATGCTCGGCGATGCTGCGAAGGTTGCGTTCGTTACGAGCAGGTTTCATATCTGGCGCAGTAAGAAAATAATGAAAAAGGCGGGCGTTTCCTACCTGCCCATCGCCTCACTGAACGGCGAGGACTCCCTCGGCTTCAGAATACGCGAAGCCTTCCTTCGTCCGCTCGCGTTCTTTGGTATAATATGGTAATCGGGTGCGGGCAGAGCCCGCCCATAATTCTTAACTCTCAACTCTTAATTCTCAATTAAAAAACCGCAGCGTAAAAGCTGCGGTTCTTTTTTATTAGTTTTAGCCAAGCTCTGCGAAGTACTTGATTGTTCTAACCATCTGTGATGTATAGGAGTTCTCGTTGTCATACCATGAAACAACCTGAACCTCATACTTATCATCGCCGATAGGAAGAACCATTGTCTGTGTAGCATCGAAGAGTGAGCCGTATCTCATACCAACGATATCCATTGATACGATCGGGTCGGTGTTATAGCCGAAGCTCTCGTTAGCGGCAGCTTTCATAGCAGCGTTGATGCCGTCAGCGGTAATGTCCTTACCCTCTACAACAGCGATAAGAAGCGTTGTTGAACCGGTCGGGGTAGGAACTCTCTGAGCAGCGCCGATAAGCTTGCCGTTAAGCTCGGGGATTACAAGACCGATAGCCTTAGCTGCGCCCGTTGAATTGGGAACGATGTTAGCAGCGCCTGCGCGTGCTCTTCTTAGGTCGCCCTTTCTGTGAGGACCGTCAAGAATCATCTGGTCGCCTGTGTAAGCGTGGATTGTGCACATAATACCGCTCTGGATAGGAGCATAATCGTTAAGAGCCTTTGCCATGGGAGCAAGACAGTTAGTTGTACAGGAAGCAGCGGAGATGATTTTATCGTCAGCTGTAAGTTTTTCGTGGTTTACATTGTAAACGATTGTCGGAAGGTCATTACCTGCGGGAGCGGAAATAACTACCTTCTTAGCGCCTGCGTCGATATGAGCCTGTGACTTTTCCTTTGAGCAATAGAAGCCTGTGCACTCAAGAACTACGTCTACGTCAAGCTCGCCCCAGGGAAGCTCAGCAGCGTTGGGCTTAGCGAAAATCGGGATTTCCTTGCCGTCAACGATGATTGAGCTCTCGGTAGCCTCTACTGTGTGCTTGCCTTCGCCGATAACGCCCGCATAGCCTCTCTGAGCTGTGTCATACTTAAGAAGATGAGCAAGCATCTTAGGATCGGTAAGGTCGTTGATAGCTACAACCTCATAGCCCTCTGCCTCAAACATCTGGCGGAAAGCAAGACGGCCGATACGGCCAAAACCATTAATAGCAACTTTTACCATTGGAATCTACCTCCATAAAATTAATTAATGTCAATTGCTTTTTTGCACTATTATTTTATACTCTTTGGTAATAATATGCAAGGGAAAATTGTATTTTTTACAGATTATACAAAAAGTTTCAAGGAGAATGATAAATTTTTAACAATATGTTTTGCATAATATTTTCTTGCAATATAAAACGAGGTGTGCTATTATTAGTACATTAAAGCGTTAAAACAAAACGTTTACTAAGGGGGATTTATATGACAAATGCTCAGATAGGCATTATGATTTCAATCGTCGTATACCTTGCAGTCGTTGTATTAATCGGCGTTATTTTTTCGAGGAAAACGAAGAACGTCGGCGATTTTTACCTCGGCGGACGTAAGCTCGGACCGCTCGTAACGGCTATGAGCGCGGAGGCTTCGGATATGTCGAGCTGGCTGCTTATGGGACTTCCCGGGGTTGCGTACCTGACGGGCGTTGCGGACGCGGGCTGGACGGCGATAGGTCTTGCGGTTGGTACTTATCTAAACTGGCTCATCGTAGCGAAAAAGCTGCGTAACTATTCGGCTAAAATCGACGCGATTACCGTTCCCGATTTCTTCTCGAGAAGATACAAAAAAAGCAATGTTTTAATGGCGGTTGCGGCGCTCGTTATTATTGTATTTTTTGTACCATATACGGCTTCGGGCTTTGCGGCGTGCGGTAAGCTTTTCGGTACGCTTTTCGGAATTGATTACCACATTGCTATGGTGATTTCCGCTATCGTAATCGTTGGCTATACCTCGCTCGGCGGCTTTAACGCGGCTTCAACCACCGACTTTATCCAGTCGATTATTATGACGGTTGCGCTTGTTGTTGTGCTCATATTCGGCGTATCCCGGGCGGGCGGAGTCGGCGCAGTTGTTGAAAATGCGCGTGCTCTTCCGGGCTATTTTGGTATGCTCAATACCTATAATCCTGAAACGGGTATGGCGGTTGACCATAGCGCGCTGACTATCGCTTCAACGCTTGCGTGGGGACTCGGTTATTTCGGTATGCCGCACATAATCCTGCGCTTTATGGCTATTGAAAATCCCGAGAAGGTCAAGCTCTCAAGGAGGGTTGCAACCGTATGGGTTGTAATCTCCATGGCTGTTGCGGTATTCATCGGTATCGTAGGTCTCGGTATGGTGAACGCAGGCTCGCTCGGCGCGCTCAGCGACAGCGAAACGATTATAGTTCAGATTGCTAATCTCCTTTCTCAGAGGAGTATGCTCTTCGCGCTTATCGCGGGCGTTATACTCGCGGGTATTCTTGCGAGCACGATGTCAACCGCTGATTCACAGCTCCTTGCAGCTTCATCTTCGATGAGCGAAAATATCCTCGGCGGCGTGTTTAAGCTTAAGCTTTCGGAAACGGGCGAAATGGTCGTTGCAAGGGTAACGCTCTTCGTAATTTCCGTTATCGGCGTAGTGCTTGCGTGGGATTCGAACTCCTCCGTATTTGGTATCGTATCGTTCGCGTGGGCGGGATTCGGCGCGGCGTTCGGTCCCGTTATGCTCCTTGCGCTCTTCTGGAAGCGTTCCAATAAATACGGCGCAATCGCGGGTATGCTCGCGGGCGGCGCTATGGTATTTATCTGGAAGTACATTATCGCGGTTAAGGTAGGTGGCGTATTCGCTATTTACGAGCTGCTTCCCGCGTTCATCTTCGGACTTGTTGTTAATATCCTCGTATCGCTTATTACACCAAAGCCCGAGCAGGAAATTATCGACACCTTTGAAGAGGTAAAAGCGATAAAATAAAGTAAAACAACCAGTAAAACAAGCAACAAGCAAAAGCAAAAACGAAGCAAAAGCAAAAAGCAAAACTGCAGCACAGTCCAGACTTTTGGACTGTGCCGCTTTGAAGTATTTACACTCCAAAACGCATGTGTTATAGTGGTATCAGAAAGGACGGTGACCGCTGTGAAACGCGTGTTTTTTGATATGGATGGAGTGCTTGCCGAGTACAGAGCAGACTGCACTGAAAACGATATGAAGGAGAGAGGATATTTCAGGTCTCTCAAGCCCGAGGCGAATATGCTCGGCGCGCTCAGTATGCTCTGCGAAAACTCCGAGGCGCTGGGCATAGGCGTGTGCGTGCTTACGAAGGTTTACCCGAGCGACTTTAAATATTCGGTAAGAGAAAAGATGGAGTGGCGCGAGGATTATATGCCCGACCTTTTCGACAGCGAGTTTATTATGGTAAACGGCGAAAAGGAGGAAAAAAGCGAGGCGGTAAGAGATATTGTGGGTGGCGATATTACACAGGACTGCATACTTATCGACGACTATAACCATAACCTTAAGGAGTGGGCATCAAACGGCGGAACGGCGGTAAAATACGTCAATGGAATTAACGATAAAAACCGCTCGTTTATAGGCAACAGGATTTTTAATTCTATGACCGCGCAGGAGGTTTACGACTATATCCTCACGCTGATTAACGGTAATAACTATGCGCCGATAAATACGGCTGCATAAATCTTGAATTGTGAATTGAGGGTGCTTCGCACAAAAAGTAATTCATCATTCATTCATTAAAAAAACGGAGCATGTGCTCCGTTTTTTTATGCCTCGTGCTGACGCTGCATAAGGCGGATTTTGTCGGAAATCATTGCGATAAACTCCGAGTTCGTCGGCTTGCCTCTGCCCGAATCTATGGTATATCCGAAAAACGAGGACAAAACGTCGATATCGCCCCTGTTCCACGCGACCTCTATGGCGTGTCTTATCGCCCTTTCAACACGGCTTGAGGTGGTCTGGTATTGCTTGGCTACCGTCGGGTACAGTATCTTTGTAACCGAGCCGAGCATTTCGGGCTCGTTTACGCAAAGCTCAATGGAAGTTCTCAGGTACTGGTAGCCTTTGATATGGGCGGGAACGCCTATCTGGCGCATGATGTCCGAAATTACCACGGCAATATCGTCCTCGCGGCGCGTGCGTCTGCGCGCGTTCCCGTTTTCGCCGCGCCAGAGCATAAGCTTGCTGATTCTCTTTGCGAGCGCCTTGGGGCTCACGGGCTTTATGAAGTAATAATCCGCGCCTGCGCTTATTACCTGTTCCTCAAAGGAGGAGGTGTCAATCGCGGACATAAGAATAACGAACGGTCTTATGCTCAGGCTCGAATTGATGTAGTCGAGCACCTCAAGACCATCGGCGCCCTGCATAAAAACATCCATTACAAGCGCCGAGTAGCTTTCCGCGCTGATGCGTTTAATAATCTCGTCTCCGTTTTTGGGGCAGAGCGTTACGTTCACCCCGAGCTGGGAAAGCTCCTTTTCACATTCTTTTCCGAATTCCTCTTTCTCATCAGCAACAAGTACCTTAAAATCGGTGTTCATTTCTTGTTCCTCCAAGATTTTTTATTTCATACTTTACGTTTCTTCAACATAATAACATATTGTTTTTCAAATTGCAATAAAAAATCATATAAAAATGTGAAAAAATTACTCAAAATTTGAAAACGGCAGTTCTTACAGTTTACAAAGAAGTTACAAAATTAACTTAAAAATTACATAAAACACTTGATTATAAAAATTACTTGGTATATTATATAGGGAGTATAAGGGGAAGTATCCCCTTGATTTTGGAGTAATATTTCAGATTGGAGATATAGCCGTGATTGAATTTAAAGACGTAACTAAAATTTATGACAGCAACGGCACAAAAGCGCTTGATAACGTAAATATTAAGATAGAGGACGGGGAATTTGTCTTTGTAGTCGGCGCGTCCGGCGCGGGCAAGAGTACCTTTTTAAAACTCATTATGCATGAGGAGAAGCCGACCGAGGGCGAGGTTATCGTTAACGGTTATTCCTCAAACAAGCTTAAGAAGAGGAAGGTTCCTTATTACAGGAGAACCATGGGTATCGTATTCCAGGATTTCAGGATTATTCCGAAAATGACGGTATACGATAACGTAGCTTTTGCTATGCGCGTAATCGGCACCAAGGAAAAGGATATCAGAAAGAGAGTTCCCTATATTCTCAACCTTGTAGGCTTATCAAAAAAAGCGCGTTCTATGCCCAATGAGCTTTCGGGCGGCGAGCAGCAGCGAGTTTCTCTTGCGAGAGCGCTCGTTAACAATCCCGAGCTTATTATAGCGGACGAGCCCACGGGTAACGTTGACCCCGAAATGAGCCACGAAATTGTTGACCTTCTCACAAAGATTAACAATAACGGTACAACTGTCGTTATGGTAACTCACGAGCACGAGCTTGTACGCTCTTTCCAGAGGCGAGTTATTGTTATCCAGAACGGTATGGTCGTATCCGATACGCCCGACCCGACCTACGCTCAGTTCAGGACCGAAAAGACCGAAGAGGTTACCGATATGTACTACTTCGACGAGGACGTACAGCAGGACCAGGTACAGAGCGTTTTTGAAAATATCGTAGCAAATACCGAAGCTGACGAGGAGCCCGAAGCCGAGGAGGAAATCCTTGAGGCAGAGGAGGAGCTCTTCAAGTCCGAGGAGGAAATTGAAAAGGAGCTCCAAAACGAAATTATGTCCGAGGGCAAGGAGCCTGAGGAGGACGAAGAGGACGGAGGTGAGGAATAATGACAGCATCAAGCTTAAGATACCTTATTAAAGAGGGTATTAAAAACACCTGGACGAACAGAATGATGTCAATTGCCTCAATCTGCGTGCTCCTTTCCTGTCTTGTGCTCATAGGCTCAGCCTCGATGATATTCCTTAATATCGACTCCCTTATCAGCAGGATAGAGGAAGAAAACGTTATTATGGTATATATCACCGACGGTACCGAGCAGGCGGCGATTGACGAAATGGGCGAAAAGCTCAAAGCGATTGACAACGTTGCCGAGGTTGAGTTCGTGTCCAAGGTTGACGCCTGGCAGGAGCAACTTAAGACCATGGAGGAGGCTCAGGCTAAGTTCTTTACCGAAATCAGCACCGACATTCCTCTACCCGACGCATATAAGATAACGGTTAAGGATTTAAATCAGTTTTCAAATACCGTAAAAGAGATTAAAAAGCTTGACAATATCGACACGATAAGGCAGAATACCGACCTTGCAAAGAAGCTCGACACTATCAGCAGGGGTATTACGATTATCGCAATCGTCATTATCGCGGTGCTTTTTGCAATCTCGCTTTTCATCATTTCAAATACGATTAAAATTACCGTATATTCGCGCAGACTCGAAATCAGCATTATGAAGTCGGTCGGCGCAACCAACTCGTTCGTAAGGCTTCCGTTCGTCGTTGAGGGGATCGTTATCGGCGTGATATCGAGCGTGCTCTCGCTCGCCGTGGTTTACGCCGTATATGAATTCTCGGTTAATCAGTTCAGCGATTTGTTCAAGACGATGGGAATCATACCGCTCAACTTCCTGAATTACGCGTGGTATATGCTTGCGGCATTCCTCGTAATCGGTATAGTAAGCGGTGTGTTCGGTTCGCTGATTACGATGAGAAGGTATCTTAATAAGGAAGGCAGTGAGATAAGTGCTATCTAAGAAATTGCTTAAACTTCTTTCGCTTGTCCTTTGCCTTTGCTTCGTGTTTTCATCCTATGCTTTTACTTTCAACGCACTTGCGGATGACGAAGACACGACGGCTTCCATCTCCGAGATGAAGGATAAGAAGGAAAAGATTAAAGAAAAAATTGAAGAGGCGCAGGAGGAGATAGACAAGCTTGAGGAGAAAAAGGACGAAACTCAGGACACTATCTCCGCGCTTGATAAAAAGATAAGTCTGCTCAGGGACGAGATTAACGTGCTGCAGGACGACATCGACGACCTTAAGGTTCAGATAGGCAACTGTGAGGCGCAGATAACTCAGATTGAACAGGATATTATCACAGCCCAGGCTGAAATAGACGCAAAGCAGGCGGAGTTTGACAAGACCTTCAGCGATTACTGTCAGAGGCTGAGGGCTATGTACATATCGGGAAGCGCTACAAACCTTGAGGTGCTTCTTACAAGCCTTGACATCAGCTCAATTTTAACCCGCTCTCAGATGATTAAGTCCGTTTCCGAACAGGACAGCAAGGCGCTCGACGACCTTATGAAAAAGATGGAGGAAATCGAGCAGGCTAAGGCGGAGCTTGAAAAGAAGCGCAATCAGCTTAACGAGGAAAAGGCTAAGCTTCAGGACGACAAGAAGAAGCTTGACTCGAATATGAGCGAGCTTAAGGCGTCCAAGAGCAATCTTGACGCCGAGGTAAGCAGAGCGAATGCCCTTATAAAAAAGCTTTCAAGCGAGACCGCGGAATATCAGGAGGCTATTGAAACCAACGAGGAGGAGCTCAAGGAGATTGAGCGCGAAATCGAGGCGGCGTACGCAAGGGCTTCAAGGGGCACGGGCGCTATAAGCGGTTCTACCGGAAGCGGCGCGTACAGCGGAACGCTGTCCTACCCGACGTACTCAAGGTCAGTATCCGCGAATTATCCGAATTACTCGAGCGGACGCTATCACGGCGGCGTTGACTTCCGCTGTCCGTCCGGTACCGCGGTTTGCGCGGCTGAATCGGGTACGGTTATACTTGCGAAGAACCTGAATTACAGCTACGGTCACTATATCATCATTGACCACGGTAACGGACTTTCCACGCTCTACGCGCATAACACTACGCTGCTTGTGGGCGTGGGCGACCATGTATCAAAGGGACAGACGATAGCGTACAGTGGCTCTACGGGTAACTCCACGGGACCGCACTGTCACTTTGAGGTGCGCGTAAACGGAACGAGAGTTAATCCGTGGAATTACTTATAATGGTATAAATAATACATATAACAGGAGTGTGTTAGCACTCCTGTTAATTTTTTGCTAATTTTTTCATAAAAACTATTGACAAAACAAAAAATAATGTGTAATATACATTACAGAGTTAGCACTCTGCGCTTGAGAGTGCTAACAAAAAGAAAAGTGGGAGGAATAGTGATGATTGGCGACAGACGCTCGGCAATACTTGAAATGATAATTGATTATTATATCAAGACGGGCGAACCGCTCGGTTCGAATACGCTGTGCAGTATGCTTCCCTATTCCATAAGCTCCGCAACTATCCGAAACGAGATGGCTTTTCTTACGGGTATGGGACTCCTCGAGCAAAGGCACACAAGCGGCGGAAGAGTTCCAACTAAGAACGGTTACCGCTATTACGTTGAAAACATAGTTAAGCCAAACGAGCTTACGCCCTATGAAAAGCAGCAGATTAACGAGTATCTCAGCGTTAACGCCTCGGACCCCGATAGGCTGCTTGCTGACGCGTCAAGGCTGCTTTCCGATATTACGGGCTGCGCTTCCTTCTATTCAACCGTTAAGGACCCGCTTGACTGCGTTCAGGGCGTTGAGCTCATCCCCGCGGGCAATTCCCGCGCTATGCTCGTAATGCTCTCGGTAGGAGGAAAAATTAAATCCTCCGTATGCCGTCTCAACTGTCCGATTGACAGCGAATTCAAAAAGGCGTTTTACGAGATAACAAATCTGTTTTTCGTAGGCGTGCCGCTCGGCGATATTAACCTTTCGCTAATACAGTCCACGGCACCGATGCTCGGCGAGAGAGTGTTCGATATGCTTCCCATACTGGCGTCGCTGTGCTCGCTGTGTCAGGAGGCGGGCGAGGGTACGCTCACGGTAACGGGCGAAACTAAGCTGCTCTCCCAGACCGAGCTCGGACAGGACGTTTACAAGCTGCTTGTCCTGCTTGCAAAAAAGGATAAGCTTGAGGGGCTGATTAACGACTTTATAAAAATGAACAGCGATACCGTGCTCTATATCGGCGACGAAAATCCCGTATACGAGCTGAAAAGCACGGCGACCGCCGCCGCAAGATTTACGTATAACGATATTCAGACTGCGGCGCTCGGAATAATCGGCTCGCTGAGAATTGATTATAAAACAATACTTCCGAGGGTTGACTACGTATTCAAAACCGTAGCGACGCTTCTAAAGGAGGGAGGTTTCAGATATGAGTAAAAAGGTAAAAGAAGAAAACCTTGAAAACGAGGGAATCCTTGAGGAAACAGCAGAAATTGAGGTCGAGGAGGCAGAGGCGGAGGTTGAGCCCATCGCCGAGGAAAAGCTCCAGAAGGAGCTTGATTCCACAAACGAGCTTCTTAAGAGGACTGCTGCGGAATACGCTAATTACAGAGCGAGGAGCGCAAAGGAGAAGGAACAGACCTTTTCAAACGCAAAGGGTACGGTCGTAGCGGAGGTTTTACCCGCTATCGACAATCTCGAGAGAGCGCTCGGCGCGGATAATACGGATTATGACGCGCTGAGGAAGGGCGTTGAAATGACGCTCACGGGCTTGATGGCTTCCCTTGAAAAGCTCGGCGTTGAGGCTTACGGCGCCCCGGGAGACAGCTTTGACCCGAAGCTCCACAACGCAGTAATGCATGTTGAGGATGAGGAGCTCGGCGAGAACGTTATTACCGACGTATTCCAGAAGGGATACAAAATAGGCGACAGAATTATAAGAGCCGCAATGGTAAAAACCGCAAATTAATTCGGAATTCAAAAAGCGGAATTCGGAATTGTATTATATTAAAAATAACACAAAGGAGATAGATTATTATGTCAAAGATTATAGGTATTGATTTAGGTACAACAAACAGCTGCGTTTCCGTCGTTGAAGGCGGCGAGGCAGTAGTAATTACAAACGCAGAGGGCTCAAGAACCACACCCTCCGTTGTTGCGTTCACAAAGGACGGCGAAAGAATGGTCGGCGCGGTTGCAAAGCGTCAGGCTATTACTAACCCCGACAAAACCATTTCGTCAATTAAGCGCCATATGGGCTCCGACTATAAGGTAAATATCGACGGCAAGGCTTATACGCCTCAGGAAATCAGCTCGATTATCCTTCAGAAGCTTAAGGGCGACGCAGAGGCTTACCTCGGCGAGAGCGTAAACGCGGCGGTTATCACCGTTCCCGCATACTTCACCGACGCACAGCGTCAGGCTACCAAGGACGCTGGCAAAATCGCAGGTCTTGACGTTAAGAGAATTATCAACGAGCCTACGGCTGCTGCGCTTGCCTTCGGTATCGACAAGGAGGATGACCAGAAGGTTATGGTATTCGACCTCGGCGGCGGTACCTTTGACGTTTCAATTATAGAAATGGGCGACGGCGTACAGGAGGTTCTTGCAACCGCGGGTAACAACCGTCTCGGCGGCGACGACTTCGACCAGAAAATTATGAACTGGCTCGTTGCTGACTTCAAGGCTCAGAACGGTATCGACCTTTCAAACGACAAGATGGCTATGCAAAGAATCAAGGAAGCTTCGGAAAAGGCGAAGATTGACCTTTCCGGTATGACCACGGCGCAGATTTCTCTCCCGTTCATCACTGCCGACGCAACGGGACCGAAGCACCTTGAAGCAACTCTTACAAGAGCGAAGTTCAACGAGATGACGGCTGACCTTGTAGAAGCTACTATGGGTCCCGTACGCCAGACTCTTTCTGACTCGGGACTTTCCTTCAGCGACATCGACAAGATTCTCCTTGTAGGCGGCTCGACGAGAATCCCCGCCGTTCAGGAGGCAATTAAAAAGTTTTCGGGTAAGGAGCCCTTCAAGGGCATTAACCCCGATGAGTGCGTTGCGATGGGCGCTGCACTTCAGGGCGGCGTTCTCGGCGGCGACATTGACGACAAGATTCTTCTTATCGACGTTACTCCGCTGTCCCTCGGTATCGAAACCATGGGCGGCGTAAACACAAAGATTATTGAAAGAAATACCGCTATTCCGACCAAGAAGAGCCAGATTTTCTCAACGGCTGCCGATAACCAGACCTCAGTTGAGGTTCACGTTCTTCAGGGCGAAAGAGACATGGCTGCCGACAACAAGACCTTAGGTCGCTTCCACCTTGACGGAATTCTTCCCGCAAGGCGCGGAGTTCCGCAGATTGAGGTAACCTTTGATATTGATACCAACGGTATCGTTCACGTATCCGCTAAGGACCTCGGTACCGGCAAGGAGCAGCAGATTTCCATCACCGCTTCAACGAATATGAGCAAGGAGGATATCGACAAGGCTGTTCGCGAGGCTGAGCAGTTCGCAGAGGAGGATAAGAAGCGCAAGGAAGCCGTTGACCTCAGAAATGAGGCTGACCAGATGGTATACCAGACCGAAAAGCTTATCTCCGAGGACGGTGACAAGTTCTCCGCAGACGACAAGGCTGCGCTTGAAACCAAGGTATCTGCGCTTAAGGAAGCGCTCAAGGGTACTGATAACGCCGCTATCAAGTCCGCTCAGGAGGATTTAACAAACAAGTTCTATGAGGTATCCCAGAAGCTCTATCAGGCTGCGCAGCAGGCTCAGGGCGGCGCACAGGGCGCTCCGAACGACGCACAGCAGGGCGGTACAGACGAGGGCTACACCGATTATACAGAGGTAGACGAAAATTAATTCGGAATTCTAAGTTCGGAATTCGGAATGAAAAGTGGAGGCTAAAATGCCTGAGAACAAAAGAGATTACTACGAGGTGCTCGGCGTAAGCAAGGGCGTTTCGGACGAAGACTTAAAAAAAGCATACAGGAAAGCCGCGAGGCAGTACCACCCCGACCTACACCCCGACGACGCGGACGCAGAGGCGAAGTTCAAGGAGGTTAACGAGGCTTACGAGGTTCTCTCAAACCCCGAGAAAAGAGCGCGTTACGACCAGTTCGGCTTTGCGGGCGTTGACCCGAGCTACGGCGCAGGTCAGGGCGCGGGCGGCTACGGCGGCTTCGGAGGCTTTGAGGGCGATATAGACCTCGGCGACATCTTCTCGTCAATCTTCGGAGGCGCAGGCGGCGGCTTCGGAGGCTTCGGCGGAAGCGCGCGCAACCCCAACGCGCCCCGCAAGGGACAGGACAGACAGAGCGCAGTCACCATCACCTTTGAGGAGGCGGCGAAGGGCTGCAGCAAGACCGTTGAGGTATCGAGGGTCGAGGAATGCTCGACCTGTCACGGTACGGGAGCGGCTGACGGCAAGCTCAAGAACTGCCCCGACTGTAACGGCAGGGGATACGTCACCTTCCAGCAAAGAGGTCTTTTCGGCGCAACAACCGTTCAGCAGCCGTGCCAGCACTGTAAGGGCAAGGGCAAAATCCCCGAAACCCCGTGCAGTAAATGTAACGGAAACGGCAAGGTCATCGTTAAAAAGAAGGTTAAAATTGATATCCCCGCAGGTATCGACAACCGTCAGGTCGTAACTGTAAGAGGCTACGGCGACGCGGGCTCAAACGGCGGACCCACGGGCGATTTAAGAGTTGTTGTAAACGTAAAATCGCATAAGGAATTCGAGCGCGACGGCTACGATATTCTTTACGATAAGCACGTAAGCATAGTCGAGGCGACTCTCGGCGCGGAGCTCAGAGTTCCCACCCTTGAGGGTGATATTAAATACAGTATGCCCGCGGGAACTCAGCCGGGCAAGGTATTCAAGCTCAAGGGCAAGGGTATCCAGAGACTCGGCGGAGTAGGCAAGGGCGATATGTTCGTAAGGATAGTCGTCGACATTCCGACCACGGTAACGAGCGAACAGAAGGAGCTGCTTAAAAAGTTTGACGAGACCTATACGCCCCCTAAGAATAACGGTAAAAAGAATTTCTTCGACAAATTCAAGTAAATCTTATGAAGCAGGAAAACTTTTCCTGCTTCTTTTTTTATAAAAATTTAAAATTACTATTTAAATATTCTAAATAATGTGGTAATATTATAATGTATAACCATATCCATATCTATAATTTGTGGGGACGTAAAAATGGTAAAAAGGATAATTTCACTGTTACTTACGCTTTGTGTTCTGCTGAGCTTTGCGGCGCCGTATACGGTATCGGCAGAAACTACGGAGCAAAAGAGCATTGAGGAGCAAAAGGCTGAGCTTGAAAAAGAGCTTGAGAAAATTGACAGCCAGCTTAAAAACCTCGGCGAACAGAGCAAGGAAAAAGAGGAATATCTTGAGGTACTGGACAAGAAAATACAGTACCTTTCCTCCCGCTTTGAGCTTGCTAAAAACGAGGTAAGGGATATTGAAAAAAGAGTGGCGCTGCTCAATAAAGCTATCGTTGCCAACGAAAAGGAAATGGAGGACGCCAAAAAGGATATTGCCGACCTTGAAAAGAATATTAAGCTTCTCAATAAGGAGTTTGAGGAAACCTATATAATTTTCAAGGACAGGATGAGGGCGATATATATCAGCGGAGAAACCGACAGTACTCTTACCTTCCTTCTTGAAAGCAACGGACTTCAGAACCTTTTAACGAGGCTCCAGATGGTTAAATCCGTTTCCCAGAGGGACGCAAAGTTACTTAGAGAAGTCGAAAACCAGACCGACGAAATTATGAAGGCGAGGGACAGCCTTGACAAAAGGCAGAAGGAGCTTGCCGAAAGTAACGAGCGCAACGAGAAAAATATAGTAAACCTTGAGGCTGAGGAGAAGGCGCTTTCTAAAAAGCAGGAGGAGCTGACCGAGCAGCAGGCGGTGCTTGAGCAGCAGCAAATGGAGGAAAATAAGCTCCTTGACGCAATTCACAGCAAGACCAAGGAATACGGTGAATACAGGGATATTAAGCAGTCGGAGCTCGACGAGATTGACGAGGAAATCGCCGCTGCTGCAAAGAAGTACGCGCCCCCGCCGACAACCACAACAACGACAACGACCACCACGACTACTACGACAAAGCCGACTACGACAACAACAACCAAAAAGTCCGGCTCAAATAAAACTACAAATACAACGACTACTACAACCACAACCACCACTACAACAACTACAACGACCACCAAGAAACCGAGCGGTAATTATATCAGCCTTACCTATCCCTGCCCGAGTTATACAACTATAACCTGCGGCTTCGGCGCATATTCGGGACATTCGGGCTGCGATTTCTCCACAAGGGGAAATGAAAATCAGAAAATTGTTGCCGCTGATTCGGGAACGGTAATTATTTCCGCTGATTTAACTAATGCTAACGGTTCCTACCGCAGCTACGGAAGGTATATCGTTATCATGCACGATAAAACCACTCCGTCCGGCGAAACCGTTTACACTCTTTATGCCCACAATAACGAAAGGCTTGTTTCGGCGGGCGAGTACGTTAGAAAGGGACAGCAAATTGCGTGGTCGGGCTCGACGGGTAACTCCACGGGACCGCACTGCCACTTTGAAGTGAGAATCGGCGAGCCGCTTTACAGCAACGCCGTTAACCCTGCATACTATTTACCATAAGCAAAAACGATTGTTAATCGAGGGATTATTTTGAAAACTATAAGCATTAAAATCTTAAGCATATTATTTGCGCTGACCTTTGTGCTGACGGCGGTCGGCTTTTCGGCTTATGCCGACGAGGAGGAAACGAGCGAGAGCACTACGGCTGAAACGGTTGCGGAGAGCACCACCGCAAGCGAGCCGATGACAATTAAGGAGGAGTCTGCCGAGGAGGAGACTACTCAGAGCAAGGAGGCTCAGAAAAATAAAGCCAAAAAGAGCCTTAAGGAGCAGAGGGCTGACCTTCAGAAGAATATTGAAAAGAACCAGAAGCTGCTTGAAAAATATGAGGGCTCGGCAAAGGCAACGCAGGAATATATCGACGCGCTCGACGAGAAAATAGGTTATTTAAACGAGGAGCTTAACCTCCTTGACGCCGAGGTTGCCGAGGCTGAAAAGAAGGTACAGGAGCTTGACGAGCAGATTGAGCCGCTCGAAAAGGAGCTTGAAAAGCTCAGAAAGACCTATGAAAAATCAAAAAAGAAATACGATAAGCTCAGCAAGAGCTTCGTTGCAACCTATAACGCATATTGCCTGAGGCTTAAGGCGATGTACATAAGCGGGCAGTCAAGCGTGCTCGGCGCGCTGCTTTCAAGCAAGGACCTCTCGCAGTTTTTAAACCGCTTCGAGATGATACGCTCCGTTGCAAAGAGCGATACGGCGCTGCTAAGGGATGTTAACGAAAAAATGGAAAAGCTCCTTGACGAGCAGACGGGACTCGAGGCGCAGAAGGCTCAGGCGGAGCAGGCGCAGTCCGTACTCAACGCCAAGAAGCTCGAGCTTAAAAAGGAGCAGGACTCCATAACAGAAAAGCAAAAGGAAATCGCCGAGAAAAAAATCGCGATAGCCGACGACAGAGCGGAGTCCGACAGGCTTTTTGCCCAGTACAGCGAGAACGCAAAGCTATATACCGAGTTTAGAAACGAGGACGAGGAGCTCTTAAAAAAGGTCGACAAGGAGATTAACGACTTACTCAGCGGGCTTAAGGACCCCGCGGAGGTTACAACCGCTTCCGTATCGGAGCACAGCAAGTCGGCTTCCGACAGCACAAGCACCGAGGGAGAGCTTTTCAGCCGTTCAAACGGAGCGCTTAACCTTTCTTATCCCGTGCCGTCACACCACGGCGTTTCCCAGGCTTTCGGGCATTACAGGAACGGCAGAGCGCATACGGGAATCGACTACCCCTGTCCCACGGGCTCAAAGGTAGTCGCGGCACAGAAGGGTATCGTAATCAAGGTTGAAAGGCTGAACTATTCCTACGGCTACTACGTCATGATTTATCACGGCACGGACGCCCAGGGCAGAAAGGTCGTTACGCTTTACGCGCATAATTCCTCGCTTCTTGTAAGCGTTGGACAGAGCGTGCGCAAGGGACAGCAGATAGCAAAATCGGGCTCCACGGGCAACTCCACGGGTCCGCATTGCCACTTTGAGCTGATACTCGGCGGCAGTAAGGTTAATCCGAAAAACTATTTAGGATAATGATGAATAAAGTGAACTTCCAAAAAGAGCTTGATAAAATAATTGAAGGTGTTGATACGGCGCGCCCGCCGAGGCTCCTGCTTCATTCGTGCTGTGCGCCGTGCTCAAGCTACGTGCTCGAGTACCTGAGCGATTATTTTGATATCACAGTATACTATTTTAACCCCAACATCTCCCCGAAAAGCGAGTTTATTAAGCGCTTTGAGGAGGAGAAAAGGCTTATTTTTGAAATGAAGGTAAAAAACGAAATAAAGCTTGTCGAGGGTACATATAACTACGAATACTTCCTCGATATTGCAAAGGGCTATGAGGACGAGCCCGAGGGCGGGGAAAGGTGCTTTCGGTGCTACCGTATGCGCCTTGAAAGAGCGGCTGAGCTTGCAAAGGCGGAGGGCTTTGATTACTTTTGCACCACGCTTTCGATAAGTCCGCTCAAAAACTCTCAGAAAATTAACGAAATCGGATACGAGGTTGCCGAAAGGTACGGCGTAAAATGGCTCCCCTCGGACTTTAAAAAGCGCGAGGGCTTCAAGCGCTCGATAGAGCTTTCAAAGGAGCATAATTTATACAGACAGAATTTCTGCGGCTGCGTTTATTCCAAGGCCGCCGAGGAGAATAAGAATGAGAAATAAACCCCTTGCGGACAGAATAAGACCGACCGAGCTTAAGGATATAGTGGGACAAAAGCACCTGCTGACTCCCGGCAAGGCGCTCTACAATATGATTGAAAACGAGGATATACCGAACCTTATTTTCTACGGTCCGTCGGGCGTGGGAAAGACCACGGTTGCCTCGATAATTGCAAATAAGACCAAGCGCTCGCTGCGTAAGCTTAACGGCACGAGCGCCTCAACTCAGGATATAAAGAATATCGTTGCGGAGATTGACACCTTTACCGCACCGAACGGCATACTTTTATACCTTGACGAGATTCAGTATTTCAACAAGCGCCAGCAGCAGAGCCTGCTTGAATACATAGAAAACGGAAAGATTACGCTTATTGCCTCAACGACGGAGAACCCGTATTTTTACGTGTATTCAGCTATACTTTCGCGCTCGACGGTTTTTGAGTTCAAAAGCCTTGAAGCAGAGGAGATTATCCCCGCGGTTAAAAGAGGCTTTGATTTTCTCTCAGAAGAAAACAAAATAGAGATTGAATATTCCGAAGAGGTTGCAAGGAAGATAGCCTACGGCTGCGGCGGCGACGTAAGGAAGGCGCTGAATTCCGTTGAAAACTGCTATTTTGCAACTACCGCGAAAGACGGTAAAAAGGTTATTACCCTTGAAACCGCCGAGGAGCTCGCGCAGAAAAGCTCTATGAAATATGACCGCGACGGCGATGAGCATTACGATATCGTATCCGCGTATCAGAAGAGTATGAGGGGGAGCGACCCCGACGCCGCGCTGCACTACCTTGCAAGGCTGCTTGAGGCGGGCGATTTGCCGAGCGCGTGCAGGAGGCTTATGGTATGCGCGTGCGAGGATGTGGGGCTTGCGTATCCCCAGATTATTCCGATAGTAAAGGCTGCGGTTGACGCTGCGCTTATGGTGGGGCTTCCCGAGGCGAGAATACCCCTTGCGGACGCGGTAATACTCGTTGCAACAAGTCCGAAGAGCAACAGCGGCGCAAACGCGATTGATATGGCGCTTTCGGACATTAAAAAGGGCAAAATCGGACCTATTCCGCGTCAGCTTCAGAACAAGCATTTTGACGGCGAGGACGCCGAGGTTAAGGGACAGCATTATATCTATCCCCACCCGTACCCGAACCACTGGGTAGAGCAGCAGTACCTGCCCGACGCGATTAAGAACGTGCGGTATTACGAATACGGCGACAATAAGAACGAACAGGCGTTTAAGGCGTACTGGGATAAAATCAAAGGTAAGAACTAATGACGAGAAAAGAGAGAACTTTAAAAGCGATAGAGGTATTAAAGGGTATTTACCCAAAGGCGATGTGCTCGCTTGAATATGAGGACCCGTTTGAGCTCCTCGTTGCGACTCGGCTTTCGGCGCAATGCACGGACGCGAGGGTAAACCTTGTAACCCCCGAGCTTTTTTCTACATACAAAACGCTTGACGATTACGCTTCCGCCGAGCTTGAGGACATTGAAAGGATTATAAAATCCTGCGGCTTTTATCACGATAAGGCAAAGTCAATTATCGGTATGGCGAAAATGGTGCGCGACGACTTCGGCGGCGTAGTGCCAGATAATATCGAGGATTTAATCAAGCTTCCGGGCGTGGGAAGAAAAACGGCTAACCTTATTGTCGGCGATGTTTACGGCAAGGAGAGCATAGTCGTTGATACCCATATGATACGCATTTCAAACCGTATAGGGCTTGTTAACGTCAAGGACCCCGTTAAAATCGAAATGGCGCTTAAAAAGGTCGTGCCCGTAGAGGAGGGCGCGGACTTCTGCCACAGGATAGTATTTTTCGGCAGGGAGTACTGCTCAGCAAGGAAGCCGAAATGCGACATCTGCCCTATGAGCGATAACTGTAAAAAAGTGGGTGTTTAAATGGTTCAAGAAAAGATTGTTAGACTGATTCCGTCAAAAACAGTTAAAGAGAAGGTTACGGAAACAAAACACAATTTCAGCAAAAGCGATTTAATGCTTATTGTCGACAGATATGCCCAAAGCTATGATGAGCGAATGGAACTGATGAAGATATTGGAGGGTATAAGCGACGGCACTGAAAAGACGGTAATTCAAAAGAGAATTCAGAGATACTCCGAGAATATGGAGCACTTTATGTCACCTGAGCCGAACACAGTTTATGAGCTTCGCATTAAGCTGTACCCAAGTGATTACAGGGAAAAATACTTTTGCAGCAATCTTGAAAGTGCTGTAAAAACCGTAAAAGCATTTTTAAAAGAATACGATTGTGCAGAAGATTTGAACGAGCACTCCGAAATCTATTTAAAGAAGTGGCGTATATTTGATGATACAGTAGATTTTGATCATGACAGTATCGGTGATTTGGAGTTTAACGAAAAGCTTGAAATAAAAACTGTTTCCTGCTGGGACAAAGAATACGTTGATGATGGCTTTGATATCATTCATTTTCCCGATATTCTTGAGGATTTCAGTCCTGTAAGGTATTATGATAATGAGAACGGGTGGCGTGTATTTCTTCAGGTTAAGGATTTTCGTCCCACTACAACGGAAGGCGAACTGATTGTAGATGAAGTATATGCTTTTCCGCTTGATGAAGAACTCAATTTCGACGAAGAGGATTTTACGTTTTATTATCACGAGCATCTCCCGCTTGCTGAGGTTGAGTTGTTGTGCTTTGACGACCTTGATGATGTACAGCGGGTAAGAGCTGAAAGGCTGATACTGTTTATTAAAGAGAATTATTATAAATAGAAGAGTATAAAAAATGCGCAATTTAAAGACAATAGTTCATAAATCACTTTCTGCTGTGGAAAAGGCGTATAAGAACGCGAAGCCTTCCGTGTCCGGTACTAATTTTTACGGTGACGATAAAAAAATCGCCGGGCATTTTGCCGTAGTGGTGCTGTATAAGACAGACGAGGATTTGAAAGCGGCACAAAGTGCAGGTCAAACAGAGGCAGTAAAGCAGAGCATTTTGTCTGAAATGTTGAAACGGGGTTATCCTGAGGACGCGATAAGGACAATAAGCTTCCGATTTATTTCTGAACAGAGAGTGAAAGAAGAAGCGAACGGCGTGCTTTTCACTTATTTAAAATAATTGCGGCGCAGCCCCATAATTCTCAACTCTCAATTCAGGTGTATATATGGACAAAAGCAACATTATCTTAATCGGCATGCCCGGGTCGGGCAAGAGCACCTGCGGCGTAATCTCCGCAAAGGTGCTGCTCAAAAACTTTTTTGATACGGACTTACTGCTTCAGGGGCTTGAGAGGAGCAGACTCCAGGATTTAATCGACACTAAGGGTACGGATTATTTCTACGAGGCTGAGGAAAAGGCGATTCTCTCCCTTAATATCGAAGCGACCGTAATCGCTACGGGCGGCAGCGTGATTTATTCCGAAAAGGCTATGGAGCACCTGCGCTCGCTCGGCAGGGTTATATACCTGCATATGAGCTATGAAACCATGCTCGACAGGATTAACGACCTTACCACAAGAGGAATTGTTGTAAAAAACGGAAGCACGCTCAGGGATATGTACGAGGAGCGGCTCCCGCTGTATGAAAAATACGCTGACAACATTATTTACTGCGATAATAACACGGTGGAGGACACCGTGGCTGAGATTGTAAGAATAACAACGGGTGAATAAAATGAAAAGGATACTTTCAGTAATTCTGAGCTTAATACTGCTTCTGAGCTCCGCTGCGTTCGGCTTTGCCGCTTATGCAGCGGAGGGGGATACTGCGCTCGAAAACCCGCTTTATGCCGAAAGACCGGTGCTGTACAGCCCGTCGGTAATACCCGTAAACGTTGCCTCAGAAACTAAAAAATACGGCGGTAAAACCTATTATTCCGACGGCAAGCAGCTTTATTTGAGCTATAAAAACCAGCTTGTACAGAGGAAGGAAAGCTGTACTCTTTATTATGTAACCAAAAATCAGCTTTCGTGGTCTTATCAGAAGAGAAATCTGCTTGATAAGCTTTTTATCTGCGCGACCGAGGAGGAGCTTGCGACAGGCTGCACCGACGGCGATTATCTCCGCTGGGCTATTAAAGGCTACCCCGCTGTATTTACCCTTAACGCGACCGTTTCGGGTTACTACTACTATACTATAAAAATCAACGCTTCCTATTACGATACGCTTTCCGAGGAACAGCAGGTTGACAGCGCGGTAAACAGCTTCCTTTCGGGCGTAGATACAAATAAGCTCAGCGACTATGAGATTATTAAAAAGGTGCACGACTACATCTGCTCCAAAACGAAATATGATTACAGCGCAGCCGAGGAGTATTCAAGCGATAAATACGCCTATGCCTTTTCGCCCTACGGAACGCTTATAAAGGGCAAGAGCGTATGCCAGGGCTACGCCGCATCGTTTTACAGGATTTGTAAGGAACTCGGCTACTCCGTACGCTTCGTATCCTCAAGTCCGAGAAGGGGCTGTCACGCGTGGAATATTATTAAGCTCGACGGCAAGTACTATTTTGTCGACTGCACGTGGGACGATGAAATAGCCGAGGGCAAGTCGGAGTTCAGCGCGCCGCAGGATTATTATTTCCTCATTAATTACGATAACGCGAGGGCTTACGATTATAATTCAAACCACCTGTTAGACGGCGATTACTACGACAATGCGGATTTCTATAATAATTACGAGTTATATTTTGACGAAAACGACTATGACAGGGATAATACCGAGCTGCTATCAAGATGTACAGTAAGCCTGAACAGCAAATCCTATTCCTTTGACGGAGGAAGCAAAACGCCCTTCGTTACGGTAACAACCGCCTCCGGCGCGGTGCTTGAAAACGGCGCGGACTATACCGTTTCGTATACGAATAACAAAAACGCAGGCTGCGCCCGTGCGCAGATTACGGGACTCGGCGGCTATGACGGCGCAAATACCCATAGACACTATATTATCTATCCGAACGTGACGTATACTCCGTGGGTTTCGGCGTATGACAGCACCTCGGTAACGCTTAAATGGAAGGCGGCGGAGGGCGGCGTTACGGGATACCGCGTTGAGCAGTATAAGGACGGAAAGTGGAGCTATATAGGCTATTCGACCTCAACGACCTATAAAGCAAAGGTGCCCTCGGCGACTAAGCAGAGCTTCAGGATAAGGGCGTATAAAGAGGTTTCAAAACGTCACTACTTCGGTAAATACAGCGCCGGGGTTAACGCCTATTCCAAGCCCGCTCAGCCCTCTATTAAATCCCTTTCGAGCAAGAAAAAGAAGCTGACTGTAAAGTGGAACAAGGTTAATTGTACGGGATATGAAATTCAGTACAGCGTTAACAAGAATATGAAGGGCGCAAAGACCGTTAAGGCTTCCTACTCGTCGGTATCAAAGACAATAGCGAAGCTCAAAAAGGGCAAGAAATATTATATAAGAATAAGAGCGTATAAAACCTATAATATCAACTCAAAGAATACCACCTTCTACGGTGCGTGGAGCGCAAAAAAATCCGTTAAAATCAAATAATATCTTGCACAGCAGGATACAAAATGGTATTATAGAAAAAATTTATATGTTTATATAACTATTTATATATTACAGGAGGACGGAGAATGAAGGCATACGGCGAAAAGTTTGTTAAGGAAGGACTTACCTTTGACGATGTACTGTTAATCCCTGCAGAGTCGGACGTAACTCCCGATATGGTGGACCTCCACACGAGGCTTACTAATAAGATTTCCCTTAATATCCCGCTTATGACTGCGGCAATGGACACCGTAACGGAATCCAAAATGGCTATCGCTATCGCGCGTGAGGGCGGTATCGGCGTTATTCATAAGAATATGACCATTGAGGAGCAGGCTACCGAGGTCGATAAGGTTAAGAGAAGCGAAAACGGCGTTATCGCAAATCCCTTCTTCCTCTCCCCGAGGCATACCGTTAAGGACGCGGATGAATTAATGGGACATTACCATATCAGCGGCGTACCTATCTGCGAGGAGGACGGAACGCTCGTAGGTATCCTTACTAACCGCGACCTTCGCTTTATGACCGATTACAACGTAAGAATTGCCGAGGTTATGACTCCGAAAAACGAGCTTGTTACTGCTATGGACGGCACGACGCTTGAAGAGGCAAAGGCAATCCTTATGAAGTCCAAGATTGAAAAGCTTCCCCTCGTTGACGGCGCGGGCAAGCTTACGGGACTTGTAACGATTAAAGATATTGAAAAGGCGGTTAAGTATCCTAACACCGCCCGTGATAAGAACGACCGCCTTCTCTGCGCGGCTGCGCTCGGCGTTACGGCTGACGTTATCGACAGGGCAAAGGCGCTTGCCGACGCGGGCGTTGACTGCTTCGTGCTTGACTCCGCACACGGTCATTCAAAGAATATTATCGAAAACGTATCAAGGGTTAAAAACGCCTTCCCCGAAATCGAGCTTATCGCGGGTAACGTTGCAACCGCCGACGCCACGGAGGCGCTTATAAAGGCTGGCGCAGACGCTGTTAAAATCGGTATCGGCCCCGGCTCAATCTGTACAACCCGAGTTGTAGCGGGTATCGGCGTTCCGCAGATTACTGCAATTTACGACAGCGCCGAAAGAGCTGATAAATACGGTATTCCCGTAATCGCCGACGGCGGTATTAAGTACTCGGGCGAAATAGTTAAGGCTATCGCCGCGGGCGGAAGCGTAGTTATGGTGGGCTCGCTCGTCGCAGGCTGCGAGGAGTCGCCCGGCGATACGGAAATTTGGCAGGGCAGACAGTTTAAGGTTTACAGAGGCATGGGCTCGCTCGGCGCTATGAACCACGGCTCAGCGGACAGATATTTCCAGAAGGGCTCGAAGAAATTTGTACCCGAGGGAGTTGAGGGACGCGTGCCCTATAAGGGAGCGCTTTCGGACACGGTATTTCAGATGATGGGCGGTCTGCGCTCGGGTATGGGATATGTAGGCTGTCACTCAATTCCTGAGCTCAGGGAAAAGGCACAGTTTATCAGAATTACGGGTGCGGGTCTGGTAGAAAGCCATCCGCACGACGTATTCATTACGAAAGAGGCTCCTAACTATTCGGGCAATAAATAATAGTCGGGCGGATATATTCCGCCCTGCAATTTTTAAAGGTGAGTTAATTGGCTGAAAAGATTTCACGCTGGAAAAAATTTAAAAGGTTTCTCAAAAGGAATATGACTCCCCTCTGGGCAAAGCGCTTTGCTTATCAGGTTTTTTCGTTTCTTGTTTCGATTGCCATGGTTGCAGGCGTTGCGACCTATACCTTTTCAAAATCCTATGACGAGAGGAAGCTTACTTTTGTGGACGGCTTTATGATTACGGCGCATACGGGAGCCTTCGACACTCCCGACAATTCGCTTGAAACAATTAAAAAGGCGATTGAAAACGGCGCAGACGCCGTCGAGCTTGACATCAGACAGCGTCCTGACGGCACGGTGGTAATGGGACACGATATTATTACTACCAATAATGACGGCGTTGAGATTGACAGCGCGTTTGAGCTTATTGCCTCCGACGAAAAGCTAATGGTGAACCTTGATATTAAGGATATTAAGGCGCTGCCCGCGCTTTATGAAAAGATTAAAGCCTTTTCGCTCCAGAAAAGAGTTTACCTCACGGGTATCGAAACCTTTCAGGCAAAGGACGCCAAAAGGGACTGCCCGGGGATTGATTACTACATTAACTACGTTCCCTCAAGGTTTAATATCTTTGCCGACGATTACCAGAAAAGGCTGCTTAAAATGCTTGAGGAAACGGGCGGTATCGGCATTAACTGTAACCACGCAAACGCCTCGAGAACGCTCTCGGATTTCCTGCACCAGAACGGCTACAAGCTTTCGGTATGGACCGTTGATAAGGAATACCAGATGAAGAGGGCGCTCGTAAACAAGCCCGACAATATCACAACGAGGAACGTAAACGAGCTCAGGGATGTCATTGAAAACTGGGGCAATAAATAACGTATGCAAAACAGCTTTGAAAAAATCTACGAGGTTGTAAAGCGTATCCCGTACGGCAGGGTTGCGACCTACGGTCAGATTGCGCTCCTTGCGGGTAATCCGCGCTGGAGCAGGGTAGTGGGATATGCGCTTCACGTAAATCCCGACCCCGATACTATTCCGTGCTTTCGAGTTGTAAACCGACTCGGCGAGCCGTCGTCGGCATTTGCCTTCGGCGGTAAGAATATGCAGATACTGCTCCTCGAGGGCGAGGGCGTTGAGTTTATAGACGGCAGGGTGGATATGGAAAAATACCTCTGGGACGGAAGATAAATTTTTGTTGACAAATATTAAACTTTGTGATAATATAACTTCAATTGTTAATAACTAAATGCAGTGACGGAATTAATTATTATCCCAAATCACGCAAAGAGAGCTGTCGGTCGGTGTAAGGCAGCGGTGACGGATAATAAGCCTCGTTCCTGAGCAGAGCGGCGGAAATCAGTAAGTCGCTACGGCTTGCCCCGTTATCATGGCAGGAGCTTTGATGGAAGCTCGCAAAGTGGGTTTGCTATGCAGACCAACCAGGGTGGTACCGCGGTTTATTCGTCCCTGAGGCTATACGCCTCAGGGCTTTATTATTTACGCATGAAAGGATGAGAAAAATGAAGAAAATCATTATTGCAGACTCAACGCTCTGCCGCGAAAACAACAGCTTCTCCTTTAAGGAAAAAATCGAGATAGCTCGTCAGCTTGAAAAATTGGATATTGATATTATCGAGCTTCCCGAGGTAGTTAACAGCTCTGCGGATGTCCTACTTGTGCGTACTGTATCCGCCTTTGTCAAAAACAGCGTTCTGTCCGTAGGCGCGGGTATGAGCGAAAAGAGCATTGACGACGCTGCCGAGGCGCTTTCATCTGCAAAGAAGGGTACTATCAGGATTGAGCTTCCCGTGTCCCCCGTGGGAATGGAATACACCTGCCATATGAAACCGGCAAAAATGCTCTCTTGGATTGAGCATACCGTTAAAAGCGCTAAGGAAAAGTGCTCCTCGGTTGAATTTTGCGCCGTTGACGCGACGAGGGCGGAGAAGGATTATCTTTACGAGGCTGTAAAGGTAGCCGTTAAAGCGGGTGCCGACAAGGTCACCGTCTGCGATTCAGCGGGCTCAATGCTGCCCGATGATTTTGCCGCCTTTGTTAAGGATATTATTGATAACACGGGCGTTCCGATAGGAATTAAATGCAATAATAAAACGGGGCTTGCCGCGGCTCAGGCAATCCTTGCGGTAAGAAGCGGCGCTGCGTGCGTTAAGTGTGCGGTGGGCGGCGACACGGTAAGCCTTGATACCTTCGGAACCATTATAAAGGAATATGGAAACGATTACGGTATTTCCTCGGGCATTAAATATACCGAGCTTCACCGTACGGTAAACCAGATTAACTGGATTACTGACAATGCAAAGAACGACAAATCCACCGTTACCGTAAGCACGGAGTTTGAGGGAATAAGGCTTGATAAAAACGACAGCGCGCAGGCTGTGCTTTCCGCAGTATCGAAGCTTGGCTACGACTTATCCGAAGAGGATTCCGCGAAGGTTTATGAGGAATTCTTAAGGGTTGCGGCTAAGAAGAACGTCGGCGCAAAGGAGCTTGACGCAATCGTTGCTTCATCGGCGCTTCAGGTTCCGTCGGCATATAAGCTCGTAAGCTATATCATCAATAACGGCAATATCATCACTGCGAGCGCACACATCGTGCTTGAACGCGACGGAAACACTATCGAGAGCATTGAGCTCGGCGACGGTCCTATCGACGCTTCGTTTATCGCAATCGACAGGATTATAGGCCGTCACTATGAGCTTGACGATTTTCAGATTCAGGCGGTTACCGAGGGCAAGGAGGCTATGGGCTCGGCTGTTGTTAAGCTCCGCTCGGGTAGCAAGCTTTATTCGGGTAACGGTATTTCCACCGATATTATAGGCGCGAGTATAAGGGCTTACCTTAACGCTATCAACAAAATCGTGTATGAGGAGGCGCAGGAATGAAGCTTTCATTTTCAACAAAGGGCTGGTACGGAATAAGCTTTGACGGCTTCTGCGACGCAGCAGAGGAGCTCGGCTTCAAGGGCATTGAGCTTCATAATATTCACAATCGCCTTTTTACCGACAAGGACGGTGCTTTCCATGACTACGCTGCTATGGCGACAAGGCGTAAGCTCTACGAGAGGAAGCTTACCCTTGCGTGTATTGATACGGTCTGCGACCTTTCGGATACCGAAAACGAACAGGCGACGCTTGACGAGGTTAAGGCGTGTATTGATATTGCAAATAATCTTAATATACCTTACGTAAGAGTAAGGGCTGAGGCTGAGGAAAAGACCGAGGAGAGCTTTGCTTTTGTTACAGAAATGCTCGAAAGGATTATTCCGCTTGCGGAGTATAAGGGTGTTATCGTTTTAATAGAAACCAAGGGTATGTTCTCCGACACCGCGGTTCTCCGCGATATACTCGAAAACTTTGCCTCTGATAATCTTGCGGCGCTCTGGAACGTCAGCGCAGCGTATCAGACCGCGGGCGAAATGCCCGACGTGATCATTAAAAACCTCGGCGCATACGTTAAGCACGTACAGCTTACCGACAGCAGAAAGCGTGACGGAAACGTTGAATACTGCCTCATCGGCGAGGGAGAGCTTCCTCTGGGGGATGTTATGCTCGCGCTGCGCTCGGTTAACTTCGACGGCTTTATTTCGCTTGTTTGGGACCCCGCGTGGTACAGGGAAATTGACGATATGGAGATTATTTTCTCCCACTTCGTAAACTATATGAAGCAGTTTAACTATACCTTGGGCAAGGAAAAAACGCTCTATTATAACAACGCGCATACGGGCAAGTTCGTGTGGAAGAAGGATTTGCTTATTGAAAAGACCTTTTCACAGGTGCTTGACAGAATGGTGGAGGAATTTCCTGATCAGTATGCCTTTAAGTATACGACCCTTGATTATACTCGTACCTATTCCGAATTCCGCGACGACGTTGACGAGTTCGCAAGGGTGCTTATCTCAATGGGCGTTAAGGCGGGAAGCCATGTCGCAATCTGGGCTTCGAACGTGCCGCAGTGGTTTATTACCTTCTGGGCAACCGTTAAAATCGGCGCGGTACTCGTCACGGTTAATACCGCGTATAAAATTCACGAGGCGGAATACCTTTTAAAGCAGTCCGATACCCAAACCCTTGTTATTACCGAAGGCGCAAAGGATACGCATTACGGCAAGATAGTTGCGGAGCTCTGTCCCGAGCTTGAAAACACAAAAGCGGGCGCACCGCTTCACAGTAAGCGCCTCCCGTTTTTGAGAAACGTTATCACCGTAGGCTTCAGGCAGAAGGGTTGCCTTGAGTGGAACGAAGCGCTTGAGCGTGCCTCACAGGTCAATAAGGAGGAGGTTTACGCCATGGCGGCTGCCGTAAAGCCTGACGACGTGTGCAATATGCAGTACACCTCGGGTACTACGGGATTTCCCAAGGGTGTTATGCTCACCCACTACAATATTGTCAACAACGGTAAGTGCATAGGTGACAGAATGGATTTATCCACCGCGGACAGAATGATGATTCAGGTTCCGATGTTCCACTGCTTCGGTATGGTACTCGCTATGACGTCTACTATGACTCACGGCGGAACGCTCCTTCCTATACCGTATTTTTCGCCCAAGCCGTCGCTTGCGTGCATTAATAACGAGCATATTACCGCCTTCCACGGCGTGCCGACTATGTTTATCGCGCTGCTTGAGCATCCTGATTTTGAAAAGACGGACTTCTCATATATGCGTACGGGAATTATGGCGGGAAGCCCCTGTCCGATATCCGCGATGCAGGACGTTGTAAACAAGATGAATATGCGCGAAATCACGATAGTTTACGGCCAGACGGAATCCTCACCCGGCTGTACGATGAGCTCTACCGAGGACCCGCTTGAAATCAGGGTTGCGACCGTGGGTAAGGCAATGCCCGAGATTGAGTGCAAAATCGTTGACCCCGAAACGGGCGAGGACTGTCCCGATAACGTTACGGGCGAATTCGTGGCGCGCGGATACAATATTATGAAGGGGTATTATAAAATGCCTAAGGAGACCTCCGCCGCAATTGATAAGGACGGCTGGCTGCACACGGGCGACCTTGCGTGCCGCACTCCCGAGGGCTACTATAAAATCACTGGCAGGCTAAAGGATATGATAATCCGTGGCGGAGAGAATATCTATCCCAAGGAGATAGAGGAATTTATCTACACCAATCCGAAAGTAAGCGACGTTCAGGTTATCGGCGTTCCCGACGAGCAGTACGGCGAGGAAATTATGGCGTGCGTAATCCTTAAGGAAGGCGAAACGATGACCGAGCAGGAGATGAAGGACTTTGTCGGCGCAAGCATGGCAAGGCATAAGGTTCCGCGCTATGTGGATTTTATGAAGGAATTTCCGATGAACGCCGCAGGCAAGATATTAAAATATCAGATGCGCGAGGACGCGGTTAAGAAGCTCGGACTTCAGAAAGCCGCAGGAATCGTAACGGCATAAAAATAAAGCGTTGAAAGAGTAATCTTTCAACGCTTCAGCGTGTCGAAAAAGTCCACCTAAAAAGGTGGGCTTTTGTTGTTAAAGAGG
>CALCYI010000049.1 GCA_937907605.1 uncultured Clostridia bacterium | reverse complement strand
ACAAATTCGGATTTGTAGGGATTATGAAATGAATAATAATTGGCAATATAGAAAAATTGGTGATATATGTACTGTTGAGCGTGGCGGTTCTCCCAGACCTATTGACAAATATATTACGGATTCTGACGACGGTATAAATTGGATTAAGATTGGCGACACAAACGATTCTATGTATATTACCGAAACTGCTCAAAAGATTATTCCTGAAGGCATGAAAAAATCGCGATATGTTCAACCAGGTGATTTCCTTCTTTCGAATTCAATGAGCTTTGGAAGACCCTATATTCTTAAAATAGATGGATGTATTCACGACGGCTGGCTTGTATTACGTGATAAAGAAGATTCTTTTGACAAGAGATTCTTATATTACTGTTTGAGTTCAAAATCCACATACAACAAGTTTAAATCCATGGCTGTTGGTGGTGTTGTAAACAACTTAAACAGTGATATGGTTAGAAGAGTTGAAATACCTGTACCATCGAAAGATGAACAAAATCACATTGCTGATTTACTCGACTCTGTTAATGAAATCATCCTCAAGAGGAAGCAGGAACTTCAAGCACTCGATGATCTCATCAAAGCCCGATTTGTCGAAACCATTATACCATACCGCAAAAGAAAAGTACAGCCGCCGATTGCTCTCGGCGGCTGTTTGGTTTATGCGGGGAAGGTAATTCGTTTTGTTGTTGGTTCTTCTTCCTGCTTTCGTGCAATCAGATTGCCCATTGTGTCGGCTACCTGTTGCTGCATCTTGTCCGTTACATGCATATAGGTGTTCATCGTGAATCCTGCATCGGTGTGACCGAGCATGTGCGATACGGTTTTTACATCCATACCTTCTTCCAGCGACAGTGTTGCGAAGGAGTGGCGCAGGTCGTGGAAGCGGATTTCGGGAACGCCTGCTCGTTTCTGTATTCTGTGCAGGAGCCTTGTAACAGCTTTCGCGTCACGGTATCCCATTGTTACCGGCGACGGGAACATCAGGTCCGTTACAAACCGCTGTCTCGCTCTCATTTTCAGCAGTTCATTGACGCAGTCCTCGCAGATGCTGAGTGTTCTGATGGACGAGGCTGTTTTGGGTGTGTTCACCGTCAACTCACCGTCAATTCTCTGTACCTGTTTATTGACCCGAATCGTCCTGTTTTCAACATCAAGGTCGTCCCAGGTGAGCGCAAGAATTTCGCCGATACGCAGTCCCGTCATCAGTTCAAGATAGAAGAATTCGTAGCAATCGGAACGCTTTGTTTCGTCGAGAAAGGCTTTCAGTTCATTTGCTTTCATCGTCTGCATTTCCTTTTTCGGCTCTTTCGGCAGTTTTACCTTTGAGCAGGGATTCTTTTCAAGCAGCCCTTCGTCAACGGCTTTCTGTAAGCAGCACTGCAGGGCAATTTTGATTCCCTGTACTGTTTTCAGTGCCAGCCCTGCGCCGTATTTTTCCGTGCATTTATGTCTGCCGTTTGTGTACATTTCCATTAAGAATTGCTGACACACTACCGTTGAGATTTGTTTCAGTGTATACTGCCCGATTTTTGGAATAATATACTTTTCACAGTAGTTTTTATACCCTTCATAGGTATACTGCTTGATACAGTTTTTACAGAAGGTTTCAAGCCATATTTCAGACCATTCCTCAAAGGTCGGATTCGGGTTTGTCAGATAGGGCAGACGCTCGGCTGTTTCTACTAACTGCTCATATTCAGCAATTGCCGCTTTTAACTTTTCATCGCATTCGGGCTTTGTTTTGGCAAGGATATATTTTACCTTCGGCTTACCGTTTTCCATAACGGTATAGCGACCTTCCCAGCGTCCGTCCTTGCGTTTGCGAAGCGTACCTTGTCCGTATTTTCGTTTAGCCATCTGTGTTTATCACCTCCAACACAACAAATACCATAAAGGCATTTGAATATCCAGACTTATTTTCGCAAAGTTTTTTCGTGAATCCACTGCTTCAGTTCCTCTCTCGGCACACCTTTTCGCCTTCCCATTTGCAGTACCGGAAAGGTGCTGTCGTTTTCAATTAATTTGTATAGGCTCGTCGGTGCGATACCGAGTACGTTAGCCGCTTCCGTTACGGATAACATCAGCGGCATTTCATCAAAGTTTTTATACATAATATTTCCTTTCCGCCTGACAGTTGTCAGGTCTTTTCAATTACATTGACTGACCGAAACCTTCGTCTTCATCAAAGTCATCGTCAGTGTCGTTATTGTTATTCTGATTTGTGTTTTGCAGTTGCTGCTGATAGCGTTGCTGCTGGATTGCACGGCGGAGAGCGAAGTCAATAATGCCTGTGCCGATGTTGAGAAGCGCTTCTGCATTTTCGGCTGCCCTGCGGCTGTCTTCTTCGTCCTTTTCTTCCTTGGTGTATTCGCCGCCTACGGAACGCTCGCCGTGAGCAATGCGTTTCTGCTGCTCTTTGGAGAGTTCCTTGCCGTCTGACTGCTGTCGCTTTTGTGCATTGATTTCGTTGATACGGTCAGCCGCTTTGCTATTGAACAGCGTAGCGATAGATACCAGCAGGCTGTTGTAAATATTCGTGTTCTTGCTGATGTTTTTCCAGCCATTATCGTTACCGTAAACGAGCATATCTGTTACCGCTTTTATCAGCATATTTTTCAGCGATTTGAATTCCTTGTTCGCTTCAATAGGAACGTCAGGCGTTTTCTCGCTGTCGTGATAAAGCGCAAGTTTCAAGCGGTTAATCTCGTTCCACTTTGCGTACATATACTGAAGCGGACGGTTTTCGTTTACGATATGTCTGAGTAATTCATCAACCGTATGCTTGACACTTTTGGGAAGATAACCGTAGACCTTCTTGCCTTGGCAGTTTGCAAGCTCGTTTTGCAACTGCTTAATCAGCTCTGCAGTTTCGTCTGTAATCGGAAATCTTCTCTTCGCTATTCCTTCAAGAACTTCATACATTTCCGCTTTCAGTTCGTCACGGATTTCCGTCTGCTCTTTAAATAACTTGTACTGCTCGTTGCGGAATATATCGTTACCGAAGGTGCTGCGCATTTTTTCCATTCCCTTTTTCGTCAGATATCCCTGACCGCTTTTTGACAGGACTATCAGATGAATGTGCGGATGGTGCGTCGTGTTATGGAAGGCGGCGTACCACTGCATATCGCTCAGCTTGAGTTTATGCGCTTCGGCAAGCTCGTTCATATTGCGGCGCACGCACTGTTTCCAGGCGTCGGCATTGTTGTAGCCAAGCCGCTCTGCATCTTCACGGCGCAGGCTGATAACGTGCGTCCAGACAACTCCCTGATGGTTTGAAACTCTATCGGCGACATCGTTAAGATCAATCGCTTCATCCGTTGCAGAAAAGAGTCCGTGCGAGCCTGACTTTTCAACACCGGGGCGCTCGGCAATATATGAAACAAGACTTTTAAGTTCATCGGTACGGTCTGCTTCACGCTCGGCAACCGCATTGATAAATTCCGTTGCATTTGCCTTTGAAGGCTTCTTCATAAAGTCATCGTATTCAATATACTTTTTCGTTTCGGGAAAGTGTTTTGTGATACGGTTGATTAAAGTAAACTGCTGCTGCGTTGCAATCTTTCCGTCTTTCCCTTTCGGAACCTTCTCAACACCTTCGCGCGTTCCCATATACTTAACGAGTTTACCGGCGTTCTGCGCAGACGGATTTTTGATGAATCTGCTTGATACAATTATCTTTGCCATCAGCTTTTCCTGTTGATAAATTCGTCAGCAGTTTCGAGCGAAATATACCCGTTAGTGTAGGCAACTTCTTCTTTTACAACTTCATTAAGTCGCTGCCAATCAACGCCTGTATAATTATTTAACGCCGCCGTAAGACGATTGAACTTTCCGAGCTCAACTGCCATCTTAAAGAGCATTTCGCACATACCTTTTTCCGTATGCTGTATCTCATTTTTGATGACAAAACTTATCATCGGGGAGAGATAATCAATATTTTCATTTTGCAAAAGGTATCCGATATAGAAATCAATCGCCGTGCGGACGAAGTCACTTCGGTTGACGCAGTTGGATAAAGGAAGCACTTTATCCATTTGTTCCACCTGACTCGGCAGCTGAAAGTACGCATATTTTTTCTTTGTTTCCATTGTAATCATCTCCTGAATTGTTAATTTGAGCATACCCCTGTAAAACCTATCCGAAACCGTCGGCTCTGCCGTCGGATGTGGCAAGTGAGGCGTGCAGGGCATACGCCTCACTTTTACCTGCTTTCAATAATTTCTTCGAAATATTGAAAGAATCACCAAATTTTATTGATAGTGTACATATGCGAGGTGCGGTTGCCGTTTAAATCATATCTGTGGGAGATGTTAATCAAGCCTTTATCCACAAGAACTTTTGTTGCTTCATCTACTGTCGGCGGAGACATTCCGCAGGCTTCGGCGATAGTTTTTCTTGCAGGATAGCAGTCAAAAGTGACTCGGTCTGCGCAGTACATCAGATAGCAATAAACAGCAAGGTCCCTTGCTTTCAGGCTCTCTTTAAAGATACAGTTCGGTATGATAAAGAAGTTACCTGAAGGCGGTTTTTTCTGATTGTGAATTTCCATATATCTTTCCTCCTTTCTTCAGATTTTTGCAGTATTAAATTGTCAAGGTTCAGTCCCGTTATTTGGGAAAACGGGTATATCAAACTCGTCAGAGTTTTGATAACGAAAGTGGACACAATATTCACATTGCGTTTTTACCCCCCATTAAGATATTGGCGAATTTTTTCGGATTTGCACGAAATTGTTTTTATTTCTTCCCAATTGTATAGGAGCATTCGGAGGTTAAATATGGGGGTCAGAAACGCAAATTTTTTTAATTCTCCCATTAGGTTATTGTGGAATTTTTTCGGATTTTGACCAAATCATTTCGATTTGTACTATGAAAAAATAAAGAGCCGCACATTTTCAAACAGGCATAGTATTCCTATACCTAATGAAAATGTACGGCTCTATCATCACCTCAACGGGATGGGTGGCACGGTTATGTTCTGCAATGAGATTGTACGGCTCTACCATCACCTACCGGAATGAGTGGCACGGTTGTTTCTACGCTTTTACAATATTTAACTTTGAAACAAGCGTTCTAATTTGCTTGCAAGGTTATATTAACATATCTGCAAATATTTGTCAACACTTTTTAGTACGCCTGTTCTATTTTTTCATCGTTTTATGAGAAAGCATCATTAAAACAGTAGCCTCAGCATTTCTGCTGAGGCTGTAAAAAGTTATAAACTTTAAATGGGTTTTCCAATAACTCGGTAGTTTTAAACTCTGAAACAACAATGTTTTTTATAATCTCAGTTCATCTTCTTTGCGCTGCTTGCGGGAGGAGATGGAGAGAGGGATAGCGCAGCCGATGCCTCCGCCGAAGGCTGTACCGCCGAGGAGGAACGCCCACCACTGCGGGTTCTTTTTTTCGTCCTTTTCGTCCTCGTCGGTTTTGGCTTCCACCTTCTTTTCAATCACGGTTTGCACATTCACCGACTTGCTGTATTCCTCGCCGAATTCGTCCTCGTAGGAGATGGTTATCGTTCCCTTCGTTTCGCCGAGGGTGTTCGTTGCACGGAGGTTGGCGCTGCCTGCGCCGCTTTCGCCCGTCTCAATCTCGCCGACAAACGTCGTGCCGCCGCTTTCCAGATTCGGGATATCAAAATCAATTTTGAGGTTGCGTATTTTGCACTTGCCCGTATTCATAAAGCTCATATCGAGCGTAACCGTATCGCCTTCTACTACCTTTGCAGGCAGTTGCACGCCGCTGTAATCAAGTCCCGTTTTCTGCTTCACATTCAGACGAAGGATGTCGGAGCCGCTGTAAGCGGTATAATATTTATCCTCGTATTCGCTGCTGATTGTCACGGCGTGCTCGCCGATAGCGGCAGTACTCGCTGCGGTCAGTTTTACCGTCCAGGTGTAAGTTGAGCCTGCATAAATGCGTTCCACATACTGCGTGCCTGTGCCGACAGGCTTAATGTCACCGCTTTCCTCGGTAATTGAAAGTTTAATGTTACGGAGCGCTTTCGTGCCGCTATAATTTTTCAGTGTAACTTTCAGTTCGCTCTCTTTACCGGGTTTCAGACTTTTGGTATCAAGTGAATAATCGGTTACCATCAAGCGCGGTTGCGAGGCGTCAATGTTTTCTTCTTTCGGCTCATCTTCCGCAAAGGCAGTCACTCCAAACGCAAAGCAGAAGACAAGAGCAAGTATAATTGTAATTATCTTTTTCATATCACAACTCCCTGATATTTTCTACAATGCTGTTTTTCATTTCCTTGCGGATTTTTGACCATAGACTAAAGGAGCATATTGCAAACAAGAAAATAACTAAAATCACCGTAGGCAACGGATTGAAAATAAATTCGAAGCTTGGCGTCCAGTCCAGAACATGCATATTTGAAAAATGTTGTTTGCAGTATAAACCAATAAAGGCTACTACAAAACCAACGAATCCTATTCCTGTTCCCCAACCAAACATAGAAAGCAGTTGCTTAATATAGCAGCTTACAAGTTCTTTTTCGGAAGCGCCAACTGCGCGTAGCGTTCCAAGCTGTCGTTTATTATCACGAATTCCTGAAGACAAGGCATTATTAATAATGCTTCCGCAAATCGTAAATAACAAGATGATAACGGCGTACATAACAATCATCAGCTTGTTCATCGTTTCACGCTGTTCTTTATTAAATTCGTAGTTTGAAGAATAATATGAGTGCGGAACGGTTTGAGCGCCGGCTTTAATTGCTTCCATTACTTCACTGTTGATTTCTTCCGTACATTTTCCGTCAAGCCAAAAATAGATTCCTTTATATTTCTGACCCTCAATAAAATGATTTAAGCCGGTGTTTGTTGTAAGGAAGCCGAAACTGCTTCCGAAAAAATTGAAATAGCCGTGAGTACTGCTATCGATTTCATTAATGATTGCACCTATCTTAACTTTGTAATTCTTTTTAGATATATCTACGTTGCTGAATTCGAACTCACTTTTTTCATAGTCATAATTATCGTCAGTCTTATCCGCCGTTAAAATGCTTAATTCGATTTCATCTCCTGCATGATAGGGACACTCTACTGAAGCAATTATTTTAGCATTATTTCTCTTCGCATATTCTTCAGTTGCAACATTAGTAAATGTTTGAATACCTCCGCCCCGTCTTCCGTAGTTTTCTGTGAACTCGGCAAGCACTAAATTCTTCGGAGCAATCAGGATGATTTCCTGACCTGCGTTGAGCTTGTCAATATTAATTTCACCGTCATAAGCACTTTGCTTCTTTACATATTCACTATCAAGGCTTGAAAGACGCATACGGCAATAATCACCGATACCAACCTTCTTTTGAAGTCCGAGATGTTCTTCACTTATCTTTGAAAACAATAAATCCTGATAGTTATCCGCTGTAACAGTTTTTTCATACGTATCGTAACTGTATATTTCGTCTGCTGTGCAGGAGGCAAATTGAATATATTCGTTATATCCGTCTGTCAGATTCCAAATAGCATTTGCCCGTTTCTGCCCGCAGGATTTTGCAATATGTTGATTGCTGTCCACAGACTGTCTGACACTTTCGGAAAAGCCTACGTTTTCACTTTTATAGTTAATACCGTAATACAGGGTTTCCTGCGTGAGCAACATTTCATAGTCTGAGTCCAGCTTATGTTCCTCGTTTTTTGAGTAGGTAATATGGGAAACCATAAAGCAAGAACCGATAATAGAAATGACTAAAAACACGCTGACAACAATTTGCCGTGTTTTGCTAAATACAAGGCTTCGTTTAGCAATGAGAGACGGAACCGCAAACTCTTTCTTTGATTTAATATGCTTGGATTTCATTTTTCTGCCGCTGTCAATATTGCGTATCGCTTGCATTGGCGTTACTCTTGATGCGCTTTTAAGCGGAATATAGGAAGCAATTATGATAACCAAAACGCTGAACAGTGCACAAATCAATAATGCACCGATATTCTGATTAGCAACATAATCATCGCCCATTAGTTTTAGTATAGACCTTGCTGCAAAATAGGAAATCAACAACGAGATGGGAACACATACTAAACTGACAATAAAGGTTTCTCGCCCAAATATTTTTATGATTTGGCGCTTTGTTGCTCCAACCGCTCGGAGCATACCTATCTGCTTCTTACGCTGCGAAAGGTTTGAACTAAAAGAGTTAATAACGGCAAGACAGGAAGCAAGAGCGAGTACAAAAGCAATCATTCCGTAAAATGCAACAGCAAGCATCTGATTCCATCCAATGCTGTAATTCATTAAGTTCCTTTGACCGATACTTATAAGCTCACCGTAATCTATTTTTCTTGATGTGTAAAAGTCATCCAGTGCAGAATTGTTTTTCAGAAATCCATATCGGCACAAATTCTCTTTACCGCCGACTGCGGTTTGAGTGCCTTGGCATACAAACGCAGACGGGATTGTTTGGCTATAATCCATTTCGTTGATATTGGCAACTTTGTTGCGCAATATACCCGTAAGTGTATATGTTTTTTTATTTATATCTGCCGCAGGTTCCTCGCCCATCATTTCGGCATAATCAAGCGTTATTTTGTCGCCGACTTTTGCATTAATACCAAGACGGACAAGCGTAGTGCTTTCAATGGCAATCTCGCCTTCTTTTGCAGGATATGCGCCTTCCAGCAATACGGGGTTAGCAAGCTCCATTCCTTTATCGTCGAGCCATGCAATATAGGCACCGTTATTTTCATTTTCTCCGCTACCTGAGGCATAACCTACGATGTGTGCCGTCCCGTATTCTTTACTGATAGCACCGGAAGATATTAAGTCGTTAAGCTTATCATCTTCCATATTCATCATGATTAAGTCCGCTTTGCCGTAATCAAGGTCTTTTATACTCATAAAGGTCGAATAGGCACTAAAAGCGAAATAAATGATACTTGATGAAAACACCATGGCAAGAATGATGCCGATTATCATTATGGTATATTGCTTGCGGCGGTGCTTGAGGTTGCCGAGCGCAAGGCGGTTGACTGTGAGGTTTTTCATTACTCGCTCACCGCCTTCGTATCTCTGACAATTCTTCCGTCCTCAAGGGTGAGCACTCTGTCCGCCTGCTCCGCTACGTGCAAATCGTGGGTAACGAGTATCAGCGTAACGCCGAGTTCACGGGCAGCATATTTGAGAAGGGAGAGCACCTCTCGTCCGCTTTTACCGTCAAGGTTACCCGTCGGCTCATCTGCAAAAAGGATTGACGGCTTGTTGGCAAGCGCTCTTGCAATCGCAATTCTCTGTTGCTGACCGCCCGAAAGTGCGGAGGGCAGATGCTCAAGCCTGTCCTCAATGCCGAGGATTTTAATAATCTTGTTCAGATATTCCTCGTCAGACTTTTTCTTATCCAGCATAATCGGGAGGAGGATATTTTCATATCCCGTCAGCTCGTTGACAAGGTTATACGCCTGAAAAACGAAGCCGAAACGTCTGCGCCTTAAGATAGATAACTGATTGTCGTTATAATCGCTGAGCTTCTTTTCGCCGTAGGTTACAAAGCCGCTCGTTGGGTTTTCAAGGCTTGACAGCACGTGCAAAAAGGTTGACTTACCGGAGCCCGAAGGACCCGTAATCGCACAGAATTCTCCCTGCTCAAAGGCAATCGTTACGTCATCAACGGCTTTAACAATATTCTCGCCGCTGATATATTCCTTTGTTAAATTCGTACATTCGATAATGTTCATAACATACTCCTTTTCGGAATGATTTTTCCGTAGGGACGACCAGCGGTCGTCCGCGGACGAGCAATGCTCGCCCCTACAATCGTTATCATACTGTGTCAACCTTACAATAAGGTGTATTTAATCTTAAGATTTCGTAAGGTTCGTTTGCGACTGCTGCCGGTGGCAGATGCAGGGAGCAATAAGAACTTCGTAGCGGTCTGAATTTTAAGGCCGCCGTATCGGGCTGCCGCAAAAATTCAGGGCACCGCCCGGCATTAAGGCCTTAAAATTATAAAACTTGTTATTGTTTTATCGTTATGTTATAATAAATTATACTTTATTTCACGGAGAAAAATATGGAAGAAAACAGATTAACAAATCCTGAAAGCCAGGGCGATATCATTATTTATCAGGCCGAAGACGGCTTAACTAAAATTGACGTAAAATTTAATGACGAAACCGTATGGCTTACACAGGCACAATTATGCGAGTTATATCAGACAAGTAAATCCAATATTAGCGAGCATATCAAAAACATATTCCTTGAGGGTGAACTTGACGAGATTTCAACTGTTCGGAAATTCCGAACAGTTCAAATTGAAGGCGACAGAAGCGTTTCAAGAGAACAACTGCACTACAATCTTGATATGATTATTTCTCTCGGCTACCGCGTAAAGTCTATTACCGCAACGCAGTTTCGCCGTTGGGCAACCGAGCGCCTGAAGGAATATATGATTAAAGGCTTTACGATGGACGATGAACGCCTGAAGAATTTAGGCGGCGGTCAGTATTGGAAAGAGCTTTTAGACCGCATCAGAGATATTCGTTCTTCGGAAAAGGTAATGTACCGTCAAGTGCTTGATTTATATGCTACCAGCGTTGACTATGACCCCAAGAGCGACGAATCTATCGAGTTTTTCAAAATCGTTCAGAATAAGCTGCACTATGCCGCACACGGACACACAGCTGCTGAAGTTATTTATAAGCGTGCTAATGCCGAGGAGCCTTTTATGGGACTTAAAACCTTCCCCGGCGATTTCCCGACAGCGAAAGATATTGGCATCGCCAAAAACTATTTGTCCGAAGACGAGTTGAAAGTGCTTAACAATATCGTTTCGGGATATTTTGACTTTGCCGAGATTCAGGCAATGCGGCATAACCCTATGCATATGAGGGATTATGTTGAACATCTTGACAGTATTCTTAATGCTAGCGGCGAAAACCTGCTTAAAGGTGCCGGCACAGTAAGTCATCAGCAGGCGATTGACAAAGCAAAAGCCGAATATCAAAAATATCAGGTTCAGAATCTGTCGCCCGTTGAGGAAGCGTACTTAGAGAATATAAAGCAGATTGAAAAAACTGCTAAAAAGAAAAGTGATGAATAAAACTTCTGCCGAGTTCGTAAATGAACTCGGCATTTTTTATATCGCTATCGCTCCATCAATATGCGGAAAGCACATAATTACATTCAAGCCGTCGTCTGTGTTCTCGGCTGTAATGGTTCCGTGGTGTTTTTCAACAATTGCCTTTGTAATCGCAAGACCTATGCCTGCACTATTCAGGTTAGCATTTTCCGTTCTGTTAAAACGCTGGAACAGTTTTGGCAACTCTTCTTCCGCAACACCTCCGCCGTTATCCTTAATACTGACGGTGGTTGACTGCTCGCTGCTTTCAATCGTGATTTCAATTTTACCGTCATCGGCAGTATGCTCGCTTGCGTTTTTAATCACGTTGCCGAGCGCCTCGCTGAGCCACGCTTTATCCAGACGGAAACGGCTGCTGCCGTTAACGGTATACTCTTTGTTTGGAAACAACGGTCTGAACTCATCTACCACCTCGTTTGCAACCTCGTGCACATCGTAAAAGGCAAAGTCCATGACATAGGAATCGCTTTTGAGCTTTTCAAGGCGCAGGAGCTTATAGATAAGATTCTCCATTTTATCTATGAGCTGGAGTTCTTTTTCGGTATGCTCATTCGGGTGCTCGCCGTGCTCCATTTCTACATAGAGCCGCATTGCCGCAAGCGGCGTTTTTAATTGGTGCGATATGTCAGAAATGAATTCCGAATTCTTTTTGCTTTCCCTCACCGTGTTGCTCTTTTCAAGTCGCAGGCGGTTATCCAAGTCAGCAACCGCATTATGCAGGCGTGAAAAATGGTTGTCCGCTGTGCTGTATTCCGTCAGCTTTTCGTTCTCGGTTGCTTCGGATAATTTATCAATATCCTTATGGATTTTGCGGTTGTTGATGAATAGAATTGCGCTGATTACTAACAGCGCTGCAAATATGATTATCATTACAATCAACGGAGTATTCATGCCTTATCCTCCCACCGATAGCCAACGCCGCGCACGGTTTTAATGTGCTCTGCGCCGATTTTCTCACGCAGACGGCTGATATGCACTGAGAGAGTGTTATCATCAATGAAATTGCCCGCGTCATCCCAGATATTCTGTAGGAGAATATTTCTTGTGACGATAATGCCGTTGTTGCGGATAAGGGTGGACAGAATCTGAAATTCGGTGGGCGTTACAAAAACAACCTCACCGTCCTTCTTGACCGTCATTGTGTTAACATCTATGGCAAGTACGCCTATATTATACACGCTATTTGTGTTTCTGCGAAGGAGCGCACGTACACGAGACAGAAGTTCAAGAAGTTTGAACGGCTTTGTTACGTAATCGTCTGCGCCAGCATCAAGCCCGCGCACTACTTGAATTTCATCATCGCAGGCAGTCAGAAACAGAATAGGGATATTGTTGCCGCCGGTACGCACCTCGGCACAGAAAGAAAAGCCGTCCCCATCTGGCAGCATCACATCAAGGATAAGCAAGTTATACGCTTTTGCAGCAAGCGCCGCCCTTGCGTCTGCAATACACGGTGCAACATCAACGGCGTAACCTTCCTTTTCAAGCATTTCCCGCAGTCCGTCACGGAGAAATGCATCGTCTTCAACTAACAAAATATTGCTCATTTTATCACCGCGTTCATTTTAACACATTAAAAGTGCAGTATCAAGAAAACTCACCGTAACCTTACGAAATCTTAAGATTGTTTTTTTCTGATTTTTATTAGATATACTGTTTTTGATAATTAAATCTTGGTCTACACCCGTGAGATTTGCTAATTAGCCGACCAGAATTTTTCGGACGGGGTACTTGTTTCAAGAATTTCTATCGCCATTAACCGATTTTTCGCCTGAGTGAAGTCCCGAAACCCTTGCAAACACTCACTTTTCAAATTTGACACTTTTGCATAAGCGTCACGAAAACCGCCTCATAGACTTTTTGACGAAAAAGTGAGTGAATTGAAATGGTTAATTATTGAAGAAAATACCGCCCTGCTGTTTAAGGCAGCAGGGCAGCTTTTACATACATTCTAACATAATTTGCGTTGCCAGGCGGTAGCCTGTTTTGAAGGTTTCTTCGTTTATGACAATGGATAATTCATTCGCCGCCGTGAGATATTTTTTTCAAAGAGTTCCTTTTGTTCTTCGTTCAGCGTTGCAGACAATTCGTCCTGCAATCTGCCGACAAGCCTGAGACCTTCTTTGTATCTCACATTGTTTTTAAAGCTCTCGGAATCAGTCGGCTTAATATTGCCGTTATACAAATTTTCAAGTACAGTCATATTGTCACCGCCTTAACAGTAGCCGATATAGAGCAGGTACTTATCACCGCCGTCTGTATGCGCCCAGACGCATATTCCTTCAAAGCCTTCGATATTCTTATAGTGATTAAGCCGTGATTTGATATCCCGCTCAACAGCCTTTTTGTTTTTTGTTGTAACGGTTATCGGATTATCCCAGCAGTCCGTTGCGGTCTTATCGTATTCAAGACCGATTTGCTTTGCGTAAGACTTGGTGTATTTTATGTAGTAGTTTATGTCTATGCTCCTGACCTTATGATATTTGAAGTTGCCTGACCACTTACCGCAGGAGCAAGCCCACGCTTCGTAACCGTAAGGACAGCGGCGTACATATTCGTCCCAGGTGATTTCGCCGTTCTCATACTGACGGCTGTATTTTTTCATAACCTTGTTGACGTATTTCTTCAGTGCCTTCTTTGACTTAAACCACTTTTTCATATTGCCTTTCGGCATACTGTGTTTATGCTTTTTCTTCTTTTTATTCGTGTGGGAAGAAGATTTTGCATTTACCGAAGAAGTGATTGTCTGTAGCGTTCTTGCATATGCCGGCGGAGCAGTAATACTCGCCGTCAGCATAATGATTATTGCCATTGTGATTGAAACTATT
>CALCYI010000048.1 GCA_937907605.1 uncultured Clostridia bacterium | reverse complement strand
ATGTTTTTAATACGCTGATAGTGAGAGATATTCGTAAAAAATACAAAATTCGCAATATGGCTTTGATGGACAGGCTTGTAGATTTTCTGATGGATAACATTTCAAATCTTACTTCGGCAAGAACAATAGCGGACACCTTTAACAGCAATAAAGATAAAATCAATCATAAGACAATTGGTTCATACATTCAGTATCTATGCAATGCTTTTGCATTTTACAAAGTACCAAGATATGATATTAAAGGAAAAAAGTATCTTTCCTCAACAGTTAAATACTATTTGAGCGACCACTCATTTCGTTATGCAAAGCTCGGCACCAAGAATATGGATTATGGCAGGGTACTTGAAAATATTATTGCAATAGAGCTTTTGCGAAGAGGATATGAAGTGTATGTCGGAGTTCTCTATAAAAAAGAAATTGATTTTGTTGCAATAAAGCGAGATGAGAAAATCTATATTCAAGTGTCTGATAATATTTCAGATGAAAAAACCTTTCAGCGTGAGGTATCACCTCTGCTCGCAATTCAAGATGCTTATCCAAAAATACTGATAGCAAGAACACGACATCCTATGTATCAGTATGAAGGAATTAAAATAATTGATTTTTCAGATTGGTTAACAAAATAAAAAGTATAAAAATATTCCCCAAATACGTTTTGGGGAATATTTTTTGCCGGATTTTCTGTTTAATATAGCAATTTGCATAATCACTGTATTTTGGGCTGTTCGGATTTGTCCTGCTCTGCCTTATCCGTAAGACCTGCTTTAGTATGCTCTTTATAGCGGAAGAAATAAATACTCATAGTCGTTAGCCACATAAAGAGAGGCAGCGAGCGGTCAAGGAAGAAAAGAGCGTCAGCCTCAACGCCCGGAATCTTAACGGGCCAGAAGCACTCTGTAAGCAGCAAAGCCGTAACGATAACTGCAACGATAATATTTTTCTTAAACTTATTAAGCCTTCCCGCCATATAGGCTATAAACATTGCGGCAAGATTGCCTGCAACAAGCACAACCCACGGCAGCTTATACCAGCGATAAATTGAAACGGTAACGTTAAAAATATTATACGCCGCTAATATCAGCATAAGATACCTTACAAGGTTTCCGTGCGGGATTTTGTACCCGTAAACTCCGTAATAAAACACAAGGCAATAATAAATGCCGACAACGATGAAAGAACGGATGGATATATAATTATCTATTCTCCAAAAGATTGAAACAATGCAGACTGCGATTCCTGCAAGCGACAAAAGCACAACGATAGCTCGTTGCAGCATATTTTTACCTTTTTCCATAATTTCTTTCTCCTGTTTATGCTTTTAATTTACAGTATTATTCTCATACGGCTCTATATTCGTTACCTTTGCCGCAAAGGTTTCGTCAGGCAAAGGATTGTTGAGCAGCTCGTCGTAGCTTACCGTCATTTCAAAGGTAGCCATATCCGATGTGTAGGTGTTGCCGAAAATATCCGTTGCAACAAATACATACTGATATTCCTTGCCGTCAAGCGGGATTTCTGAAATAGTGCCGCCGTCGTTTCCGATTATAAATTCTTCGCTGTAGTTTTCCTTTGGCGTGCCGTTTTCAAGAACTGTGTCTGTAACAACCTGAAGCTTGTCGCCGCTTTTAAGCGGGATAATATCATTATCGGGGAGACCGTTTTCGTCATAGCCGTTCCACAGACCTGCCAACTGATAATAACCGCCGTTAAATGCACTGTCGTCCCATACAAAAACAAAGCGCAAATTAGTTTTTTCTCCGTTTACCTTAACAGGAGCGATAAACGATGTGTAATTTGGATTGTTTGCAACGCTTGTGTAGAAAAGTCTGTGTCCGTCAAGGGCAAGGCTGATGCCTCTGAAATTGCTCCTGAATGTCATATTCTCCCAGTCTTTATTCATATCATTATCCGTACATAAAATGTGCTGCACACCGTTTTCATCCCTGTTCATCAGAATGAAATTAATCTGACTGAAATAATCGGCGCAATCGGGATTCAGCTTAACCGTAAAAGCGCCGTTTGAAGCGATACTTCCCTTATCGGAAAAGGTTATCGTTGTTGAGGGTACATTGGTGTAATGCCTTGATAAAAAGCTGTTGAAATTATCGTTTACTTTAAGTTCTAAATAATCATTAACCTCTTGTTCATTATAAACCATCGGATAGTAGAAGGAAATACCGCTGTTGGTTCTCTGACCGCTGTTGACGGAATACAGAACAAAATCGCTTGCGTCGATAAGGTCCTTATATTCCTCGCCTGTTACGCTGTTTACAAAATCCACAAAGTCAAGCATATTGGAAGCACCCTGAAACGAATTATCTCCTCCGAATTTTTCACAGGTGTTCATCGCATTTCTGACTTCGGAAAAATAATCGGCATTACCCGTGTATTTTTCAATATATTCAATCGCAGCGGAGCACTGATTCATAAGAAGCGGCGTCTTAGATAAATCAAACAGTGAAAGCGTAGCAAAAAGCTTTCCCTTATCCTTGCATTTTTGCATATATGCGTCGCAAATTGCCTTGCCGATTGAAACGTAATCCTTGCTATTGGAAAAGGCTTCGCACAGGGTTTTGTAATCCCAGCCTCCGGCGGGCTCAATTTCCTCAGAGGCAATCATATATCTTGCATAATCGTAAACATAATATGCCGTTTCGATAGATGCCATAAGGCAGGCGTCAAAACCGATAATCTGAAATTTGTTTTTAAGCTCTGCATTTTCAAGCGCTTCTTTCAATTCCTTTAACGTCAGGGAATCGTAGGAGTAGTTTTCGTCATAGCAAACGCCTTTGGTCGCTCCGGCACCGTGGTCCCAAAGGACGAGCATACTGTCCTTCGTGGAGTAATGCTCCTGTCCCCAAGTAAGAAAATCAGTCAGCGTTTCAGCCTCGCCCATATTATTATTTTCAACGGTTTCAATCAGATTAAGCTTTCCGCCTTTAATCTCATATCGCTGAATTGCGCTGTTATCAATATCGTGAGAACGCCAAATTTGTGCGCCGCCTGTTTCAATAACAATATCCATATTGTTTCCGATATTTGCAGACAGGATTTCGTCAATGTTTTTTCCTGCAAGTCCCTGCTTCGTTTCCAAATTAGAGCCGCACATATATATGAATAACGTTTTCTTATTTGAGGTTATATTACTGCAACCGCAGAATAGCGTAAGCAGCAATACAAGTGTCATTATAAATGAAATTGCTCTTTTCATCCTTAATGCTCCCATTAATTCGTTATGTATGATTATATCATAATTTCAAATCAATGTCATTTGTTTTTTATAAACTCGTGTATTTAAGTAACTAAAATTTATCATTGTTCTTTATTTCACTAAACTAAATCAGCCCATTTTTGCGGATTTTTCGCTGCTCAAGAGCAGAGAAAAATGCAAGTTGTTTTAACAGATTACTTTTTACTTATCCTTCATCATTTTAAGTATCGTTATTTGATAAAATGCATTTTTTACTGGTCAAGACGGATAAGTGGTTTAATGAGTTAAGGCAGGGATTTTCATCCCTGCCTCGTCTTAATTATACGCTTCTATTGTTAATCTTACGCCAAGTTTGAAACCAACCTTGAAGCAGTCAAGCTCAATAAGATTTGCAAATTCTTCGTTTGCCGTAAGCAGTTTTTCAAGCAACTCATTTTGTTCATCATTCAGCGTTTTTCTCAATCGTTCCTGATTCTGATTTACTAATCTCAGTGCTTCCTTGTAATTGGAATTATTTTCAATGCGGCTGTATTCTGTCGGCGTAATATTACCGTACCAAAGCTCTTCAAGAATGTCCATATCGTCACCTCGTATAAATGATTTCGTTATGGACAATCTCTCTTGCCTGATTGGTAATGCCATTCATTGCCTGCACCCAAGCCATCATATCATCTGCTTTGAGTTGTTCGGTAATACCTTGCTGCTCTTTGAATTGCTTCACAAGGCGGTCGAACATCTCGATTGCTCTGACATCAACCTCGTGTAAATGTGCGTTCAATTTGCATTGCACTCTCAATGAAGTACAGAAGGCAGGTCGGTGTTCTTTGATGTAATCATAATACCTCATACCCCAAATACCGATTTCATAATTCGTTTCGTATGAAACCAAATTAGGCAAATAAACACCGTTTACCAGTGTATAATCCAGTCCGTTTTTCTCATCAGTAATATGCTTTTTCATTGCATTTTCCTCCAATATTAATGTTTTTAATAATTGTTGTAAAATGCAAAATGCCATAACGATTGTTTCTACTTACTTTCAAAACCTTCGTTATGGCACCTTCTCTGAAGGGACGGCTTCTTTTTTCTAAAAGTTTATTTTATAATGATTTCGGTATCAAAATACTGTTCCTGAAAACGTACAGCGGTTTCAATTTCTTCCTTTGTATAGCTACTGCCTTCGGGCGCGACAACCCACTTTTCTTCAACATCATTCTTCCGATGAATAACGGCGATTACAACGCCCTCAAATTCTGTAACAGGTTTGTCAACGCCGAGAATATACGCGTCCTGCTCCTCGCCGTCAGGCGCAATTATTCCCTCAACGTATCCGTAGTTAATAGGATAATATAAATCCTTATGCTGTGGATGATATGTGCCGAGCGGTCTGTCAACCGTTACTTTAACCTTTTTACCGAGCATAGTTGCTCCTTACGTTTCGCCCAATGTAATAACGCTTGTAGTATCTCCGTTAACCGTTATTACATATAGATTATCATTGTTCATACCCTCTGAAAGATAATGCTCTACACAATACTTTGCTGTAACGGGCATTTCTTTTTCCATAAGCTTATCAAACGGAATCCATTGCAAAATACCTTCGTTGCATTTCATAGTAAGCTTTGCCGATTCCTTTAAATCTGCAAAGAAATAATAGTTAATTCTGAGCTCTTCTTTTACATTGCGAAGTCCAACATAGCGCAGGGAAAAATTATCCAAATCCTTTTCGGTTAATCGTATTTCTTCTTTCATTTCACGAATAACAGCCGCTCTTGCGTCGTTCACTTCTTTCTCTTTAAAATGTCCGCCAACGCCGCAAAAGCACTCGTCAACTACTTTTGATCCGATTCGATAAAGCATAAGCATTTTGTTGTCTTTGCGAATATATATTGTCGCCATATTTCTCAGTTTACCGTTCATTTCGTTACCTCAATTTCAATTCCGATTACGCCGTATTTTTTAATTTGTTCCTCTGTGTAGTATTCAAGCATATCGTCAGGCGAAGCATTTGCAACTTCATCCGCAGAATATCCGCATTTTTCAAGAGGTAATGCTGTATACAGCTCGTCAAAGCTTCGGAATATATGAAGCGCTTTAACCGTTGCATTCAGCTTTTTAGTTTCAGATTTAAAGCAAATGCTGTCGCCGACTTTGATTTTGCGTCGCTTATCGTCATAAAGACGAAGCTCAATGGTTTTTGAGCCGTTCTTTATTTTTCCGAACGGTATTTCGTTGAGTTTCATGTTGTGCGTCATATTTCACCGCCTGATATTGATATATCAATTTTACCACATTATCTCTTAACAGGCAACAAAAAACGCTATCTCACCGAGATAGCGTTTACTGCTTTATTCTTACTGCTCAACAGGGTATACGGAAACCTTTTTCCTGTCCTTGCCGTATCTTTCGAACTTAACTGTTCCGTCGATAAGAGCAAAGAGGGTGTCGTCAGAGCCGATGCCAACGTTGTTGCCCGGGTGAATGTGTGTTCCTCTCTGACGGTAAAGAATGTTTCCTGCAAGTACGAACTGACCGTCAGCTCTCTTAGCGCCGAGACGCTTGGATTCTGAATCACGTCCGTTCTTGGTAGAACCCATACCTTTTTTATGAGCAAAAAGCTGAACATTTAATTTAAGCATGGTTATTCCTCCGTTATTACTCTAATATTATCGGGATATTGCTTTTCAAGCTCGGTGAGGTGAAGCCTCATACCGTTTAAAATATCCTGTGCCTTCTTCGGCGAATCCTTGATATTAAGGCGCATATAACCGTCGGTGTCCGCCGCGTCTGCGTCCAGTTTAATAATCTCCGTTACGGTGTTAGCCGCCATATAACAGGCGCTTGAAACGAAGGCGCAGACAACGTCGCTTCCGCTCTGGGCTGTGCCCGAATGTCCCTTGCATTCAAAGCCTGTCAGTAAATCGCCGTTTTTGTAAAATTTAACTCTGATCATTATGCGTTGATTGCGGTAATCTCAACCTTTGTGTAAGGCTGACGGTGACCCATCTTGCGCTTTTCGTTCTTCTTGGGCTTGTAGGTGAAAACAGTAATCTTCTTGCCCTTGCCGTTCTTGAGAACCTTAGCCTTAACGGAAGCCTCTGCACAATCCTTGCCGGCCTTGAAGCCTGCGTCCGTGCTTACTGCAAGAACGTTATCGAAGGTAACCTCTTCGTCAGCTTCAGCGCCGAGCTTCTCAACATAGAGAACGTCGCCCTCGGCAACCTTGTACTGCTTACCGCCTGTAACAATAACTGCGTACATACTATATTTACCTTTCATAAGTCTCGCTACGATGGGCGGATACGCCGTATCTCTTGTGAGCCCATAATATGCGGCTTATAAATTATAACATATAAAAAAGATTTGTCAACAAAAATTTTTTTAATCTTCATTTAATTTTGCCCTTTACAATTAAGATATCATATTGTGGAAAGGAAAAATACTATGAAGAAAAAGGGAAGGCTTAAGGGCTTTGTTAAAAAACATAAAATACTAACGGTGCTGATATGCTGTATACTTGTTATCGCCATTACAGCAGGCACTCTTTTTGCGGTAAACCGCACAAAGAGCAGCGGCGCTTCGTATTCCTTTGTGAGAACTACCGTGCTCGCAAAGGGTACGCTTGAGGATACCGTATCCGCAACGGGTACCGTTTCAAGCGCTAAGGCTTCTAACGTAACCTCACAGCTTAACTATACCGTTAAGGAGATTAACGTTGAGGTAGGCGATACGGTTAAAGAGGGCGACGTTATCTTAACCCTCAACACGAGTGAGCTTGAGTCGAAAATCGAAAAGGAAAAGGAAAATATCGAAAAGGCGAAAGAGAACGCTCAGAAGTCGTACGATAACGCCAAGTCGAGCTACGACTCCGCAAAGTCAAAGCTGGATTCGTACAAGAGCACTCTTTCGAGCGCAAAGAGCGCATATAACTCCGCTAAAACGCCGTATGAAAAGGCAAAGAGCAGTATTTCATCATATCAGAGCGCATATGAAACCGCGCTTGAAAACTACAACAACGCGGGCGCTAAATACGTTTCCTATATGAATAAATATAACTCTGCTGTAAGCGGTTATAAAAAAGGCACGGCATCCTCCTCAAAGCTTCAGTCGGTTGCAAGGGAATACCTTAAGGCTATTCAGAATTACAGCGGCGGGTGCTCCGTCGGGAGCTATAATATCTCCGATTCTTCATCAGCCTCGTCGTCGGATAATATGAGCGGCGGTATGAGTAGCTCCGCGTCCTCTTCGGATAGTGTGAGCGTGACTAAAACCGCTGCAGATTTATGCAATGAGGTTGTGTCTACCGTTAATACTCTTACGGGCGCAACTCTGAGCGTGCCGAGCGGGAGCAATACCCTCTATAAGCTTTCGCAAAAGGCTGAGGCGCTGAGAAACGCCAAGAATAGCTCGAATTACGCCTCTCTTGAAAGCGCGTATACAGAGGCAAAGAGCGCCTATAATGAGGCAAAGCAGACCTATTCACAGTACGAAAACGAGCTTTCTCAGGCGGAAAGCCAGCTTTCCTCAGCTAAGGAGGAGCTTTCAAACGCAAGCTCAAGCGACACTCTCGAGGAGCTTGAGTCACAGCTTGAGGACTGTTCGCTTAAGGCGGAGCAGGACGGAACGGTAACCGCGCTTAACGCTACTGTTGGCTCGGTTTGTATGGATACCGCGGCGACTATTCAGGATTTATCCTCGCTTCAGGTGGATATTACTATTGAGGAAGCGGATATTAATAATGTTGAAATCGGTTTGGCCTGCCATATCACAAGCGACGCGTCTGATGAGGTTTTGAGCGGTACTCTGACTCAGATTGATCCCGTGTCTAACAACGGCTCCTTCGGGGCAACCGTAACCGTGGACAGCGAAACCTCCGCGCTTCATATAGGTATGAATGCCTCGGTTGATATTATAGTAAGCAGTGAGGAGGACGTTTATCAGGTGCCTATTGACGCGGTTGGCACAAATGGTGATACTAAGTACGTTTACCGTAAAACAAGCGGAGAGGGTACTGATATGCAGTTTGAACAGATTACTGTAACCACGGGCGAGAGCAACGATTATTATATTGAAATCAGCTCCGCTCAGCTTAGCGAGGGCGACGTTATACGCTCAAGCGCGGACTTAACCGAGGGTATTGAAACCGTAAGTCAGAGCAGCAAAGATACAGATAGCTCGGGCGGTTTATTCTCAAGCCTGTTCGGCGGCGGAAACCGCGGAGGTATGCCCGACGGCGGCGGACAGATGCCCGACAGGGGCATGAGAAATAACAGCTCCAGCGGCGACGGTATGGGCTCACCTCCGTCGGGCGGAATGCCGGGTGGAAATAATGGATAAGCCGATTATTGAGCTCAAGGGTATCAGAAAAAGCTATTTTATCGGCGAACCTAACGAGCTTGAGGTTTTACACGGAATAGATTTAACTATATACGAGGGCGAATTTGTAGCTATCGTGGGCGAGTCGGGAAGCGGCAAGTCAACGCTCATGAATATTATAGGCGCGCTTGATAAAAGCACCGAGGGCGATTACGTCCTTGACGGGATTAATATTAACTCTGCCGATGAGAACACGCTCTCGTCAATAAGGAATGAAAAGGTGGGCTTCGTGTTTCAGACCTTTAACCTCATAGGGCGTCAGTCAGCGCTAAAGAACGTGGAGCTTCCCATGCTCTATGCGGGAGTACAAAAACGCGAACGCCGCGAAAGAGCGCAAAGGCTGCTTGCCGAGGTCAATATGACCGACCGCGCAAAGCATATGCCGAACGAGCTCTCGGGCGGACAGAAGCAGAGGGTTGCTATTGCAAGGGCTATGGCTAACAATCCTTCGATAATTCTCGCCGACGAGCCCACCGGCGCGCTCGATTCCGATACCTCGCTTAAGGTAATGGAAATCTTTAAAAAGCTTAATACTGAAAGCGCAAAGACCATAGTACTGATTACGCATAATAAGGAGCTTGCCGATATGTGCCAAAGGGTACTTACTCTTAAAGACGGCAGGATTACGGGCGAGAGGAGGAATACCGATGGCATTTCTTGAAAATATTTCGCTCGCGCTTGAATCGCTTAAGATTAATAAGCTCCGTTCTTTTCTTACAATGCTCGGAATTATTATAGGCATAGGCTCAGTTATTGCAATCAGCACGGTCGGCTCCTCGCTTACGGGCTATGTCAGTGACAGCATGACCGCGCTCGGCGCTTCGTCAATTAACGTATCCTTAACCCAAAAAAGCAGCGACGACGAGGACACGGACGATAACGTGAAAATAAGAATGTTCGGTCCCGAGCAACCCTCCGAAAAGGATTTAATCACTGATTCAATGATAGAGGAATATATTAATACCTTTTCCGAGGAGGTTAAGTTTGTGGAAAAAACCTGCTCAGCCGGTACGGCAACGTATGACAGCGATACCTCGCTTAATGTGACGGGCGTTGAGGAGGATTATGACAAGGCGGAGGATATAACGCTCCTTTACGGACGGTTTATTAAAAATACTGACGGCGAAAGGAAGCTTGCCGTTTGCGCGGATACCTTCGTTGAAAACACGCTGGGGCTTAATCCTGCCTCTGCCGTAGGCGAAAGCTTTAAGATAACCCTTAATAATGTACCGTATACGTTTTATATCACGGGCGTATATGAGTACGAGAGCGAGACAGCCTCCTCCAATGAGGACAGCAAAACGAGCGAAACCACGACGCTTTATATACCGCTTGAATGTGCAAGGGCAATTTCGGGAAGCGGCGACGGATATCAGTCGATAACCGTTAAGGCAAGCAGCTCTACCGATACTCTTACCTTCCTTGAAACCACTAACGACTTTTTCTCCTCGTTTTATAAGAATAACGACTCCTGGACGGTGGAGACCACCTCGCTTGAATCAGTGATTTCGACCCTTACCGATGTTATCGACACTATTTCTTACGCAATAGCGGCGATTGCGGCAATCAGCCTTCTCGTCGGCGGTATCGGCGTAATGAATATTATGCTCGTGTCGATTACCGAAAGGACTAAGGAAATCGGTACGCGTAAGGCGCTCGGAGCAACTAACGCTTCAATCCGCCTTCAGTTCGTGACGGAAGCAATGGTTATATGTCTTGTCGGAGGTATTATAGGAATTGTCATAGGCATATCGCTCGGTATGGGGCTCAGCAAGCTACTCGGCTATTCCTCTATGCCGAATATTGCCTCAATTCTAATTGCGGCGGGCTTCTCGCTTCTTATCGGATTAATCTTCGGATATGCGCCTGCGAACAAGGCGGCAAAGCTCAACCCGATTGACGCGCTGAGATACGAATAAAAATTTTTCTTTACAAATAAAAATTATTATGCTATAATACGAAACGCTGTAAACGAATTACTCGGATTCAGGGTTCACCATCCTGCTTCTGTGTTCTTCGCAAAGGCAAATATTATGAAAGGTGGAAATGCTATGACACAGGCTGAAAAGCAGGCAATCATCAAGGAGTATGCCGTTCACGAGGGCGATACAGGCTCCGCGCAGGTACAGGTTGCCGTTTTAACCAAGAGAATTCAGGAGCTCACCGAGCACCTTAAGGTTCATAAGAAGGACCATCATTCTCGCCGCGGTCTTCTTAAGATGGTAGGTCACAGAAGAAATCTTCTTAACTACATCTACTCAAAGGACGTTAACGAGTATCGTCAGCTTATCGCTAAGCTCGGTATCCGTAACACAATCGAGCGTAACACAGCAGAGGCTGCTGAAAGCGCAGAGGATTAATCAAGCAATCGGCAGGCGGAGTATAGCATACTCTGTCTGCCTTGTTTACTGTTTTGTCAATAAAGAAGGGGATGTAATTGTGATAAATTGGAGGCATTAAAACGCTGTGCGCAGCACCCTCAATTTTCAATCGCCAATTGTTAATTTATCTGGCGAGCAATGCTCGCCCCTACGAATCGGGTGCGGGTGTCCCGCCCTCAATTGTTAATTGTTAATTGTTAATTGTATTAGTGCTCTCAATTTATTACAATTTACCCTTCTTTGATATAAAATGAAAGAGAGGTAAAACTATGTTTTTCAAGAATTTTAAGGTTTGGGAAACCGAGCTTGCAGGCAGAAAGCTTACGCTTGAAACCGGCAAGATGGCGGGGCTTGCAAACGCTTCAATTATGGCTCGCTACGGCGAAACCGAGGTGCTTTGTAACGTTACCGCTTCCGCGAAGCCCAGGGAGAGCGTTGATTTCTTCCCGCTCAGCGTAGACTTTGAGGAAAAATTATATTCAGTAGGCAAAATCCCGGGCTCCTTCCAGAGAAGAGAGAGCAGACCGAGCGAAAAGGCGATACTCGCTTCCCGCTGTATCGACCGTCCTATCCGTCCGCTTTTCCCGAAGGATTTAAGGAACGATTGCTCGGTAGTTGCAACCGTTATGTCCGTTGACCCCGACTGCTCGCCCGAAATTACTGCGATGATAGGCGTATCCGCCGCTATCGCAATTTCCGATATTCCGTGGGACGGTCCGATTTCAGGCGTTAACGTAGGTATCGTTGACGGGAAAATCGTCATTAATCCCACCCTTGAGCAGAGGGCAAAGAGCGACCTCGTTCTCACCGTTGCTTCAACTGCCGACTTAGTAGCTATGATTGAAGCGGGCGCTAACGAGATTGACGACGATATGATGTTCAACGCTATTATGGCAGGACACGAAGAGAATAAGAAAATCGTTAAATTCATCCAGGGCATAGTTGACGAGGTGGGCAAGCCTAAGTTTGAGTATGAATCAAGCGACCCAGACCCCGAGATTATGGCTGAAATTGAAGCGTTCTGTATTGAGGATGTCAAGAAGGCTCTCGACACCGACGACAAGAATGTGCGCGACGAAAGACTCCTCCCGATTTACGAGGCAGTACACGAGAAGTTTGACGAACGCTTTGAGGATAATACCGCAAAGCTTGACGAGATTATGTACCTCGTTCAGAAGCACGTCGTACGCGCATGGCTCAAGGACGAGCATAAGAGAGTTGACGGCAGAGGAATTGACGAAATCCGTCCTCTTAACGCAGAGATTGACCTTCTCGCCCGCGTTCACGGCTCGGGTATGTTTACAAGAGGTCAGACCCAGGTGCTTTCTATCGCTACCCTCGGCGGTATCCGCGACGCACAGGCGCTTGACGGACTTGACGAGCAGACCGAAAAGAGATATATCCACCACTACAACTTCCCGTCGTATTCAGTAGGCGAAACGAAGCCCTCAAGGGGACCTGGCAGACGTGAAATCGGTCACGGCGCGCTTGCTGAAAAGGCGCTCCTTCCCGTAATTCCTCCCGTTGAGGAATTTCCGTATACTATCCGCGTCGTATCCGAGGTTCTCTCCTCCAACGGCTCAACCTCGCAGGGCTCAATCTGCGGCTCAACGCTTGCTCTTATGGCTGCGGGCGTTCCGATTAAGGCACCCGTTGCGGGTATCTCCTGCGGTCTTATCACGGGCGATGAGGGCGTTTACGGCGACTTTATGACGATGGTTGATATCCAGGGCTTAGAGGATTTCTACGGCGATATGGACTTCAAGGTTGCGGGTACTAAGAAGGGCATTACCGCAATCCAGATGGACCTCAAGGTTCACGGCTTAACTCCCGAAATTATTAAGGAAGCGTTTGCTAAGACTCATAAGGCAAGGAATTACATTCTTGACGAGGTAATGCTTCCCGTTATCAGCGAGCCGAGGGCAGAACTCTCCAAGTACGCTCCTAAGATGAAGACGACCGCTATCAATCCCGATAAAATCGGCGACGTTATCGGCAAGGGCGGCAAGATTATTCAGCAGATTCAGGCTGACTATGACGTTAAGATTGAGATTGAAGAGGACGGTAACGTATTCGTATCAGGTCAGGACGCAGACAAGTGCGACGCTGCTATCGAGCTTGTACGCCTTATCGCTTCCGACCCCGAAATCGGCGCTTTCTACAACGGCGTTGTAACCCGTCTTATGAACTTCGGCGCATTCGTTGAAATCGCACCGGGCAAGGAAGGACTCGTTCATATCTCCCGCCTTGACGTTAAGAGAACGGCAAAGGTTGAGGACGTTGTAAACGTAGGCGACTCCGTAATCGTTAAGTGCATCGGTATTACCGACGAGGGCAAGATTGACCTGTCCCGACGCGACGCGCTTATCGAGCTCGAGGGTATGAAGCCCGAAAACGATATCGACGAAAAGCCCCGCAAGAGCGGCGGCTCCCGTCCCCGCAGACCGAGAAGGGACAAGTAAGTAAACAAAAATCCTGACGGAACTTCCGTCAGGATTTTTTAATTATGAATTATGAATTGTGAATTATGAATTGAGCGCGGGCATTGACCGCACTTGTATTACTCCAACTGTACTGCATATACAATATTGTTTGTATCCTCTTCATCGGGATTATCGCTGTCATAATGGATATATTTGATTAAGACCTTTTGACCGTTGCCCGAAAAATAGCCGTTGGTAGAATTTTCCTCAACATATTCGTCAGGCAAATCATAAAAATCATTTGAAAACTTTATACCGTTGACCTCAAAGCTTTCTGTATAATATCCGTTGCCGACCTCTTCAAAACGATAGTTTTCTATTTCGCCCTGTACTACAAGAGCGGTATCGTTTTCAAGAGCATTTTTCATATCGTGGTGTACGTGAAAAGCGTTTGATAAAACAATAATGCCGATTATTATCGCCGCTATTCCTACAACGCGGAAAACAAGGTACATTATTCTTATACCGGTTTTTGCACCTCTTGGCTTTCGGACAAATAATGCAACAATTCCTATGGCAAGAGGAATAAAATACGGTAGATAATCTAAAATCTGAAACTGATATTCATATAAAACATTGTCCATAACTAATACGCTTTTTGTTAATTACTGTCTACGTGTGTGAAGTCAGTGTAGTCCGGTCCGTCGGGCATTACCAGCGCGCATACGATGTATGCAATCAGTCCCGAGCCGCCTGCAAGGGTAATGAAAACCCAGAGGATTCTGATAATCGTTACGTCGATGTCGAGGTACTTTGCAATACCCGCGCATACGCCCGCAAGCTTTGCGTTAGTAGTGTCGCGCGTTAATTTCTTGTCAGCCATAGTTTACTCCTTTACTTTTTGATGGATTCCACAATTCCTTCTGCAAGGCCTGCTACGCTCTGAATCTCGGAGGGGATAATAATCTTTGTAGCCTGACCGTTTGCAGCCTTTGCGAAGGCTTCCATAGCCTTGATTTTAAGAACTGCGTCGTTTGCGTTAGCGTCGTTGAGGAGCTTAATTGCGTCAGCCTGAGCCTCCTGAACGGTTCTGATAGCGAGCGCCTCACCCTCGGATTCGCGGATTTTAGCCTCTTTAACTGCTTCTGCGCGGAGGATTGCGCTCTGCTTTTCAGCCTCAGCCTCAAGGATTTTACTTTCCTTATGACCCTCTGCAACGAGGATTCTTGACTGCTTTTCACCCTCTGCACGGAGGATTGCCTCACGTCTTTCACGCTCAGCCTTCATCTGCTTCTCCATAGCGTCCTGAATCTCTCTCGGAGGGATAATGTTCTTAAGCTCAACACGGTTTACCTTGATGCCCCAAGGGTCGGTTGCTTCGTCAAGGATAACCCTGATTTTAGCGTTAATTGTGTCACGCGAGGTGAGGGTGGAGTCAAGCTCTAATTCACCGATGATGTTACGAAGCGTGGTAGCCGAAAGATTTTCAATAGCGGAAATCGGGCTCTCAACGCCGTAGCAGTAAAGCTTCGGGTCTGTAATCTGGAAGAATACAACCGTGTCAATCTGCATCGTTACGTTATCCTTCGTGATAACGGGCTGCGGCTTGAAGTCAACAACCTGCTCCTTTAAGGATACGGTCTTTGCTATCCTGTCGATGAACGGGATTTTTACATGAAGTCCTGTGTCCCAGGTCTGATAATACGCACCGAGTCTTTCAAGCACGAAAGCCTTTGACTGCGGTACTATTCTAATGTTCGTCAGCACGAGCGCTGCGAGAATAAAGAAAATAATAATTGCTACAATGATAAACGGATTCATAATCTTTCTCCTTAATAAAAATAATCTTAAACCTTAAATCTTAAACCTTAAACCTATTTAAGTGTTACTAACAATTTAACGCCGTCGATTTTATCAACCGTTACAATGCTTCCCTCGGGTATTATGCTCTTGTCGGAGGAGCGGGCAGTCCAAACCTTGCCGTCCGCCTTGACCTGCCCTGTCGGAAGCAGGTTGTTTATTTCCTCTATGACTACTGCGTCCTGCCCAATACAGCGGTCGGCATTGGTCTTTTGGAGCTCTTTTTGCAGACGCTTTTTGACAATCGGTCTTGTGATTACAAGAACGAGCAGCGACACCGCGAAGAATACTACGAGCTGTACCCACAGCGGAGCGTGCAGCGCCGTCGCAATCAGCGCGCCTATTGAGCCTACTACAAACCAAATCGATACCAGCTGAGCAGTCAGTCCCTCGAATACTCCGAAGGCTAAAATCGCAACCGCCCAAACAATATACATATTGACTTCTTTCATACCCTCTTCTCCTTTCTTTATTATTCACACGGAAGGCTCATTATAATATGATTCATAATAAAATATTATACATATTATATTGTGAACGAGTTAACATTTCCTTTCCATATGTTGACCTTATTATACCATATTTTGCAATATTTTTCAATATGTTGTGCTTCACCCCGCACGAGATTTACACTCTATTCACAATTATATACTACCCCTTGTGGTGCACAAATACCCGTGTTATTCCTGTAGTATATCGGCTCATTTTGTTCATAATTTACAACTTGTCAAAAGTGTTAAAAATTTAACAATCACCATAATAAAAAAGGGCAGCCGTCGACTGCCCTGAACAAATTTTTACTGTTTTTTCAGTCTTTCTTCACGCTTCATTACCGCGCGGTACATAATGACTGCCGCGATTATGCATATAAAGTCCGCAATCGGCTGAGCCCAGATTATGCCCTCAAGCCCTACGAGCCTGTCCATAATAAACAGCATGGGGAGGTAGATGAAGCCTTGACGACCTACTGCGAGCAGAAGCGACTGAACGCCCTTGCCCATGCCCTGAAACGAAAAGTTGATTATGAACATTATACCGAGCACCGCGCCGGAGCTCATAAGCGCAGTGAGCATTTTTACTCCGTAGCCGATAACCTCCTCGTTTTCAATAAATACTCCGATAACCTGCCGCCTTGCAAAGAAATAGAACGCCGCGGTAACGAAGCCTATTATCAGGTTACACACCGTGGAAAAGCGTATAGTGCGCTTCATTCTGTCAAAGTTCCTTGCGCCGTAGCAGTAGCCGACCAGCGGCTGTATGCCCTGCGCGAGTCCGAGCTGGAGCATTGTTATAAGCATATTTGCCTTCATCGCAACGCCCATTGCCGCAACCGCGTTGTCGCCGTAGTTTGACAGGAACATATTAATTACAATATTTGAAAAGCTCATTAAAAGGTTCGTAAGCGCCGCGGGAGCGCCTACCCCGATAACGCCCTTAACTATTCCGCCCCTTGCCGAATACCGCGCAGGCGTAATCGAGAGGATTGATTTACCTCTTAAAAAGTAGATAAGGAAGTAAATAACCGAAACGATATTGCCTATTACCGTCGCTATCGCCGCTCCCGCAACGCCGAGCCCGAGCCCGAACGGGAGGTGGAAGGAAAAGAGCCTGCTCCCCGACGAAAGTATGAATATCGGGTCGAGGATTATATTTGTAATTTGACCGATTACCATACCTGTCATCGACTGCCTTGCCGCGCCCTCGCCGCGTATCAGGTTGCCCGTCATTATCGAGAGCACTATGAACGGTGCGCCGCAAGCTATCCAGAACAGGTAGTCAACCGCGTAGCTTATGCTGTTGTCGCTCGCTCCCGCGAGGTAGAGCATCGGCTTTCTAAAGATAATAAAAATCACCGCAAGCGCAAGGCTTACGCCTATTCCCGTGTAGATACAAAAGGATGAAATCGTCTTGATTTTGTCCCTTTTTCCCTCACCGAGAGAGCGGCTGATGAACGCACAGCCGCCGACTCCGAAAAGGTTGCCGAGCGCGAGGAAAAAGAGAAAGAGCGGCATAGCGACCGAAACCGCCGAAACCTGATTTGCGTTGCCCGTCTGTCCTACAAAAAACGTGTCCGCAAGATTATATACAATATTAATGAGCATACCGAGCATTGACGGGAGCGCAAGGGCTGAAACCGCCTTGGGTATGCTGTATTCGCTGAAGATTAAAGTGCTGTCCCTCTTAGCCATATTAATACAGTAATCCGTAAAGCCTTACGAATTCCTCCATAGTTATATTTTCCGCCCTTACGCTTGCGCTTAGCCCTTCGTTTTTGAGCGCCTCGGTGATTTTTCCTTTGGGTATACCGAGGCTTGAGGAGAGCGAATTCACGAGGGTTTTGCGCCGTTGAGCAAACGCTGCGCGTATAAAGGTAAAAAACCTTTTTTCGTCGTCAACGCTATACCTCGGCTCGCTATAAAGCGTGATTTTTATAACCGCGCTGTCAACCTTCGGCGAGGGCATAAAGCTTTCGCGCCCTACCTCGAAAAGCTTTTCGGCTTTTCCGAAGTAGTTTACCGCAACGCTTACCGCGCCCGCCTCGCGCGTGCCGATTTCTGCGCAGAGCCTGTCCGCCGCCTCCTTTTGCACCATTACCTCAATTTCGCTTATCGGCAGCCTGCTCTCAAGCAGGAGCATAATTACTGGCGAGGTGATGTAGTACGGCAGGTTAGCACATACCTTAACGCTGTTGCAGGAGCTGAATTTTTCCTCAAGCAGAGCCTTAAGGTCGAGCTTCATAATATCGCCCTCAACAAGCTCAAAGTTATCATAGTCGCCGAGCGTTTCGGAAAGTACGGGATAAAGCCTCCTGTCAAGCTCAACGGCGCAGACCTTGCCCGCCCTTTTGCAAAGCTCCTTTGTAAGCACTCCGATACCCGCGCCGATTTCAAGCACACCCGTCTTTGAGTTTGCGCAGAGCAGCTCCGCCATTTTCGGACACACCTTTTCGTCAATTAAAAAGTTCTGACCGAGCGCCTTTGAAAAGGTAAAGCCGTGCTTTTTCAGTAGACTCTCTATCGTTTTAATGTCGCATAAATTATAGTTCATTGATTTCACCCTTTATCAGTCAAGTTATTTTAGCATAATATATAATTTATATCAATACAAATTCTTGATAATGTTAATCGGATATGATATAATACTCACACTAATTTGTTGATTTCGGAGAAACCATATGCTAAAAAAACTGTCAAAATATATGCACGGACTTTGGTGGATGTGCCTGCTCAGCGCCTCGGGTATGATTATCGAAGCTGTGTGCGAGCTTGCGCTTCCGTCAATTTCAAATTTGATATATAACCGTGTTGAAGCTGCCGCTGCAAACGGCGGTGATGTAAAGTCTTACGTTGTCAAAACGGGCGTGTTTATGTTTTTGCTTGCCGTTATCGGACTCTGCGGCGGGCTTATGACGATGAAAACTTCGAGCATTGCAAGCCAGCGCTTTTCCTACCGTTTAAGGAAAGCGATGTATGCAAAAATCAGTGCTTTTTCCTTTAAGAATATCGATACGTTTTCAACCTCGTCGCTCACCACAAGGCTGACCAACGACGTAACGATGCTGCAAAACACGCTTATTATGACGCTTCGTATGCTTATCCGCGCGCCTGCGCTTCTTGTCGTTTCGGCGTTTTTTGCATTCCGTATTAACTGGAAGCTTTCTATGATTCTTGTGGCGCTGCTGCCGATTATTGCGGTAATAGTTGCGCTGCTGCTCAAATACGGCTTCCCGCTCTTCCAGAAAATGCAGAAGAAGATTGATAAGGTAAACCAGGTAGTACAGGAAAACCTTATCGGTATAAGAGTCGTAAAGGCTTTCGTCCGCGAGGACAGGGAAAAGGATAAGTTCCACAACGCGTCCGACGACCTTGCTGCGCAGGGCGCAAGGGCGGCGGGCTTAATCGTAACCGTAATGCCTATCCTTATGCTTATGCTCAACGTAGTAATCGTGTTCATTTACGCAAAGGGCGCGAACGACGCGGCTAAGGGCTTAATGGACGTAGGTCAGATTTCCGTGCTTGCCTCGTACATAATTCAGGTGCTTATGAATATCGTTATGGTGTCTATGTTCCTGCTTCAGCTCACGAGGGCAAAGGCGTGCGGCGACCGTGTCGTAGAGGTGCTTGATACCGAGATTGATATAGTTAACCCCGAAAGCCCCTTCATCCCCGAAAATCCGCAGGGCGCCGTTGAATTCGACGGAGTATCCTTCGGCTATCACGAGGGCGATAACGTGCTCCAGGATATAAGCTTTAGGGCGAACGCTGGCGATATTGTTGGCATAATCGGCTCCACGGGCAGCGGTAAGTCAAGCCTCGTTAATCTCATTCCGAGGCTTTACGACGTAACGGGTGGCAGCGTAAAAATCGACGGCGTTGACGTCCGCGACTATGACCTTACGGCGCTCAGGGATTTAATAGGCGTGGTGCTCCAGAAAAACGTGCTCTTCTCGGGTACGATAAAGGACAATATCCGCTGGGGCAAAAAGGACGCGACCGATGAGGAGATTATAGCCGCGTGCAAGTCCGCGCAGGCTGACGGCTTTATCGGCGAACAGCCCAGCGGCTACGATACCGATTTGTCGCAGGGCGGCGTTAACCTTTCGGGCGGTCAGAAGCAGAGGCTCTGTATCGCGAGGGCTATGATTAAACAGCCTAAAATACTTATTCTTGACGACTCAACCTCCGCGGTCGATACCGCAACAGAGGCTAAGATAAGAGAGAGCTTTTATAACGAGCTTAAGGATACCACCGTATTCATCATCGCTCAGCGTATCTCCTCGGTTAAGGACGCGGATAAAATCCTTGTGCTTGACGAGGGCAGGCTCGAGTCCGTAGGCACGCACGACGAGCTTATGGAAAAGAGCGAGATTTACTCCGAGATTTATAAAACTCAGCAGAAGGGGGTGCTTGAATAATGCCGCCGGGAGGAGGAAGAAACCCGGGCGTAGTTAAGCCCAAGAATGCAAAGAAAACCCTGCTGGGAATAATCGAGTATATCGGCAAAAGCAAGTACCTGCTTATTATTGTGCTGTTTACGCTTGTGCTCAACACCGTGTGCGAAACCGCTGCGGCGTACTGGTTAAAGCCGATACTCAACGGCGTTGCCGATACGATTAAGGCAAATACCTTCGCCACCGAGGGCGTAAGGCTGCTGACTAAAAATTTAATAATAGTTTCCGCGTTTTATATTGGCGCTTCCGTTTTTTCCTTCGTTCAGGCGAAGATTATGGTGAAGATTGCCTATAAGACGACTAATATTATCCGTAAGGATTTATTTGACCACCTTCAGACTCTTCCGCTGAGGTATTTTGACGGCGAAACCCACGGCGAGATTATGAGCCGCTTTACCAACGACGTCGATAATATCCAGATGATGCTTGAGCAGACAATCGTTCAGCTCATCTCCTCAGTATTCCAGTTCGTTTCGACGATAGTTATGATGCTTGTCCTTAAGTGGCAGTTATTCCTCGTTGCGCTCGTATTCCTTGTGATCATGGTCATTAATTCAATGAATATCGCAAAGCATACAAAGAAGTATTATAAGGCGCAGCAGGCGGCGCTCGGCAAGATGAACGGCAATATCGAGGAAACCATCGAGGGCATGAGGGTCGTTAAGGTCTTTAATCACGAGCAGGAGGCTAACGATGCCTTTGATACGCTCAATGAAAAATACAGGGAAACCGCCACGAGCGCGAACTTCTATTCGGGCATTATGGGTCCCGTATCCACGGGCATTAATAACGCCTCGTTTGCTACGATTACCTTTGCGGGCGCGTTCCTCGTGCTTGCGTCCTCGCTTGATATAGGTACCTTCTTTACCTTCCTTAGCTATTCACGTCAGTTTACACGTCCTATAAGCCAGATAATGAACCAGATGAATAACATTTTCTCGGCTCTCGCAGGCGCTGAGCGCGTATTCGAGATTATGAATATGGACAGCGAGGTTGACGAGGGTACGGTTACTCTTGAGGAGGTTAAGAGTGATAACGGCAAGCGCTGGTACTGGGTTGACGGAGAGGAGAGAATACCCGTCGAGGGCAAGGTTGTTTTCGATGAGGTAAGCTTTGAATACGTTGAGGGCAAGCCCGTTCTGCACGAAATCAGCCTGTACGCGAAGCCGTCGCAGAAGATTGCCTTCGTAGGCTCAACCGGCGCGGGCAAGACGACTATCACCAATCTTATTAACCGCTTTTACGATATTCAGGACGGCGCGATAACCTACGACGGAATTGACATTAAGCGCATTAAAAAGGCGGATTTAAGGCGCTCGCTTGCAATGGTGCTCCAGGATACCCATCTCTTCACGGGTACGATAATGGATAATATTCGCTACGGCAGGCTCGACGCTACCGACGAGGAATGTATTGCCGCGGCTAAGCTCGCCTCAGCGCACTCGTTTATCCGTCATCTGCCCGAGCAGTATAATACCGAAATCACAGGCGACGGCGCAAATCTCTCACAGGGACAGCGCCAGCTACTCGCAATCGCAAGAGCCGCGGTTGCCGACCCGCCCGTTATGATACTTGACGAGGCGACCTCCTCGGTCGATACGAGGACGGAGGCACATATTGAGCACGGTATGGACAGACTTATGGAGGGCAGGACGGTATTCGTAATCGCCCACCGCCTTTCGACCGTAAGGAACTCCAATGCTATTATGGTGCTCGAGCACGGAAGAATAATCGAAAGGGGCGACCACGAAACGCTCCTCGACGCAAAGGGAAGGTACTACGAACTCTGCACGGGTAAGGCTAAGCTTTCGTAACACCGCTATATCTTGTTGATTTTATTCCTTGACACACTAAGTGTATGGAGTAAAAATTATCCATTAAATTATTTAAAAAAAGTCTTTACAAATCACATCTTTAATGCTATAATCTATTTGATTAATTATCTAAGTAATTATATATTTTAAAATTTGAGGTGTTAAAAATGAAAAAGGTAATGTCAATTGTTCTTTCATTAGTTATGATTTTAGCGGTTAACTCTGTTGCTTTTTCAGCATTAGCAGCAGGTACCGTTGTAAGCCCCGGCGAGATTACGAACGTAACCGGTAAGGTTAACGGTAAGGAAAGCGACGATGTAGATATCAAGAATCCTAATCCGAGAGAGTATACCTTTACTTATACCGGCGATGGTACCGTAGTCGGCTGGGAATTTGAAGATATGGTTGAAGGCAAGGACTATGAGATTATTTATGAGTCCGACGATTTAACCAAGGTTACTATCAGAGTATTCCCCGAATATGAGGGCGACGTTGTTGCTAACGCTATCGTAGAGTTCGACACGTCCAGCGGCACGTCCAAGGATAAGTCCAAGACCTCACCTAAGACCGGTGCTGCAGCTGCGGCAGGTATTGCTGCTATGGGCGCAGGCGTAGCTATTCTCGGCGCACTTAAGAAAAAGGAAGACTAATTATAAGTAAAACCGAAGGCCCGTAACGTTATGTTGCGGGCTTTATTATGTAGGTGTTCATATGCCAGACGATTACAAAAATGAAGAGCTTTATGAAAACGAAGATTATGAGGAAGAGGATTCGGGCAGAAGAAAGCTGAGGATTTTCTTTATTATCCTTGCAATCCTGCTCATAATATTCGGCGCCGTTTATACGGGGTATTATCTGTATAATCAGTATCTTGCGGGGCTGGAGGAGCCGACAACAACGGTGGTTGAAACAACCGCTACCACCCAAACAGCCAAGGCGGATAACCCGATTAACTTCAACGACCTCCGGAAGCAGAATGACGAAATATACGCGTGGCTTAAGGTCCCGGGAACCAAGGTGGACCATCCTGTAGTACAGTCAAAGACGGACGACGCCTTCTACCTTAAGCACGACGCTTATACTAAGAAGTGGCTTGCAAGGGGCGCTATATATACCGAAATGTGTAATTCCAAGGACTTTTCGGACAGAGTTACGGTTATATACGGCCATAACGGCTATTCGGATACGATGTTTACCACTCTCCACAGGTTCGAGGACGGCGACTTTTTTGATAAGCACGAAAATTTCTATATCTATATGCCAAAAAGGAAGCTCACCTATAAGATTGTTTCCGCGTTTAAATACGACAGCCGTCACCTTATGAATTTCTTTGATTTTGAGGACGACAGGGTATTTGCGGAATTTCTCGGTATGATACAAAACCCGACAACGGGCGTAAAAAATGTCCGTAATAATCTTGACAGGGAGCTGTCGTTAAACGATAATATAGTAGTGCTTTCTACCTGTATAAGAAACCAAAGCAGTAAAAGATATTTAGTATGCGGGGTATTAGTAAAAGATGAAGAGACCAATTGACCCTAATCTCGCTTCGGCGGGCGATAACGATTTTTTATTAGAGCTGAATTCCGAAAGGGAGTTGGGCTTTACAACCAACGACACCTTTGAAGCAAAGCCGGAGCCTAACTTCCTCGTGACCGAAAAGGAGGAATCGGCTGAGGCTGTGGAGAAGGCAGTTGAGGAAATAGCCGTAGCAAGTACCGTCGCTGCAGCGTCGGTCAGTGCCTCGGAAGGTACGCATCATTCGTCAAACGGTGAGCACCATCACCACTCCTCCGACGGTACGCATCACCACTCCTCCGACGGTACGCATCACCACCATTCCTCAAGCGGCTCACACCATTCCTCAAGCGGCTCACATCATTCCTCAAGCGGCTCACATCATTCCTCAAGCGGCTCACATCATTCCTCGAGCAGCTCACATCATTCCTCGAGCAGCTCACATCATTCCTCGAGCAGCTCACATCATCATTCGAGCTCCTCTCACCACTCCTCAAAGAAAAAGAAGAAGAGCTCAATTCCGCTTCCCGCTAAAATAGCAATCGGAATTCTTATCGCAATTTTCCTTGCCCTTCTTATTACTGTAATAACTTTCTTCGTTTTAAGGGCGATGGGCAGAAGCGACGTTATGCCCGATAAGAGCAATACGGCGTATCAGGAAACTATCGAATATAACGGCCATACATATAAATATAATGACGATATGTTCGCCATGGGCTTTATCGGCGTTGACCAGAGGGAGCTTAAGCTCAGCGACGAGACCGATTTCGTCGGCGCGGCGGATACCGATATAGTTGTTGCCGTTAATACAAAGACGGGTAAAACCACGGTAATCGCAATCCCCCGTGATACGATGATAGATATGAATATCTACACCAAGAGCGGCGTAATGCTCAGGAGCGAGAATTCACAGCTCTGTCTTGCTTATGCGTACGGCGACGGCGGCGCAAAGAGCTGCGAAAACTCAATAGATGCTATGAGCCATATCCTGCTCAACATTCCTATCCAGAAGTATTTTGCGCTTGACCTTGACGGAATTAAGCCTCTTAACGACGCAATCGGAGGCGTAACCGTAGACGCGACCTATGATATTCCCGAACAGGGAATTTACGCAGGCAAGACCGTAACGCTCAAGGGCGATATGGCGGAGGCATATATCAGGCGCAGGGATATGGACAACATCAACGCCTCTCTTAACCGTACACAAAGGCAGATGCAGTATATCAGGGCGTATTTTACACAGGTTTTACCCGCTATCGTTAAGGACTTTTCCGTAGCGCAGAACCTTTATAATACCGCTATCAAGTACTCGCAGTCCAATATCTCGCTCAGTAATGCTACCTATCTCGGAACTCTCGTGCTTTCAAAGGGCATAAGGGACTTTGACGGAACCACCCTCCAGGGCGAAATGAAGCCGTCCGATAACCCGCTTATTGCCGAGGTTGTACACGCCGAGTTCTATCCCGACGAGGATAACGTAATGCAGACCGTGCTCAGCACGTTCTATACTCAAGTCGATTAATATTAAAAACCGCGAAAAGTTCGCGGTTTTTTTATTGCATATAAAGTTAATATTTGTTAATATAATAATGGTAATACTCTTGTAAAGGAGACGAAGTAATGACAAAGGAACAAAAAAGAGAGCTTGAGATATTTGCCGCAAAAATTCGTATCGGCATTATTGAGGGCGTATACAGTGCAAATTCAGGTCATCCGGGCGGTTCGCTTTCGGCGGCTGACGTGTTTGCTTACCTCTACGGTAAGGAAATGAGATATGACCCGAAAAATCCGCAGTGGGAGGACAGGGATCGCTTTGTGCTTTCAAAGGGACACTGCGCCCCCGGTTTATACGCTGCGCTCGCGCTTAAGGGCTTTTTCCCGGTTGAAGACTTAAAGACTCTGCGTCATACGGATTCCTACCTTCAGGGACATCCGAGTATGCGTATGACCCCGGGTATCGACATGTCCACGGGCTCGCTCGGTCAGGGCATAAGCGTTGCCGCAGGTATGGCTAACGCCGCAAAGTATCTGAAAAAGGATGTTAACGTATACTCCTTGCTCGGCGACGGCGAAATTCAGGAGGGACAGGTTTGGGAGGCGTTTATGTACGCCGCTAACTACAAGCTTGATAATCTCTGCGCTATTATCGACTTCAACGGACTTCAGATTGACGGCAGGGTACAGGACGTTATGAACCCCGAGCCGATTGACGAAAAGCTTAAGGCTTTCGGCTTTGAGGTAGTCGTAATCGACGGTAACGATTTTGACGAAATTGACGCCGCTTTTGAAAAATTCCATCAGACAACGGGCAAGCCCTTCGCGATTGTTATGAAGACCGTTAAGGGTAAGGGCGTGTCGTATATGGAAAACCAGGTGGGCTGGCACGGCAAGGCTCCGAACGCTGAGCAGTATCAGCTTGCGATGGAAGAATTAAACGCAAAATTAAAGGAACTGGAGGCGTAAGTAATGGCAGACGTAAAGTATATTGCAACCCGTGAAAGCTACGGTAACGCTTTAAAGGAGCTTGCCGCCGCAGGCGCGGACAATCTTGTGGTTATTGACGCCGACCTTGCTGGCGCAACCAAGACGGGTATCTTCAAGGCTGCATATCCCGAAAGACATTTTAACGTAGGTATCGCCGAGGCTGACTTAATCTGTACCGCAGCGGGCTTTGCAACTATGGGCTTAGTACCCTTTGCTTCAAGCTTTGCTATGTTCACCGCGGGCAGAGCCTTTGAGCAGATAAGAAATTCAGTTGGCTATCCCCACCTTAACGTAAAAATCGGCGCAACCCACGGCGGTATTTCAATCGGCGAGGACGGCGCTTCCCACCAGTGCTGCGAGGATTTTGCGACCATGCGTTCAATTCCGGGTATGGTAGTAATCAGCCCGTCCGACGATATCGAGGCTAAGAGCGTTGTTAAGGCAGCTTACGAATACGACGGTCCCGTTTATATGAGGCTCGGCAGAAACCCCGTAAGAGTTTTCCACGACGACGATTATAAGTTTGAAATCGGCAAGGGCGAGCTTATCAAAGAGGGTAAGGACGTTACGATTATCGCAAATGGCGGTCTTGTTATCGAGGCTATCGACGCCGCGGAGCTTCTTAAGGCTCAGGGTATTGACGCCGAGGTTATCAATATGGCTTGCATTAAGCCGCTTGATAACGAGCTCGTGCTCGCTTCCGCTAAGAAGACGGGTAAGGTCGTAACCGCTGAGGAGCATAATATTATTGGCGGTCTCGGTGAGGCTGTGTGCTCGCTCCTTTCGGAGAATCTTCCGACTCCCGTTAAGAGAATCGGTATGAAGGACGAATTCGGTCATTCAGGTCCCGCCGGCGAGCTTATCAAGCAGTTCGGCTTCGACGCCGAGGGCATCGCAAAAACCGTAGCGGAATTTGTAAAAAAATAAAAATACACTAAAAGAGGGTTGACGCGATTGTCAACCCTTTTGCTTTTATAATCTAAAATTATAAATGATGAATGATGAATGATGAATTTCGGGTGAGCTTTGCTCACACTCTATATTAGTATTGTTTGAGGCAAAGCCGAGTAACATTAATTCATAATTCATCATTAATAAATCATAATTCTTAATTCTGTTTTCTGACTATCCCGTATTCGTCGATATCGGGACGGAAGAATTTGCAGCTTTTATTCTTTTCGGGCGAGGCGAGCATTTTCGCATACTCGTCCTCGTCGAGTACTAAGTCGCAGTAATATTCGCCGCTTTCCTCATCGTAGCTGTTGTACCAGCATTCCTCGCATAAATCCTTCATATCAGTTAAGAGGGCTGTTTTCCTCAGGCGCTTCGGGACGGTCTGCAATTTTTACATTGCCTTTTTCGATTTTCGTCATCGGTATCAGAAGTCCGGGCACGCCGCTGATTGAGGTTGCGGTGTGGATAATCTGGCGTACGAAGGGGAAGAGCTGGCTGAAGCTTTCGGTATGAATGTCAGCCCTGTCGTCGCCCTCCTCGTAGGTGAAGAGCGCCTCCATTTCAACCCTAATTGAAAACGGCTGAAGGTTCTCCTCCTCAACCCTGTAATCGAGCTTTGCAACGCACCTTTTCTCGTTTTCAAAGTAGTTTACGTTGTAGCTGAAATGGTTTTTAAGCTTGAGCTGAGAGCCGTTTTGCACCCTGTTCTCAAAGGTGAGAGAGCTTACCTTAAAGTTCCTTAATTCTGTCATTTTTCTACCTCACTAATCTTACGTTATTAAGCTTAATATCTTCTGTTTCATTCGGCGCTGCCTTGCCCTCAAAGCGCAGCAGCTCGAGGTTTTCGACGTTTTCTGCGTCGAGCGCGTGCCTGTAATTCTCGCACGTTTCGCCCCACGCGGTTCTGGTTTTCATTATCCTGACGTCCTTTGCATATTTAATAACGAACGCCGAATTATCGTGCTTTTCAACGCCCCAGTCAAGGCACGGGCGAAGGTCGTAGAGTCCGCACTGCCATTTTGACGTTTTCGAAAGCGTAATGCGGCAGTTTTCAAAGCTTACGTCCTCTATTAAATTGTCCTCGCTTCCGTGGATTAATACTCCGTTTTCGCCGCGCGCCGTGACGTTATCAAAGCGTATGTGCCTTATGCTTCCGCTCTTCGTGTTTTCATCGCGGTTAAAGGCGGTTATAACTATCGGCTCCGCCGTGCCCCACCAGTCGGGACAGAAGCGCCGCGTTTCAATCATAATATTCGAATAGCTTACGTTTTCAACGTGCCCGCCGTCGCGTATCTGGATTGAAAGCCCGCGGTTTGATTTTGAAATAATGCAGTTATTAACTATTATATTTCTGAAATCTCCTACTCCCTCTGTGCCTATTTTAATCGCCGCTGAGGTGGAAATAAGCGTGCACGAATCTATTATGATATTCTCGCAGGGTCCGTATTCGCTGTTGCCCTTCGTGGTCTTAAGGCATATGCAGTCATCCGCACATTCAATGTGACACCCGAGTATCCTTACGTTCGTGCAGTGGTCGGGGTCGATACCGTCAGAGTTCGCAACGTCAAGGTCGTTGAGTATCCTTATTCTGTCAATCAGCACGTCGTCGCAGCCCGCAGGGTGCAGCGTCCAGAACGGCGCGTCGGTAATCGTAATGTCCTTAAAGGTAATATGATTGCTCTTTTCAACGTAGATAACCGTCGGTCGCGGATAAAAATCGCCCGTTACGTAGTAGCGGTCCTTGCGCTGAACGAAGGAGTGACCGTTCGCGTCTATAACGCCCTCGCCGCTTACAGAGCAGTTGTCCGCGCCGTAGGCGTAGATGAATACGAAGCTCGGTTTGCCCGTTACTGGGTTGCCGATAAGCGCGGTTTTCGGGTCGTTAATGAGCTTGTTTGGACGGATATAGCCGTCGATATTTGCCGTTGCCTTAAGGCGCGCGCCCTTTTGTATATGTAAATCAACGTTTTCACGCAGTCTTATCGAGTCGCTGTAAAAAACTCTGCCGCTTTGCAGAACTACCTGACCGCCGCCGTTTTTCGCGCAGTCGTCGATAGCGTGCTGAATTGCAAACGCGTCGTTGGAAACTCCGTCGCCCTTCGCGCCGTACTGTAATACGTTATATTCCTTCATATTTTTCTCCTATTTGGCTCCCTTGTGTAAAGGGAGCTGTCAGCGAAGCTGACTGAGGGATTGTCTTTAACTATGCTTTAATAATAACACACAAACTTTTTATTTACAACCGATTAAAAATAATATATGATATTTTCAGGTGATTGAATGAAAAAATCGGATAAAAAAAGAATAGAGCTGCTCGACGAGCTCAGGGGCTTTGCCATTCTCGCGATGATAGTTCACCATACTTTCCTCGATATTACCTACGTGCTCGGCTTTGAGTGGGGCGAAAGGGTGTTTGATAAGCTCTGTATTCTCCAGCCTGTGTTCTGGGCGATATTCATTATTATTTCGGGTATCTGCTCCCGCCTGTCAAGGAATACGGCTAAAAGGGGCGTCATTGTTCTCGGCGCGGGGCTTGTTATAACGCTCGTCACGGCGGTGATTATGCCCGCGCTCGGCTTTGAGGGGGCGGAGATTTACTTCGGTATTCTGCACTGCCTCGGTACCTGTATGATAATAACGGGGCTGCTTATGCCACTGATAGAAAAAATTAATACCTTTGCGGGTATGGGCGTGAGCGCTGTGCTTTTTGCGCTGACCTATACGGTTAGCAGGGGTAGCCTGCTCTTCGGGCTTATTCCTTTACCTGAGGCGCTTTATAAAACTAACCTTCTTATGCCGCTTGGCTTTTTCAACGGCAGCTTTCAAAGCGCGGATTATTTTGCAATCCTTCCGTGGCTTTTTATGTTCCTTTTCGGCGCGTTCTTCGGTAAGTATGCGAAGGACGGCGCGTTCCCGAAGTGGACTTATGATTCCCACGCGAAGCCGCTTTCGTTCGTCGGACGTAATTCGCTCTGGTTTTACCTTGGGCACCAGCCCGTAATCTTCGGAGTCCTTATACTAATATCATTTATAATAAAATAAAAACGTGGTTTCCCACGCTTTATTTTTGCGCCTCGAATATTCCGATTCCGAATATGTACGGCGCGTACGTATCGTTACCGTTAAATTTCGTCTTACCGTCGTTTTTAAGGACGATTTTGTTCGCTCCCTTTTTCAGCTTTACGGTAAAGCATACGGTATCCCTCGTCTGCCACGAATAAGTGTTGCGGCAGTAGATATTACCGATATTGCGCCCGTTTACCTCGGCGGTAACGTACCGCTCAATAAGGTCAACGTTGTAATCGTGTACGCCGCCCTCGTCGTTATTGGAGTATTCAAGGACTACCCTGTAATCCCCGTCAGCTTCGGCGTTTACGGAAAATTCAGCCTCTCCGCCGTTTGAGGAAATTCCGTCAATACAGGTCATATATTCGTCGCCGTTTTTATACGGTATTTCCTTCAGCGCTGCCGTGCCGCCGAGCTTTGCCTGCTCTGCGCTGATATACGTCGGATATTCATACTCGGCGTCGAGCTCCATAACGGAAATTATTTCGCCGTCCGCCTCAATGTAACTGAATCCTTTTTTAAGAAAAACCGTTGCTTCACCCTCGTTAAAGGTGATTTGAGTGCCGTCAATAACGGCTTTTTGAGCGTTTGCTTTAACGGTATAGTAATTATCTTTCGGCGCAACCGCAAGGTAAGCCGTCGTTTCCTCGGTCGTCCTGTCTCCGTCGGGCAGTACGGCTATTTTTTTGTCCTCGGACACGGGCGTTACCACAAGGCTGTCGAGTACGTACGTGCCCTCGCCGTGTGTCAGCCTGATTTTATGCTTGCCTTCTGCCAAGGAAACAGGGAAGGAATAGCACGAGGTGTATTCGCTCTTTATCGTGTTCGAAAGGTAAATGTACTCCTCATTACCGTCTAACGAAAGCTTAACCTGTGTGTCAGCTCTGCCGTCAGGGTCCTGCCGTCCGTTTTCGTTCCACTCTCCGTCGTTTGAGTTTCCGTAAATGAAGTCGAGTAAGTATTCGCCGTCTTTTTTTATGTCTATTTCAATTTCAACACCGTCGCCATCGTTTTCCATACCGCCGACGAGCTCGTGGTTTTCCTCGGTGCCGCCGCTTGCCGGGCAGTAGCTGTCGTAGGTGTACGCCGCGCCGAGCAGCGCGCCGTATTCAAATTCGTATCTTTCGGGGCGTATATCTTCCTTTCCCGCTTCGCCTTCACATATAACAATGTGATAAGCGTTCGCTTCGTCAAGCTCACCGAGCTCAACGGTAAGGCTTTTTCCAAGCCTTTTATTATAATCCTTTAAAACAACGGGTTTAGTAACCTCGCCAAAAAGTCCCTTGTATACGACCTCTTCTACAAGGATTTCAACCTCTTTTCCGTAAAGCGCGGTCTTGTCAAGGTTTGTGAGACATACCTTTGATTTTTTGTTTCCGCCTCCGCATACTACGTCAATTTCGTTGCCCTCGTCGGATACCGAGGCGATACCCATAAACCCGTAAAAGCTGAGTGAGTCGTAGTGATATTTAATCGTGTTTTCAAGGTCGGAGGAAAGAATGTCAAGGTTTGTGCTCTTAACGGTTTCGCCCTTCATATCGGTGTACCATCTCATCAGCCACCACTGAGCGTTAGGCGTGTTCGCGCTCGCACAGGTGTCGTTAAGGTTATTCGCAAGGCGCCAGTACGCGCTGTCCGCGTAAACCTTGTTGTCCTCAATCTGAGTAATATACTGTACCATTTTGCCGGGATAGCCCGTCTCGCTCATCATTCCGTATTCGGTTATGATTATTTCAAGCGGCGCTATACCGAGCTCCTCCTCGATTTTGCGGTAGTCACTTACGTGCTCGTCAAAATAGTACGCCTCTTTTTCCGCAAGCTCGTGGTAAATCATAATTTCGGGGAGGCAGTTATTGTCGCGGCAGAATTCAAGGAAGTACTTAATCTCGTCGCGGTTGTAGTCGCAAAAGCCCGGCCCGCCTATAAGCGCGTTTTTGTCAATACTGCGAACAAGGTCAAAGGTCTGCTTCCACGCTGCGTTAAAGTTGTCCCTGCCCGCTTCGTTATAATCGCACCATACGCCGTACTGATTGTCGGGGTTTTCGTCCTTTTGCGACTCGCCGAACCATATGCCGTTGTCGCATTCGTTGTAGAGGCAGTATACAATTTGCGCGGGATAACTCTTTGCGCTCATTCTATTTACGGTTTCCTCAACCTTAGGAAGATAGTCAGTATTTAAAAGCTCCTGCCAGTCGTATTCACCCTTTGACCTTGCGGTCATAATGTCGGCGTACTTGTAGTACCATGTGTCATAGATATCCTGAAGGTATACGATTTCGTATTCCGTGCCCTTAAGCATTGGGCTGACATTGTCTATGTCGCCTATGGGGTGCTGCAGTCCGCCCGATACCTTCTGCGATATCGTCTGAATATCTACGCTTTCGGTCATCTCACGGCTCGGGACTCCGTCCTCGGCAAGCCCGTAAAGATAGCCCGAAGCGCCCTTTTTAACCGCGCCCGTTTTCTCTGAAAAGTCAAATTTTACCGTTGCCTGATAGGTGAGGAAGAACAAGCCCACGCATATACCTATAATAAGTATAAGCGAAAGCAGTGTAATTCCCGTTATCTTCAATGCCTTTTTCATTACTCTACTCCTGTAAAACAAACGGGCGGAATTGCCGCCCGTGATTATTTTTGCTATTTTGACCGCGCGTCGCAGGTGAGGTTAATTCCCACTTTCTTAAGCAGTGAGGAGTCAACCGAGGAAAGTATTACGGTTGAGTGCATTTCGCAGTTTTTGAGGTTCTTTATCTGCGCCATAGCCTTTTCCGCGTTTTCGTCGCTTACCGCCGAGATTGAAAGCGCTATGAGCGTTTCGTCGGTGTGAAGCCTCGGGTTTTTGCTGCCAAGACAGTCGAGCTTTAACTGCTGAACGGGCTTGATAACCTCGGGGTTGATAAGCAGGATTTCGTCATCAATACCCGCCATGTGCTTAAGCGCATTGAGCAGCATAGCCGACGAACAGCCGAGCAAATCGGTGGTCTTTCCCGTGATAACCGTGCCGTCCGTTAGCTCGATAGCAGCAGCAGGCGCACCCGTTTTTTCCTCAATAGCCCTTGCCGCGCCTACTGCCTTTCTGTCGGTTTCGTTAAGGTCAGCCTGGTTCATAAGAAGCTCAAGCTTGTAGTATTCGTCGCTGTTTCTGTCGTCAAGCGCTGCCGCAAGCTTCGCCTTGAAGTAACGGCGGATTATCTCCTGATACGATGCCTCTATGCACGCCCCGTCGTCGATTATGCAGTTGCCTGCCATATTAACGCCCATATCCGTAGGTGAATTATACGGGGACTTGCCGTAGATACGGTCAAAGAGTGCCTTAAGCACGGGGAAAATTTCAACGTCGCGGTTGTAGTTAACCGTAGTTTTTCCGTAAGCCTCAAGGTGCCACGGGTCAATCATATTAACGTCGTTAAGGTCGGCGGTAGCCGCCTCGTACGCCATATTAACGGGGTGCTTGAGCGGAAGGTTCCAGATGGGGAAGGTTTCGAATTTCGCGTATCCCGCTTTGATACCCCTCTTGTTTTCGTGATAAAGCTGTGAAAGGCAGGTCGCCATTTTACCGCTGCCGGGACCGGGTGCGGTGATAACCACGAGTTTTCTGCTCGTCTTTATGTAATCGTTCTTGCCGAAGCCCTCGTCGGATACGATTTTTGCCGTGTTGGAGGGATATCCCTCGATTACGAAGTGGTGATAAACGGGATAGCCCATTTTCTTAAGCCTTTTTTCAAAGAGCTCAACCTTTTCGCTGGGCGAATATTTTGTAAGTACAACGCTTCCCACCATTAAGCCTATGCGGGTGAATTCGCCGATAAGGCGTACTACGTCGTCGTCATACGTAATTCCGAGGTCGCCTCTGAGCTTGGACTTTTCTATATCCTGAGCGGAGATAACGATAACTATTTCCGAGTCCTCCTTAAGCTGAAGCAGCATTTGGAGCTTGGAGTCGGGCTGGAAGCCGGGAAGCACTCTTGAAGCGTGGTAATCGTCGAAGAGCTTGCCGCCGAATTCGAGGTAGAGCTTGCCGCCGAATTCGCCTATCCTCTCGCGGATTTTTTCGGATTGCATGGATTTATATTTGTCGTTGTCAAATCCGATTTTATACATAAGCATATCCTCCTGCACAACTTTTCACAGATACCATATTATCATTAATCTGTCAGAATTACAAGACTTGACAGATTTATTTTATTGTGATACCATAACTTTTACACCAATAAAATACGGAGGCTTAATATATGAAAATCACGAAGGCAACGACAATGGGCGAAATGCTTGAATATGACAGAGGTATTGCGACAATCCTTATGCAGTGCGGTATGCATTGCGTAGGCTGCCCCGCTTCGATAGGCGAAAGTCTTGAGGAGGCTTGTATGGTTCACGGTCTTGACGCGGACGTAGTGCTTGAGAGAATTAAGGGCTTTCTTGCTCAGAAGTAATTACCGCAGTACTGCGGTATTATTTTTTGCTATGGAAAAAGAGTTTGCAAAAAAATATCTTATAACCCTTTCGGCGCTGTTTTTCGGCGGAACGGCGGTGCTGTTTGCGCTTATGCTTGCGTTTAAAGGGTTCGAGTCGGAGCTTACGCCGACTGCTATGCTCGGTATTGCGGCGCTTTGCGCGCTCGTACCGTCGGGCTCGTTTGCGGGCTTCGTCCTGCTCGGCAGCAGGATAAAGGAAATCGGCACGAAAAGGGCGGTTTTGCTTATCGTTTTCTTTCCCCTTATACTCGTTTTAGTAACGCTTTACGGTATAGTAATGCTGATACCGAGCGCAGTTAAGACAGTTAGAAATCTTGTGAGGAAATAGTATGTTTGTTGATATTGCAAAAATTAAAATAAAGGCAGGCGACGGCGGCGACGGCGCAGTTGCTTTTCACCGTGAAAAATACGTTGCCGCGGGCGGTCCCGACGGCGGCGACGGCGGCAAGGGCGGCGATATAGTTTTCGTCGTTGACGATAACCTCGCAACGCTTGCCGACTTCCGCTATAAGCGCAAGTATAAGGCGCAAAACGGCGAGGGAGGCAGAGGCGGCCGCTGTAACGGTAAGAAAGCACCTGACCTTGAAATAAAGGTTCCGCGCGGCACGCTCATCAAGGAGGCTGAAAGCGGCGCCGTAATGGCTGATATGAGCAAAACGGACCGCTTTATCGCCGCGAGGGGCGGCAAGGGCGGCTGGGGTAATTCCCATTTTGCAACTCCAACCCGTCAGGTACCGCGCTTTGCAAAGCCCGGAACGCCCGGCGAGGAATGGGAGGTAAGTCTTGAATTAAAGCTTCTTGCCGACGTAGGACTCGTGGGATTCCCGTCAGTGGGCAAGTCGAGCCTTATTTCCGTCGTATCCCAAGCTAAGCCGAAGATTGCGGACTACCATTTCACCACCCTCGTTCCTAATCTCGGCGTGGTTTCAATGGGCGAGGGCAATTCCTTCGTTATCGCCGATATTCCCGGGCTTATCGAGGGCGCGAGCGAGGGTCTCGGTCTCGGTCATCAGTTTTTACGCCACGTTGAAAGGTGCCGTCTGCTTATCCATATCGTCGACGTAAGCGGCAGCGAGGGCAGAAATCCTATTGGGGACTTTGATACGCTTAACGAAGAACTCGTGAAGTTCAATCCCGACCTTGCCTCAAGACCTATGATTGTCGCGGGCAACAAGATTGATATGGCTGAACCAGAGCAGATTGAGGAGTTTAAGGCGTATGTAGAGAGCAAGGGCTATGAGTATTATTCAATCTGCGCGCCGATACTTGAAGGCACTAAGGAGCTTATGAACGTAGTCTGGAATAAGCTAAGGGATTTACCTCCGATTAAGGAGTACGAGGCTGAGGAAATACCGCTTGAAGCGATTATTAAAAACGATAACGGCTTTAAGATTACCGTCGAGGACGATAATTATTATCTGGTCGAGGCTTCGTGGTTCCCGAAGGTGCTCAAGGGAATTGATATTGAGGATTACGAGGCGCTTCAGTATATGCAGAGAGTGCTCGAAAAGAGCGGAATATTTGACGCGCTGAGAGAAAAGGGAATACAGGAGGGCGATATAGTATCGCTCTATGATATTGAGTTTGAGTATATACCGTAATGATGAGTGAAAAAGAGATTAATCCTAAGCAGCTCAGTCCGCTGAACCTTGCGTTCATCGGCGACTGCATATATGAGCTTTACGTACGCGAATACCTCGTATATGAGGCTAACCGCCCCGTAAACGACCTTCATAAAGAGAGCGTGCGCTTCGTTTCCGCTAAGGCGCAGACTAATGCGTACGAAAAAATCAAGCCGTTACTCACCGAAGAGGAGGAGTCCGTATTCAAGCGCGGACGTAACGCAAAAACGGGGCATAGCCCCAAATCCGCCTCCGTCGGCGAGTACCATACCGCTACGGGAATGGAGGCGCTTATAGGCTGGCTCTACCTTACGGGTAACGAAAAAAGACTTGATACACTGTTCAAAATTATTCTTGACAAATAAAAATGATGTGATATAATGAATATCGCTGATGGGGGTATAGCTCAGCTGGGAGAGCACCTGCCTTACAAGCAGGGGGTCACAGGTTCGAGCCCTGTTGTCCCCACCAAAACAAAAGACACCTACGGGTGTCTTTTTGTTTTGGCGTGAACGGCTCGAACCTGTGAGGGATACGGAGAACTCGGCGTCTTGCCGCCGAGGCTCGACGGCAAAAAGGTACAGTGTACCTTTTTGCTGTATCCCTGATTTTTTGAGCCGTTGTTCCTTTAGGATAGTAAAAGTGGGGCGAGGCTCGAACCTGTGAAAGCCGACCTGCACAATTTTTATAATTGCCGTGCGCAGCACCCATAATTCATCATTCATCATTCATAATTAATCATTTTGTAAATTCCGAACTCCGAATTATTTTTCTTCCCTCTACAATAAGACATATTTCGCACACGCCGTTATATATAATCACCTTGTAATATAGTAAAATCGAGGAACGTTAAAATGGCTGTAAGCGAGAAAATGCAAAATGTGAACGAGCATATTAAACGCAGTCCGCTGAAAAAATATTACGGCGCGGCAGCGTTTTTTCTGCTCGGCTTTTTATTCAGTATAGGAAGCGCGCTCTCGAACCTTCACCCCTTCGGGATTTCCGTAGTGGCGGTGTCGGGTAAAAAACGCGCGGTGCTCTGTGCTTTCGGCGCCGTGCTCGGTACGCTGCTGTCGGGCTTTAACGCCGAATCCGTAAGGTACATATCCGCTATCATGCTCGCGGCTTTAGGCGTTTTCGTTGTATCCGCTTTCGGCGCAGAGCTCAGCGCGGTACATTCCGCCGCGATTGCATTCATTACCTCGGCGGTAACGGGCTTTGTCCTTGATATGAGCCTTGAGAGCAACCTGCCCGAATATGCGCTTACGCTTGCAGAGGCGGTGCTGAGCGCGGGCGGTGCGTACTTCCTGTTCCGTGCACTTGGCGCAGATTATAGGCGCCTGCGTTTCAGGGCGCTTCCGCTGTCTGAAATAAGCTGTATTATTATCTCGGTGTCGCTCCTGCTTTTAAACCTTGCGCCGCTAAAGATAGGAGAGGTTGCGCCCGCGGGAGCGGTTGCCGTATTGCTAATACTATTGTCACAACGCTTTTTGGGCGACCGATACGCGCTTGTCTGCGCGCTTTCCTTCGGCTTTGTGTTTTCACTTGAGGGCGAGGGCGAGCTGTATAAGGTCGGCGCGCTTGCGTTTTCCGCTATGGTGTGCTCGCTTTTTGCGGCGCGCTCGGACTTTGCCGTAAGTCTTTCGTTTTTGTGCTCGGTGGGCTTTTTCTGTATCGCCTCGTCGGCTGTAGGCGCGCTCGGCTTTTTTATAGAGGCGGCTGTGGGCGCGCTATCCTTCGTGTTAATTCCCTCGGGTGTGTACAGAAAAATGGAGGCACTCTCCGATATGCCGGGCGATACCGCGGGCGAATCCGTACTCCGCCAGAGCCTCGTTTTAAGGCTGAAATTTGCGGGCGCTGCAATGTCCGCAATCAGCGAGAGCGTGAGTCAGGTCAGGGAAAAGATAAGTGAAATAAGCCGCCGCGAAAACGAAAAGCACAGAGCGAGCATGACCGACGAGGAGTATGCCTCAAGGGAGCTTATACTCGAGGAAACGAACCAGATAAGAACGGTTGCCTCCGACCAGCTTTTTACGGTTTCGGATATGCTCGTTCAGCTCGCGGGCGAGTTCGATTCGGCTGAGCTTTTCAATTCCGCCGCCTCGTCAAAAATCCGCCGTCTGCTCGGCGAGTACGGCGTATATCCTCAGAGCATTTCGGTAGTTGAGGATAAGGAGGGGCGGATGAGGGTTGAAATCCTCTACCGCGGCGAAAGCTCAAAGCTGAAAATCCCCGACCTCAGCAGAGAGATAGGAAAAATCTGCAGCAGATATTTCAGTAAGGGCAGGATTACGGGCTTCAAGGAGGAAAAAATGCTCTCCTTTTACGAGAAGCCGAATTATACCCTCGACGTCGGCTCAGCCCAGCACAGCGCAAGCGGCGACATCTGCGGCGATACAGTAAAGATTATGAACGACGGGCGGGGACATTCGCTCCTCATTATCAGCGACGGTATGGGTACGGGAGCGCGCGCCGCGCTCGACGGCGCAATGGGCGCGGGGCTTCTCTCAAAGCTGATTAACGCGGGCTTCGGCTTTGATTCCTCGCTGAAGATTATCAACAGCGCGCTGCTCGTTAAGAGCAACGACGAAAGCCTCGCAACGCTTGACATAGCGAATATCGACTTGTTTACGGGAAAGTGCGAGCTGCTTAAGGCGGGCGCCCCTGCAAGCTATATAATAAAGGACGGCGTGCTTAATAAGTGCGAGCTCTCCTCAATGCCCGCGGGAATCCTGCGCGGTATTGAATTTGCAAAGCGTACCGCGGTGCTCAGCCCGGGCGACAGGGCGGTGCTGCTTAGCGACGGCATAACCGACCTCGGCGAAGCGTTTTTAAAGGACGTGCTCTCCTCTTTGGGCGACAGAGCCTCTCAGGAGTGCGCCGACCTTATTGTAAAAAAGGCGCTTGAGCTTAGTGATGAGCGGAGAATTGACGATATGAGCGTAATTGTTGCACAGTTAAAATAAAGGAGGAAGCCGTCTTGAACGGAATATTTGCGTATGCGGGCAAGGGAGAATGTAAGAGGATACTTTTAAACGGGATAAGAGGAATGAAAAGCAAGGGGAGCGAGCTTGCGGGAATTGCAATCCTCAAGGGCGAGGGCTTTGCTACGGCTAAGCTAAAGGGAACTCCAGCCGAGCTTTATGAAAAGGCGGAAAGTGTTGAGGGCGGCGCGTGTATCGGTATTTGCGAATGTGCCGACGCGGTGAGGCTCAGAGCCTCGGGGGTTACCGCGCCTCCGTCGGTTAGCGGGGACTATGCCGCCGTGCTTGATAGCGGGATAGAAAGCTATGACGCGCTGAAAAGCTGGTGCAGGGGTAAGCTCCCCGTTGCAAGCGACGAGGATTTGCTCCTCGCCCTGCTGAGCCTTGTAAACGGCGATAATATGCTCGAGGTTATGAAACGTATAATCCCCTCGTTTCAAAGGGAGCTCGGCTTTGCCTTTATTTCCTCGAATGAGGAGGCTGTTTACGCAAGGGCGGGCGATACCCCGTTTTTTGTCGGCTTTACCGACGACGGAATAGTTCTCGCAAACGAGGCTATGCCCGTGCTCAGTATCAGTCGAAAATTCTTCGTTATTGAAAACGGCGAGTGCGTGAGGATAACGCGGGACAGGGCGGTTGCCTTTGACTCGCGCGGGCGGAGAATAAAAAAGCCGCTGAGAGCCTCGCCCGCCGTTCAGCCCGATAGGCTAAGTGCCGCCGACGGCAAGGAGCTTTTCGGGATTCCGCGCTCCGCAAGGGAAACGCTGAGCGGTATAATTAAATCCTCGACTATTGATTTTTCGGGTTTGCACCTTACGAGAAGGTCGCTCGAAAGGTTTAAGAGGGTTATTATAACGGGGTGCGGTAGCTATTACTACGCTTCAAGGCTTGCGGCGTATATGCTTGAAGCGCTCGCGGATTTGCCCTGTACGGCGTTCACCGCGGGCGAGCTTATCTCCTCGGGCGCGTATTTTGACTCCTCAACGCTCTTAATCGCCGTGAGCGAAAGCGGCGAGGAAAGGGATATATTCAAAAGCATATCCCTTGCGGGCGAGTTTGACTCAAAGAGTATTCTCTTTACCCTGCAGCCTTATTCGCTGTGCGCCATGGCGGCGGATATGACGGTTGACTGGGGCGGCAGCGGCGAGGGCGACTGCCCGTTTATTTCCTGCGCGCTGTCGCTGTGTCTGTTTTCCGTATGGGCGGGGAACAGGGTGTCCTCGGTCAGCGAGCTTTATTTCAGCGTTGCCGCAAAGCTTGCGGAGCTGCTCCCGGGTAAGCTTGCCTCTGCTATTAAGAGTACGCCTGAGCTTGAAAGCGCAGCAAGGGCGCTTCTCTCAGCCGAGGAGCTTTATATTAGCGGCTGCGCCGCGGACTCAGCCGCCGCAATGGAGGGCGCAAGGAAAATCAGGAGCGAGCTCGGCATAAACGCCGTATCCACCGAGCTTTCTCAGCTACTTTGCGAAAGCCCTAAATGCCTGCCCTATTCGCTTTTTGTAGTTATTATCAGCAGCAGGGAGCAGCTTAAGAGTGCGCTCTATCATCTCCAAAGGCTTAAGGCGCGGGGCGGCGATATAATAATTATCACGACCGCAAACCTTGAAGCCGATATAACGGGCTTTGACAGGGTTATTACGGTTACGGAAAGCCTGCCCGTTTTCGACAGCCTGACCTGCCTCGCCTCGCTCTATAAAACGGTTGACCTCGCCGCCGAAATTATGAAAAAGGAAGAGGAGCAGCAGGCAAGTTAATTGACCTCGTCAATTAATGTTGACCGTCGGTCAACATTTCACACGCCTTAGGCGTATTTCACAGCGAAGCCATTTCACGCGGATTGCCACATTTCACTAAAAAACAGGAGCCGCCTCTTACGAGGTAGTTCCGTTTTTAATTATCGTTTGCTTTTTAGATCCTTAAAGCTTTTTTTAGACATTCAAGGCATTTTTCGGATTCTTCAATAATTTGTTTCATGTAAGATTCCATATAATCCCAATCAGGCAGACCATCTGATGTCACAGGAAGTTTGACTATCTCCGCTTCAGCTCTATCAGCGGAGCATTTATTCATATAACTATACTTTCTTGTAAAATACACATCATATACTGATGCTATAAAATGTAATGCTCCTGGCGGCACGTTTCCAATGTTTTCAAGCACGATAGCGTCTCCTGTAATGGCAAATGGATAATCATGATAATAGGTACTGCCACAGCCGACACCGTTACAAGATATAGTTATGGCATTTTTATATTCAACAGGAACATCATAAAAGCCTGCTATGCCTTGATTATTTCGTGCAGCTGCTATAATTGGAGTAGTGCCGTCATTTAGTATTTGCATTTTACGAGAGGTTCCTCGAACGCAATGAAAAAAATCTCCTACACGAAACTCTCCCCATTTACTAGTATCAATCATTTACAATACCTCCAATTTTGATATTAATGCCTGTATCATCGGAACTTACTTCACTTGAATATAAAGCTGAATGAAGCAGTTTTTCACTAAGCTCTTTGACATCAATGCCCTGCTTGAAACAGATATAGTCCATAGCGGTCTTTTTGAAATCTTCTTCTGAAATTTCAAATGGCTTTTCGGGCATTTGATAGCTTAGATGTTCAGATGGTTTTATCCATTGTATTGTACTGTCACCGGATTGTTTTCTTATGATTTCAACCCAGCGGTTTTCTATTTCCTGCCACCTGTCTTTAATGTCCTGTCGTCCTTGGTTTTTTACTGTTTCTAAGCCGTCGTCTTCAATATAACAAGCAAATACTTCTTTATCTTTTTGCGGTATACCAGCAGTAAATATGAATATAGATGTGGTTACTCCTTCTGAAAATACCTTTTCAGGTAGTTTTATAATTTTTTCTAATGTGTTGTTTGTCAATAAGCCTTTGCCTTTTCTGTCTTTTTCAAGCTTCTTATCAGGAAGGATAAAGGCGCATTTTGTATTCCTCGGAACATTGTTAAGTACATTATCAACAATTGTTAAGCAGCCATATTTTGACTCAAATGGAGGGTTCATGAGCACTTTTGATATGTAATTATTCTTAAGAATCAAGTTATCGTTGCTATCTTTTATGAACTCACCATTGCTGCTTGTTTTATAGCTTTTAGATTTTATCCAGTAACACGCTTCGCTGCTTCTTGAATCTAATTGCTCCAAATTAGTTTTGCCGTCCTTGTGAATAAGCATGTTTGCACAGGCAAGAGCAAATATTTCTCTGTCCAACTCAATGCCGTACAACTGAACCTCTTTAATAGTTTTTGCCTTTTTGCTGTTTATTCCTCCTGCTTCCTTAATCATATTGCACATCGATTTTATGAGGAAAGCTCCGGAGCCGCAGGCAGCGTCGAGTATTCTGTCGTTCTTATTTACATCGATTAACCTGTACATAAAGGAGGTAATGTGGTCGGGTGTAAAAACCTGTCCGCTTTCGGATTTCTTTTTGTAACGATTAAATTCATTAAAGAAGATACCCATTACATCTTCGCCGTTCCAGTAATCAGAATTTACACATTCTGAAATCTCAGTAATCCATTCTATGAAATTATCTATTGCTTCTTGATTAGATGTGTTATTCATTTTTATTTCAGAATACACCTCTGTCAGCAAATCAAGCTTTAAGTTTTGTTTTTTACTCTCCTCTAAAGACTTTGACAACGTACTAAGTATAGAATTCTTCATTAGCGTAAAATCCATGCCTTTTATAAGCATAGCCGAATATCTTTTTGCAACCAGTGCACAAGCGGTAAAAATCATTCTATGATACAAATTCTTGATACCAAATTCGGTGTGAAGACAATCATTTATTCGCTTTGTAAGTGCATAGATTTTTTGTTTATCTATTGCGTTTTGAGTAAATAGGGAAAGATAATACTTTTTGTCTTGAAGTTCGCTTGCGGTAGCATATTCTTCTTCATTGTTTTTAAATACTCTTACATTAATACCATTATATAATATGCCAATAACGTACTTGTACTTTGTGAGCACTATTTTACAATTCTTAGCGAGTTCATCAGCCCATTTTTGTAAAGTAATATCTTCTGCCTCGGATTTAGTTTCAAGAATAATAGCGGGTGAGTTAAGGTCGTGAGGAAGATACCAACCGTCTGGTTTATCGTTAACACCTTTGAACCCAAGCTGATTAAAAGTAGTAATCTGCCCCGTGCCTTGCTTAACCTTTGCCTCTTTATCGTCAAAACCTAGTATTGTTTTTGCTTCATCACGGACTTCATCTTCTGTACGATAATTAATGAATTTAGCCATTGTTATCCCTCTTTTCCCGATCTAATAATTCTGTGTATCTTTTATAAGAAATAATTACATTTTGCGGTCTGCTATTACGGTTTACAATTAGCACCTTGTCTTTTTCAGCAACTTCTCGCAGAATAATAGATGCTTTACCGCGTAGAAAATCCGTTATGGGTTTATATTCGGGAACAATGTCTTTTATCCTTTTGCCCAATTTTGAACCGCCTCCTTTGTTAAAAATCCGACCTCATTTTATCATATAGTAATTACTATTGTCAATATTATTATAATTGTAAAAGTAATTACATTTTACAAAAATTTTAATTCCTACCTGAGTGTAGGTTTATTCAGGTTTCGTGAATATTTTCGCCGAAAAAAATATTTTTTCATTTTTTACCGTCCAATTATGCATAAAAGGTGAATAAAAACGCCCGAAAACACCCGAATAGTGAAGGGGCTTCTGACTCCTTCGGATTTATGACGGCAGGAAAGGGGATTAATTATGCCGAGAAGAAAAAAGACTGTTGACGAAAGGGTTGAGACGATGCTCTCCAAGCTCGCCTTCGGCAGTGTGAGCGACGCCGTGTCGCTTCTGTTCATGGGCGAGGAGGAGGCGCTGCAAAGACTTCCGAAGCTCAACCTATACAGCGTCAGCGAAATCAAACGTCCAAAGGGCGGCGGAATGGAGATAAAATTTTTCGACCGAATCAAAGCGTGCGAAAAGCTCCGCGAGCTGTCGTCGGACGGAAAAGAAGGGGAAACGAGTTTCTTTGAAGCGCTTGAGAAAAGCAGTGAAAACATAGGAAGTGTATTCAATGAGCGTTAGTTTCAAAGCCTTTTCTCCAAAACAGCTTCAGGTGCTCACCTGGTGGTGCAAGAACAGTCCCTACAGGGACAGGGACGGAATAATCTGCGACGGTGCGGTAAGGAGCGGAAAGACGCTTTCAATGTCGCTCTCCTTTATAGCGTGGGCTATGTACTATTTCAGCGGCGAGAGCTTCGCCCTCTGCGGAAAAACCATATCCTCGCTGAGACGCAACGTTATTACGCCGCTGCTCCCGCTTCTTTCCTCGCTCGGCTTCAAAATTGAGGAGAAGGTAAGCAGAAATTTGATTATCATCAGAAAGGGCTCAGTGGAAAACCGCTTTTATCTCTTCGGCGGAAGGGACGAGGGCTCGGCTGCCTTAATCCAGGGTATGACCCTGGGCGGCGTCCTTTTTGACGAGGCTGCGCTTATGCCGCGCTCCTTTGTGGAGCAGGCGCTTGCACGGTGCTCGCTTGAAAATTCAAAGTTCTGGTTTAACTGTAATCCCGAGCATCCTTTTCACTGGTTTTATAATGAGTGGATAAAAAAATCGAAGGAAAAGAATATGCTCTGCCTTCACTTCACTATGGAGGATAACCCCTCTCTTTCACCGAGGGTGAAAAGCCGTTATAAATCGCTTTATTCCGGCGCGTTTTACGAGCGCTTTATCGAGGGGAAATGGGTATCCGCCGACGGACTTGTATACCCGATGTTCAGCCCCGAAAAGCACATTAAAAGAGCTGAGCATTTTTACGAGTACTACCTTTCGTGCGATTACGGAACGGTTAATCCGTTTTCGCTTGGGCTGTGGGGAAGGAGCGATAACGGCTGGTACAGGGTAGCTGAGTATTACCATTCCTCAAGGGAAAAGGGCGTTCAGCTCACCGACGAGGAGTATTACTCCGCACTCAAAGAGCTTGCGGGAGAGAGAAGAATCAACGCCCTTATTATCGACCCGAGCGCCGCCTCGTTTATCCAGACGGTTAAGAGGCACGGCGAGTACAGAGTAGTAAGGGCGGATAACGAAGTTATTGGGGGCATTAACCGAGTCTGCACAGCCCTTAAAAACGGCGAGATATTTTTCTTTCCCGAGTGTAAGGATACGCTAAGGGAGTTTTCGCTCTACCGATGGGACAATTCGATAAAACGCGACGCGCCGAAAAAGGAAAATGACCACGCAATGGACGACATAAGGTACTTCGTTCAGACCGTGCTTACGGGCGAACGGGAGGACTTTGCGTTTTCCGTTGCAATAGAAAGGAAGTGAAGCCTTGGGCATATTCAAAAAAAGCAAAACCGAGACTGAAAAAGCAGGCGCTCTTACCGCTGCCGTACAGACCGCCCGAAGCTCGTATCACCCCTTTGGAAGCCTTAATACCCGCTTTCCGCTTTCCGTGAATTACAGGGTTTATAAGGCGCTCAGGGAGGGCGTTCCTATTATCGACAGCGCGGTTAATAAAATCGTGCGGCTGATGGGCGGCTTTGAGTTTAAAACGGGAAACGAGGAGCTTGATAAGGAGCTCAACTCATATCTCTCGATGATTAACGTGGGCGGAAATCAGCGCGGAATACAGGCGTTTGCGGATTCGCTAATGAATCAGCTTCTGACCTACGGGAGCGCGGTCGGCGAAATTGTGAGCGACGAAAACGGGATTTACGCGCTATATAACGGTGCGCTCGAATACCTTGACGTAAGGCGTAAGGACAATTCGCTTGAGCTCGAATTCTACAACACCTCGGGCGGTTATCCGAGGCTGATTGGCGAGCCCGAAAAGCTTGTTTACTGCGTTTTGAATCCCGAGGCAGACAGTCTTACGGGTACGAGCCTTCTCAGCGGGCTGCCCTTCGTTAGCGATATTCTCCTTACGATATTCAACACAATCGGCAACAACTGGGAGAGAGTAGGCAACCTCAGATATGCGGTTACCTACATCCCTCAGGGCGATTCGGCTGACAGAGCCTTTGCAAAGGAGCGCGCAGAGCAGATGGCGCAGGCATGGCGCGACGCTATGAGCTCAAAGGACAGCGTTAAGGACTTTGTAGCCGTAGGCGACGTCAAGGTAAGCGTTATCGGCGCTGATAATCAGATTCTTGATTCCGAGGTGCCCGTACGCCAGATGCTTGAGCAGATTATCGCGAAAACCGGGCTGATGCCGTATATGTTCGGTCTTAACTGGTCAACGAGCGAGAGAATGGCAAAGCAGCAGACCGATATACTCACCACGGAGCTTGAGGCGTACAGGAGGATAATAACCCCCGCGCTGAAAAAGATTGCGCTTTGCTGGCTCAGACTTAACGGGTATTACTGCGGCGTTGAGGTCGTTTGGGACGATATTACGCTCCAGGACGAAACCGAGCTCGCTCAGGCAAGGCTCTATAATGCCGAGGCTGACAAACTGATTAAGGAGACGGATAATGGCTGATAACAGGATTGAAAAGAGCTTGATAAAAAAGGGCGACATTGAAAAAATCAACGCCTTTTCCGCAAGGGAGCTTAGCGAGGACGAGGTGTTTGTTTTCAACCTCACGCTCTGCGATAACGACATTGACAGGGATTTTGAAAAGTTTTCGCTTTCAGCCCTGACCGAGCTTGCGCCGCTATTCGTAGGCAAGACGGTTATCGCCGACCATTCAATGAAAAGCTCCGACCAGAGAGCGAGAATCTTTGATACCTATATTGAAAAAATCGGCGGAAAAGTCACCGCCGACGGCGATAATTATTACTGCCTTAAGGCGAGGGCGTATATGCTTAAAAGCGAGGAAAACAAAGCTCTTATCGATGAAATCGAAGCGGGAATTAAAAAAGAGGGCTCCGTGTCCTGCGCTATGGGTAAGCATATCTGCTCGATATGCTCGAAGGACAGAAGAAGAGAGGGCTGTAATCATATCAACTCAAAAATGTATGACGGCAAGCTCTGCTATACAATTTTAGAGGAGCCCGAGGACGCGTATGAATTCAGCTTTGTTGCGGTCCCCGCGCAGAGAAACGCAGGGGTTACCAAGCTCTTTAACACCAGGGAGGACAAAATGGAAAACATAGTTAAAATGGTTAAGGACTGCGGCGATGAAGGGCTCAGCCTTAACAAAGCTCAGGCGGACAAGCTTACGGGCTATCTTGAAAGCTTAGAGGACGAGGCTCAGCTTGCAAAGCATTACAGGGAGGAGCTCGAGGGCGAGGTAAGCGCGCTTTTTGCAAAGCGCTTCCCCGAGGTTGACGCCAAGCTTTTCGCTTCTCTTACGGCGGTTATGACCGCCAAGGAGCTTGCGGGCTTTAAAAGCTGTATTAACAAAAAAGAGGCAAAGCCCGCCGCGCCTCAGCTTATGCCCTTAAACAGCGAAAAGACGCAGAGAGATTTTTCTCAGTTTAAAATTTAGGAGGATAAAAATGATCAATATTTCATTCAAGGGCTTTAATAACAACTGTATGACCTTCAGCGCGGGCGAGGGCGCGACAATCGGCGCTCCCGCGGCGCTTGATGAGAACGGCAAAATCGTAAACGCCGAGGCTGACGAAAAGTTCTTAGGCGTTATCTGCAACGTCAGAGGCGACATTACCGGCGTTCAGCTTGAGGGCTATACCGAAGCAAAGTACACGGGCACTGCGCCCTCTCTCGGCTGGGCAACCCTTACAGCCGACGGCGAAGGCGGCGTACAGGCAGACGAAAACGGCACCGCGTACAGAGTGCTTAAGGTCGACGCGACTAACGCGACCGTTGGCTTTATTCTTTAAAAGGAGGAGAAGTATTTATGGCATATGACAGCATAAGACTTGAAAAGGGACTTTACACCACGGGCAAGGGCTTTACCAGGGCGCTTGAGGAGCTCGACCCGTCGGAAAATTATATCGGTACGGAGCTTGAGGGACTCGACGCTTATCAGCGCCAGCTCAAACGCTTTGATATCAAGGTAAGCGGTAAGGGGGCGGACACGGTTTCGAAGTTCTTCCAGACCTCTGATTCAGCCGCGCTTTTCCCCGAGTACGTATCAAGAGCGGTCGCGCAGGGCATTATGCAGGACGATTCAATTGATAAGCTCGTGGCGGCGACGACCGAGATTAACTCGCTCGATTACAGAGCGGTACAGACCGTATCCGACGACGAGTCGCTCGGACTTAAGGACATTGCCGAGGGCGCGTTCATTCCCGAAACCCATATCAGACTCAAGGACAGCTTAACTCCTCTTAAAAAGAGGGGCAGAATGCTCGTCGCTTCATACGAGGCGATTAAGTTTCAGAGCCTTGACTTATTTACCGCCGTGCTTTCTCAGATAGGTATGGCGATTTCAAAGGCGCAGTTCGGCGACCTTATCGAATGCCTTACGGGCAGCGGCGTTCAGACCATCGACAGAAGCAGCGCAACCGTGGATTACACGCACCTTGTTGAGCTGTGGAATGAGTTTTCGCCGTACAGGATGACCTCCTTAATCACCTCGGGCGGCGTGCTTTCAACGCTTCTTAACCTCAGCGAGTTTAAGGACTCAAACGCGGGGCTCAACTTCCACGCAACGGGCGATATGATTACCCCGCTCGGCGCTCAGATTATCAAGAGCCCCACGACCGACCTCGGCGGTACTATTATCGGACTCGATAACAGATACGCAGTTGAAAAGGTACAGGCGGGCGGCGTTATTACGGACTTTGACAAGCTCATTGACCGTCAGCTTGAAAGAGCTACAATTACTACCATTACGGGCTTTTCAAGAATCTGCGACGACGCCGTTAAAATTCTTGAAACGCAGGCATAAGCCATGCTCTGCAGCGAAAGAGTAAAAAAAGCCGTCAGCGACCTTACGGGACTTAGCGAAAGCGAGCTTGAGGGCTACGGCTTAATAATTGAAAACGCCGCTCAGGCGGTAAAGGATATGCTTACCGACTCCGAAAGCGACAAGGGCATTATGCTTACTGCTGCTAAGGCGGCGTACGAAATCTCGCTTTATAAATACGGCGACGGCGTGACCTCGTTCAAGGCGGGCGACGTCAGCTTTTCGATGAACGGCGAGGCAGTAAAAAACGCCGAAAGAGCATATGAAAACGCGCTTTCGGACTGCAGGGATATTATTAAGGACAGCGGCTTCGTGTTCAGAAGCGTTTAAGTTATACGGGTAGGGTGGAAAGAGGGATAAGGATATGATGATAACTTGTACTATAAAAGAATAATAAAGGACAACCTCAGGCAGTACGGACAGGCGGTTGATGTAAACGATAACGGAAATAGCCGGAGAGTATGGGCGGTAATCGAAAGCAGGAGGCGAAAGACAAAAACGCTTTTTGAGGATAATTCCGACAAAGCGGGACAGTACTACGACGATTACTATACATATATAGGACCTGCGGATTTCGATATTACGGCGCTCTCCGATTCGGCTTGGTTCGGCTTCGGAGGAAAGCGGTATATGCTTGTACGAAGCGACGCAATAGAAGCCGCCGGCGAAGTCGTATACTTTGAAGGTATACTTAAAAGAATCTGGGAGGAAGAGGATGTATTTACGCTCTGAATGTGAGGAGATTGTCAATCTTTTAAAGGGCAGCGACGGTTTAAGCGAGTGCTATATTATTCTCGCGTATCCCTATGCAAAAAAGCCGACGCGGCTTACAAAGCCCATAATCGCGGTATCTCCCGCAGGGCTTGACGGTGGAGCGGCTGAGATAGGGGAGGAAAGGTACTTCGGCGAATACACTGTATCGGCGGAGATTTACCTCCCGCAGCCCCTCGGCTCGCCCGCGGCGTACGATATTGCCGAAAGGGTGATAAACGCTATGCTTGCCCTGAGCCCCGTTAGGATAAAGCTCGGTGAAATCGAGCGCGCGGACGCGCTCGACTGCTTCAGGCTGGGCTGCGCCTTTTCCTTCAGTGGAGAAATTGACTTTAAGGGAGGAGAGCGCGACGGACAGCAGGGATAAGGAAAATATTAATCTTGAATATATGGAGGAAGTGAGCGATTACCTTTTCCTCGATTCAAGACGGTATGACGGCTTTGTAGGCGGTGACGAGTGATGAAAAGTATAAAAATGAGCTACAAGGGCTTTGAGTTCCCCGTGAATTCACAGAGCCTTGAGATTGAGCTTTCAAAGAAAACGGCGGCAGCGCCGATAATCAAAAGAGGCGCGAGGGTTCAGGAAATCTGCTTTAACCCTACCGTGATAAGCGGCGCTGGCATACTCAGCGGCGACGGCGCGCCCGAGCAGGCTAACAGGCTTATGAGAATTTTCAGAGAGGAGAGCAGCGCGTATCTTTTTTCGCCCGCCTTTCCTCCGATGAGAATGTTTTTCAAAGCGCTGAAGCTCTCCTCGAGGGCTGACAAAAACTGTATTGAATTCAGCTTTGAATTTGAGGAGGAGTACTGCGCAAAAAGGAGCAGGCACAGCTTCGGCTATACCTACGCCTTGCAGGGCGAAAACCTCTACGATATTGCAAACAGATGCGAAATTCCTATTGAGGAGCTTTTTGCGCTTAACGGTTTTAAGGATTTATTTTCGGTGAATGAGGGCGACAGAATATGGCTGAGATGAGATTTGAGCTATACGGCACGGACTCGCAGCTTTACGAAATAAAGGAGCTTATCTCCTACGAGCTTGTGAGGGACGCGGACGCTCCCTGCGACGGGCTGAGGCTGAGCTTTTATACCGACTCAAGCCTCGGAGAAATCGACAGGGTATTCGCTTACAGGGGCGATAAAAAGGTCTTTTTCGGATACGCAGATACTCAGCGTGAGGAATACGGTGAAAACGGATACAGGGCGTTTATTTACGCGCGCTCTGCGGCGTGCCTTCTCGTAGATAACGAGGCTGAGCCCGGTGAATACAATTCACCGACGGCAAGGGCAATGTACCTTATTAACGCAAAGCCGCTCGGGTTTAAGTTTTCGCTTACCGATTACAGCGCGAGGGGAAGCTACCTCGTACAAAAGGGTACGTCCTGCTATGCGGCGATAAACGACCTCGTAAGCTTTTCAGCAGGGCGTAATATTACCGTGACTTCCGATATGAAGATAACTCTTGCCGACGGAAGCGGAGCCTTTTGCATTGACAGGGAAAGCGTTATATCCGAAAGGCGCGTTATCAGCAGGGGCGACGTTATTTCAAGGCTTGACTGCAAGCTCTATGACGCAGACGGATACAGATACCATATGCAAAGCAGACGCTTTACCGATACGGGAATAAAAAGGAGTAAGAAGCTCAACCTATCCTCGTTCCCCGAATGGCAGAGAAGCAGTACGCTCAAAAGAATGCTCAAAGAGTCCGCAAGGGGCTATATGCTCTTTAAAATCACCGTGAGCGGCGCGGGCGGCGGAGCTATATACGACATAGCGGAGTACGAAAGCGACAGGTTCGGAAGGCTTGAGGGATACTATATCTCGTCCATCTGCACCTCCTTTGATAAAAACGGGGAGAAAACCGTATATACCCTCACTAAAGAAACCGAGCTTAAGGAGATTACATATGTGGATTAGCAGAAAGCTGTCGCACAAGACGGAAAATCAGAAGGCGGAAAAGGGCAGGATAACCATTTCCTCGCCCACCGCCCTTGAAGCCGGCGCCTCGCTTAACTCAAGAAGCCTTATACAGTATGCGCCGTACGGGTATTCCTGCGCCGCGCCTACGGGCGAGGAGGTAATGCTCATACCCTGCTCAGAGGGACAGGCGGCGCTCGGAACGATAATGAAGGGCGAGGGACTTGAAGCCGGCGAAATAATGATAAAATCAAGAGGCGGCGCGAGCATAAAGCTCGCAAACGATGGCTGTATTTACCTTAACGGACAGCCGTTTATGAACAGCGCGGGGGTGATTCTTACTGAACTATAAACTTATTAACGGCGACTATGCCTTTAATGCCGACGGGGGAATAGTCACCGAGGATTACTATGAGGAAATGCTCGGCAGAGCAATATTAAATATCAAGGCGAGGCGAAGGAAATTCTATCCGAATAAGAATTTCGGCTCGTTCATCAAGGATATTAATACCGAGCCGTATGAGCAGTGGGCGCTCGCCTTTGCAAATCAGGCGCTTGACGGACTCGACGGTGTCTATGCCGTCGGGGTGAGGAGCGCTCAGGACGGTACAGTGTTAAAGCTGATGATTAACAGGAGGGAATACGAGGTGGAACTGAGTGACATATGACGGAATACTTAGCGCTATGAAGAGCGCTTTTTTTGAAAAAACGGGACGCGACGTTGACGCCCTCAGCGACCTTTCGGTGCGCTTTGAGTGCGTGGCGAGCGAGCTTTACTCGCTCTGGTGCAGGAGCGAATTCGTGCTTAAACAGGCGATTCCGCAGCTCTCCTCCGGGGAATATCTCGACTTCCATGCGGCGCTTTTCGGGATAGAGAGAAAGCAGAGCGCTAAAGCGCTCGGTCAGCTTACCTTTTATCTTGATACGGCGTATGAGAGCGATATTTCGGTACCCGAGGGCACGCTTTGCTCCGTAAGCTCAAAGCCGTTTATTCAGTACGTTACTACTGAGGAGGGGCTTATTTTAGCGGGTGATACCGAATGTACCGTAAACGCCGAGGCTTGCGAGGACGGCGCGAGGTATAATACGGCTGCGGGTACGGTAAGCGTTATGGTAAATCCGCCGCTTTACGTAAGCGGAGTTACAAACGCGGCTGCGTTTCGCGGCGGTTATGACGAGGAGAGCGACCGCGCGCTCAGGGACAGGCTCTCTGAGGCGTGCTCGGTAATACCGACGGGCTTTTCGGGAGAGTCGGTAAGACAGCTTATTATGAGAAGCGACGAGGTGCTTGATTGTAATGTTTTCAGCAGCGGTGAGAGTATAACGGTTATGGTGAGAACCAAAACCGACTCCGTATCTTCCGCGCTGACGGGATACATTTACAAGTGCTTAAAGCTTGCCGAGCTGCTCGATATGGAAATAAGCATTAGGGCGCTCACGCCCGTTGAAATTTCACTCGACGTTGAAGCGGTATGCTCGGCGGCGGATATGAGCGCGCTTGAGGATAATATAAAAGAAACGGTTGAAAAATTCGCAACCGAGGTAAAAATCGGTGCGGGGCTCAACCTACAGAAGCTCGCCTGCGTTATATCGAATATCGACGGTGTTGAATACGCCGACGTTACGAGCCCGAGCGCGACGGGCGGTATCGTTTACGCGGGGTACGGCAGTTACCTTCTGCCCTCGGAGATAGGGGTGATTTGCCATTCATAGCGAGTACGAAAGGATGAAAAGCCTGCTTGAAAAGGCTTCGCTCAGTTTCGCTTCGGGCGGAATTAACGACGCGGAAATATACGCATACGCTGCTGGCATGGAGCTAATAAGGGATTCGCTCGAGCAGGCGGAGGGTATCCTCAGCGAGGACGCGGGAATTGAAAGGCTTGCGGAGCTTTTTGCGCTTGATTCAAGCAGGTACGGCAGAGAAAGGCTGAGAGAGCTGATACGGCGCAGAGCCTCGTATGAGCCTTCAATGCTGACCGCCGAAGATTTTGACGAGGAGTTCTCGCTTACGAACGCGGAGGATATAACCGTAAGCGGAGATACGGTAGTGATAGAGGGTATCGACGCTGACAGGCTTTTTGAGCTCTCCGTTTTCCTGAAGGGCTTTTCGCCCCTCGGGCGCAGAGCGATTGCCGACGGCGAGGGTATGACCTTTGATTTATGGGAGGCGACGGGCTTTAACTTTTCACAGTACGACAGGCTGTGCCTTCCGTTTGATATATTAGATACCTTAAGGAGTGACACATTTGAGCAGCACTAATAAAACGCCCGCGCTGGAGCTTAACTCCTGGATTGGAAGCGATATTCCGAGCAGGGAGGACTTCAACAGGGACAACAGCATTATTGACAGCATTATAAGCGAGCACGTTCAGGACAGCGAGGCTCACGCCACGGCTCAGGAGAAGGAGGTATGGGAAAATCCGTACTACATAGGAAGCTATACGGGCAACGGCAGCGCCTCGAGGAGCGTTGAGCTCAGCTGCGGCTTTGAGCCTACATGGGGAATAGTATTTGCAAGCGGATATTTCCCCTCGGTAAATGACTACAACAACAAAGCGGATTACAACTACTTTGCGCTCTTTTCAAAAAGAGGCTCGACGGTAGGAGTTACTCTCAGCGGAAGCACGCTTACGGTAATTCAGTCCGCAACGGCTGTATCGGGTACTGAATACAGGAGCTTTAACCAGTCGGGTGCGACATATATTTATATAGCTTTCAGATAATTTTCCTTTACAATATTACCCCAAAGTAATATAATATTTTTTGTATTATTAATTGAGAGGTAGAATATGGCAGTATTTAAACCGTTTTGCGCATACAGACCAGACAGAAGGTATCAGGATAAAATCCCCGCGCTTCCCTACGATGTTATGAACACCGCGGAGGCGAGGGAAATGGTTAAGGGAAATCCGCTCTCCTTCCTGCACGTTGACAAGGCTCAGATAGACCTTGACGAGTCGGTTGACCAGTACTCGCCGCAGGTTTACGAAAAGGCGAGGGAGAACCTCATAAACCTTGAAAACGCGGGCAAGCTCGTTTTGGACGAGTCGCCGAGGTTTTATATTTACCGCCAGGTAATGAAGGGGCGCTCGCAGACGGGACTCGTAGGCTGTGCAGCGATTGACGATTACCTGAGTAACGTTATCAAAAAGCACGAGCACACCCTTGCAAAAAAGGAGCTCGACAGGATTAACCACGTTGATGTCTGCAACGCTAACACGGGGCCTATATTCCTGACATACCGAAGCGATAAGGAGATAGGCACGACCGTTGACCGCTGGGTTAAGGAGCGCGTGCCCGAATACGATTTCAAAAGCGGAGAGGTTTACCACACCGTATGGGTTATCGACGACGAGGACTTAATTAAAAAGCTTGAAAGGGCGTTTGAAAGCGTTGAGTCCTTATACATAGCCGACGGTCACCACCGCTGCGCCTCGGCAGTAAAGGTTGCGCAAAAGAGAAGGGAACAGTATCCTGATTACAGCGGTAATGAGGAGTTTAATTTCTTCCTTGCGATTGCGTATCCCGATTCAGAGCTTGAAATTATGGATTACAACCGTGTTGTAAAGGATTTGAATGGGCTGAGCTTTGAAGAATTCCTTAGCAGAGTAGAGGAAAAATTTGAGGTAAGCGAGATAGAAAAAGCAGCCTCGCCGAAGGAAAAGCACAGCTTTTCAATGTACTACGGTAAGAGGTGGTACTCCCTTAAGGCTAAAGAGGGTACCTTCGACAAGAACAACCCCGTAGAACAGCTTGATGTTTCCATTCTTCAAAACAATATCCTTACCCCGATACTTGATATAGACAACCCGAAAACGAGCACGAGGATTGAATTCATCGGCGGTATCAGGGGACTTAAGGAGCTTGAGAGAAGGGTGAACGACGATATGGTGCTCGCCTTTGCGATGTATCCCACGACCATCGAGGATTTAATGAGCATCGCCGACGCGGGCGAGATTATGCCGCCCAAGTCGACCTGGTTCGAGCCGAAGCCGCTCTCGGGACTGTTTATCCACCACCTGTCATAATTTTTCTTGCAAAGCTTTGTGTTAAAGTGTAAAATATAACTGTAAAATTAAATTGAAGGGAGCAGAAGTATGAGAGAAGAAACCAGAAAATATGCTGACGAAGCGTATGAGATAGTTAACGACGCTGCAAAAAAAATAGGCCCGAGGCTTCCCGGCTCCGAGGGCGAGGCTAAGTTCCACGACTATATGGCGGAGAAGCTCAGGGCTATCGGAGTTAAACCCGTTAAGGAGGAGTTCGCGGTGTCGCCGCGCTCGGGTATCGGCGGGCTCGGATATGCGGGCTGGGCGGGCTTTATTATCAGCCTTTCTGCGTATCTTGCGCTTGCAATACCTCCGCTGTGGATACCGATAGGCGTTTTCGCGTTCCTTGCGACATTCTGGCTTATTATGAGCTGTTTCCTTTACAAGACGTGGTTCGATATGTTCTTCCCGCAGGCGATTTCACAGAATTCCTACGGAGTTCTTGAGCCCGCAAGCGGAAAGGCGGATTATACAATTATTCTTTCGGGACACACTGATACAAGCTGGACCTGGCGCCACAGCGAGCACGGCTATAAGTATAAGAATAAGCCGATTATCGGACTTATTGCGACCTACGGCAAGGTAGGCTTCGGCGCGGTATGCTACTTCGTTATGGCGTTTGCGGCAATCTTTATGTGCGTGCTTTCGCTCTCGCAGGTTGTCGGCGCGGAATGGGCGATGACCGTTACACAGACAAAGCCCTATCTCATCTTCAGGACCGTGCTTTACTTCCTTCCCGCAGTAACCGCTTTCGGCTGCTGGTTCGTAATTATGTGGGGCGACCCAAACGGGAAAAATGCTTCAAGGGGCGCTATGGACAACGCTACGGGTATTGCGATTTCCTACGAGGTGCTTAAATACTTCAAGGAGAATCCCGACAAAGCTCCCGAAAACTGCCGTATTATTGACCTTAACGTAGGCTCGGAGGAGAGCGGACTCAGGGGCTCAATGTTCTTTGCGCAGGAGCACAAGGGCGACGAGCTGATTAAAAACGCTTGGAATATTAATATTGACTCCGTTGCTGATAAGGAATACTTTGAGGTTGTTATTAAGGACGACTGGCAGGGCTGCCGCTTCGACGTAGACCTTGAGAATATGTTTAAGGATACGTTCGACGAGCTTGCCGTTCCCAGCAAAACGAACCACTGTATTCATAACCCCGTAGGCGGCTGCGATTCAACGCCGATGACGAGGGCGGGTATAAAGTCCGTAACCTTTGCGGCTCAGAATCCGATGCTTACATACTACTACCACACCTTCCGCGATATGCCCGAGAGGTTTGAGGCGGAAACCGTGGGCGACGGAATTGACGTTGTACTCGGCGTTATTGATAAGATTGCAGCTTTCCAGAAAGAAAACGAATACAACGGACCGAGAAAAAAGTAAATAAAAAAAGAAGTGCCCGAAGCCGTAAAGCTTCGGGCATTTTTATTATTGTAAGGAGTCCTTGTATATTTTTTTCTCAAACCATATAAGCGCTGCGTATGCAAGCGCGAAAGCTATGAAGCTTGCGGCGGCTAACAAAAGCAGTTCCTTTCTCATAAGCCCCTGATACGCCGAGGCGTAAACGGCGGGAGTGAGAATTATCTTTGACGGGGCGTTCGTTATTAACAGGAGTAATGACGAAAGCAGTGAGGCGAAAGCGCCCGCCGAAACGCCGCTTAAAAGATAAGCGATTGCCTTGCGCTTTTCGGTATAAAGCGTAAGCAGCAGCAGCGCACAAAACAGCAGCGCCAGTGCGGAAAAGAGCGAAAGGCGGTCACACAATGTATTTAAGCTATTCAGCTTGTTTTCCGCGCCGTCGGTATTCTGAAGTCCGAGCGCGTTACTGTAAAGACGCGCCGCCTTTTCAGCCGCGGCTTTGATATTGCGCTCTTTGTATTTAATGTTATTACCGCTCAGGTATTCCTCGCACAGAGTCTGAAAATACTCTACCATATTCTTACTGTACAGGTTTGCGTTATCCTCGTTAAACTGGTTATTATATGCCTTGGAAATAGAATCTGCAACGGGGAAGTCCTCTTTGACCTGCTCAAAAACCCTTACGGGTATTCCCGTTTCCGTGCTGAGCACCTTAAAATAGGCGTCAAGCTGCGCCTCACATTCGGCAGCTACCTTGCTTTTAAATATAACCTTTTCGGTATAGGCGGCGTTGGTAACGGTTACCGATAAAATAAGAGAGATTATCAGAATTGCCGTAGCGCAGGCGGACACGGCGGATAGTATTGTACACAGCAGCCTTCTGCTTTTTGATAGCTTCATATCAGTCCGCCTCCTCGTAAATCAGTACTTTATACTCGGAAGCGATGCCTGCGTCGCCGCGCCTCTGGAAATATATCACGAGCGAGGAATTCTCCTTGGGTACGGCGAAAACCGCCTGCTCGCCGTTTACCTCGGTTTCGTTTACGAGCTCGTAAAGGTAATTACCGTATACGCCCGAATATGAAACAGTATCGCCGAACCTCGCGGAATTTTCGTTAAGGATTTTAACGTAAGCTCCCGGCAGAGCGCCTACCTCTCCGCGCTCAAGCGACGCTTCCGTAAGCAAATCGGTATACTCAGCCTTTTTCCTTAGCAGAAAATCTGCTTTACCGCTGAGAGTACCGATTGCGGTTCCGTCCTTAACCTCGCTTATATCGGACGGGATTTCGTCGGATTTTTCAAGGCTTTCGTGATATGCAATTATACTGTTGTTGCTCACGGGCACAAGGTCCGTGAAGTTCCTGTTAAAAAAGATAAACAGAACCGTGCCGAGAATGACCGCCGTTATAAAAACGAACAGCACTCCTCTTTTAACAAAAGAACGTCTCATATAATTCTCCGGTTTTCAAATGCTTTTGATTATCTGCCCTCTTTAAGCGCGTTGGTCGGGTTAAATGCCTTTTTCTTCTTTGGCTTATAAGCGGGGGGATTTTTAAGCTTTTTAGTGAACCTGTTATTCTTAGCGGTGAGCTTATTAATCTCGTGTACGGGACCGCTCATATATTCGGTCATATACTTGTCTGCAACCGCCATCATATCGGGGTCGTTTTTCATCTCGCCGAGAATGGTAACGCCGATGATATCCTGAACCTCGTTAGTGCCGTCCTCGTAAACCTCGCCGAGCATTTTGAAAAGCCTTTTCTGCTCAGACTCGGGACCGTTTTTAATAATGTCGAGAACCTTGGCGTTGCCGATTTCGGTAAAGAAGGTTTCCGGCAGGAACTCGCCGTAATCGACGATATTCTGCTTGATATCGTTCTTAAACTCGGGATAAAGCGCGCCGAAGCGGTTCGCGAGCGAGTCAACGTCGTAATTTAGCATACCGTTTTTAGCCTTGCTCCTTGATACCGCCTTTGGCATTTTAACCTTATCGAGATTAACGGGCTTGCTTGATTTAAAGAGCCTTTCAAGCTCGTCGATGGTTTCGTTTGAAAGCGAGCGCGCTTCCTTTTCGTCCACTCTGCCAAGCTCAAGCAGGTTCCTTGATATCGTTACAAAATCATTGCCGTCGCTTGCGCAGTCAAAGGAGAGTATATTGCTCTCCCTGTCGTGAACGAGACGGTAGGTGCCCTTATCGCCCGAATAGGTTACGGAGGTATCGTCGTCGCTCTGCTTCCTGAAACCGAGCTCCTGATTAACTCCCGAAAGGTTTTTATCTATTATTGCAAAAACTTCTTTAAGTTCCATATGCCATTCCTCCATATTAATTCAGCTTATTATATCACCTTTGATATTGTTTGTCTATAAAAATATTTAATAAAATAATTGTTGATATTAATGGGATAATATGTTAAAATACATAATCTGTAATATGGAGTAATATACTTTGCAGTATAGTTATATAAAGGACTGATTTAATGGATAAGCGTCCCATCGGCGTTTTTGACTCGGGGCTCGGCGGACTTTCGACCGTTAGGGCGATAAAGAAAATACTTCCGAATGAGGATATAGTATATTTCGGCGATACGGGCAGGGTTCCCTACGGAACGCGCTCAAACGAAACCATTGAAACCTACACCGCGCAGGATATTAAGTTTTTACAGGCTTTTGACTGCAAGATGATAGTCGTTGCGTGCGGTACGGTATCGACGGTATCGGCGCATATTATTGAGCGCCTCAGCCTGCCTGCGACGGGGATAACCTACCCCTCGGCGAAGGCGGCGGCAGAGGCCACGAAAAACGGCGTTATAGGTATTATGGGAACGAGCGCTACTATTAATTCAGGCGCTTTTGACAGAGCAATTCATTCCTTTAAGAGCGACGCAAAGATTGTATCAGTTGCGTGTCCGATTCTCGTTCCTCTCGTTGAGAACAGCTGGATTGACGAGGACGACGAGGTTACCGCCGCGGCGGTAAAAAGATACCTTAAGGATATTCTTGAGGCGGGCTCTGATACTATTATTCTCGGCTGTACTCACTTCCCGCTCCTTGCACCGATAGTGCAGAAGGCAGCGGGCGAGGGCGTTACGCTTATCGACTCCGGACTTGAGGAGGCAAAATACGTTAAAAGCGTCCTTGAGGAGAAGGGACTTCAAAACGAAAGAGGGCATATCGGAGAGCAGAGATTCTTCGTCTCCGATAAGCCGCAGAATTTCACATCGGCGGCGAACACCCTGCTCGGCGAAAGCATCGACGGCAGATGCGAATTTGTAGACATATTCAGGTACATTTAGTATGAACAGAAGAGCACTTATAAAGATTACGGGTACTCAGCGGCTCGGCGACGATTCCGATAAAATCGAGATGACCACCGTCGGCTCGCTTGAGGAGACCGAGGACAAGTACATATTCCGCTATAACGAGGAGCTTGAGCCCCCTAAAAGTCCTATTAACGTTAAGCTAAGCATTAACAAGGATGAAAAACGGGTTGAGCTTATGCGCACGGGCGCGTTCGGCTCGCTCCTTATTATCGAGCGCTCAAAGCGCAACCTTTGCACCTACGGCTCCGAATACGGCGATTTGCTTATGGGTATATACGGGAGGAATATAGAAAATAATTTTGACAAGGACCACGGCACGTTCACCTTTGGCTACGATATCGACGTGAACGGCGCGCTCACCTCGCAAAATGAGGTTAAGATTAAATTCAGGTTGAACCAGGAGATAAATAACTAATGTCAAGGCTTGTTAAGGAAACTCAGACGCAGTTAAAAAACTTGATAATAAATGCGGTTGAAGCCGCGGTTGCAAAGGGAGAGCTGCCCGAGTGCGAGCTCCCTCAGTTCATTATTGAAAAGCCCGCGGACAAGAAAAACGGCGACTTTTCGTCGAATATTGCAATGGCGGGCGCAAGGTGCTTCCGTAAGGCTCCGAGGATGATTGCCGAAAGCATCGTATCAAATCTCAATTTAGAGGGCACACTTTTTGAAAGGGCTGAAATCGCAGGTCCCGGCTTCATTAACTTTTATCTTTCGCCTCAGTATTATTCCGAAATCGTCGCCGACGTTATCAAATGCGGCGACAGCTACGGCAGGAGCGATTACGGAGAGGGCAAAAAGGTAATAGTTGAATTCGTATCCGCAAACCCAACGGGACCGATGCATATCGGCAACGCGAGGGGCGGCGCGATAGGCGACTGCCTTGCCTGTGTGCTTGACGCGGCGGGCTACGACGTATGGCGCGAGTTCTACGTTAACGACGCGGGAAATCAGATTGAAAAATTCGCGACCTCGCTTGAGGTGAGATACCTTCAGGCATGCGGCAAGGATATTGAAATGCCCGAGGACGCGTATCACGGCGCGGACATTACCGAGCATGCCGAGGCGTTTAAGGCGCAGTACGGCGACAGATATGCCGACTGCTCCTCCGAGGAGAGAAGAAAAGCGCTCGTTGACTTCGCGCTTCCGAAAAATATCAAGGGGCTTGAAGAGGACTTAAAGCGTTACAGGATAGTTTACGACAACTGGTTTAAGGAATCCACCGTTCACGAAAACGGCGAAGTTGAGAGAGTTATCAATACCCTTAAGGAAAAGGGCGTTACCTATGAATCGGAAGGCGCGCTCTGGTTTAAAGCGAGCGAGTTCGGTAACGATAAGGACATAGTGCTTATCAGGGCGAACGGACTTCCGACCTATATCGTTCCCGATATTGCATATCACTATAACAAGCTTGTAACGAGGGGCTTTGACAAGGCTATTGATGTGCTCGGAGCAGACCACCACGGCTACGTTCCGAGGATGAAGGCGGCGCTTACGGCGCTCGGCCTCGACGCTAACAGGCTTGACTGCGTAATAATGCAGATGGTGCGCCTCGTGCGCGACGGCGAGACCATCAAGCTTTCAAAGCGCTCGGGTAAGGCAATTACGCTCAACACGCTGCTTGAGGAAATCCCGATTGACGCGGCAAGATTTTTCTTCAACCTACGCGAGCCGAATTCACATTTCGACTTTGACCTTGAGCTTGCGGCAAAGCAGAGCAGCGACAATCCCGTTTATTATGTTCAGTACGCCCACGCGCGTATCTGCTCCATACTGAGAAAGGCTCAGGAGCAGGGCTTTACGCTCGGCACGCCCGATACGGAGCTGCTTAACCTGCTCGATACCGAGGAGGAGAGGGAGCTTATCGTTCACCTTTCCGCCCTCACGGACGAAATCGTATTTGCGGCTAAGAATTACGACCCCGCGAGGATTACGCATTACGTTACTCAGCTTGCAACGCTGTTCCACAAGTTCTACAACGCGAACAGGGTTATGCTTGAGGATAAAAAGCTTATGGAGGCAAGGCTTTACCTTTGTAAAGCCGTTAAGGATACTATTTACAACATACTTACCATGCTTAAAATTGAAGCACCGGAGGTAATGTAGTTTTTGCGGTATAGAAAGAGGCGATATTATGGGAATAAACCCGAAATTATTGCATAAAGTCGGAAACAGGCTGCTTGATTACGCCTATAAGAATCCGAAGAAAAATTTGCTCAGGCTCGTCAAGGTGGCGAAGGTTGTAGTGGGCGGAATGTACCCCGAATCAACCTTTACCAAGCCCGTTGAGATTATCAGCGACGAGAGTAATATATGGCATCAGTACCTTTTCAACGGACTTGAGGACGTGGACAGGGAGCAGTTTAAGAATATTGCGCTGACGTTCGCGATTGACGCGGGCTATGTCGGTACGTCCACTCTGCGCAAAAAGCGCGAAGAGCTGGAGTGCAACATCCCGTGGGTAATACTCCTTGACCCGACGAGCGCCTGCAACCTTAAGTGTAAGGGCTGTTGGGCGAGCGAGTACGGCCACAAGTCAAACCTTGCGCTTGACGATATGAGAAGGCTTATCAGCGAGGCTAAGGAGCTCGGCACGCATTTCTTTATGTTTACGGGCGGCGAGCCGCTTGTAAGGAAGGACGACGTGCTCACTCTCGTAAGGGAGAACAGGGACTGTATCTTCCTTTGCTATACCAACGGAACGCTTGTTGACGATAAATTCTGTGAGGATATGAAAAAGGCGGGTAACCTCACGCTTGCAATTTCGATTGAGGGCACTAAGGAGACCACGGACGCAAGGCGCGGAGTGGGCACGTACGACAAGGTTATGGAGGCAATGCGCCTGCTTAAAAAGCATAAGTGCCTTTTCGGTACGTCGGTATGCTACACCTCTCAGAACTATGAGGCGGTAACGAGCGACGAGTTCTACGATACGGAGATTGAAATGGGCGCGAAGTTCGCGTGGTATTTCCACTATATGCCCGTAGGGTCCGACGCGGATACGAGCCTGCTTCTCACGCCCGAGCAGAGAGAGCACGTATACAGGGCGATACGCGATAAGAGAAACGGCAAAACGGGTAAGCCGATATTCACGGTTGATTTCCAGAATGACGGCGAGTTCGTAGGCGGCTGTATCGCGGGCGGAAGAAACTACTTCCACGTAAACAGCGAGGGCGACGTTGAGCCCTGCGTATTCATTCACTATTCGGACTGCAATATTAAGGAAAAGAGCGTGCTTGAATGTCTTAAGTCGCCTCTGTTCTATGAATACTACAAGGGACAGCCGTTTAACGACAATATGCTGCGCCCCTGCCCGATGCTTGAAAACCCCGACGCGCTGAGAAATATAATTAATAAGACGGGCGCAAGGTCAACTAATCTCAATTGCCCCGAAAGCGCGGACGAGCTCTGCGCGAAGTGCGACAAATATGCAGCAAGCTGGGCGCCGAAGGCTAAGGAAATCTGGGAGGAAAAGGAACGCTTCAAGCCCTTTACCCAGTACTACCGCGACACGCCGGAGGGCAAGGCGGAAAGAACTGAGAATTAACAATTGACAATTAACAATTGAGGACGGGCTTTGCCCGTACCCGAATATATAAATGCCGTGCGCAGCGCCCAAAATTGTACATTGTGCATTGTAAATTGTGAATTGCGGGCGAGCAATGCTCGCCCCTACAAATTGCGGACGGGCGCTGCCCGTACCCGAATAATAATTGATTTAGTATAAAGGAACAGCAATTATGTTTATCAGATGTTTACTTATGAACAGACGAGATCACTCTGCCAATGCTATGGTCGGAGTTCCTTTTATATGTTCATTTTCGGTGTAGTAGTATAAAGGAAAAACTAACCCGTTGATGAGCATATCATCAGCGGGTGTTTTTTATTAGGAGGGATAGGGATGAATCACATTGGTACACAAAGAATTAAAACAAATCGCCTGACACTCAGAAAAATCACTCTTGCAGATACTTCCGACTTTTTTGTTCTTTGTTCAAAGCCGTCTGTTTCAAGATATGTTACTTGGTATACGCACGAAAACATAGAAACTACTAAGGTTGTTGTTCAAAGCTGGGTGAACAGCTATAATGACGACAGATATCTTTGGGCTATTGAGTATAACAGCCGAGTAATTGGCAATATTGACGTCATCAGTCTTGATGACGGCGTTGCACATATGGGTTGGATGATTGACGAGCCATACTGGAATCAAGGAATAATGACCGAGGCTACGGTTGCGGTGAGGGATTATTTGTTTGAAAAAGTAGGAATCAGAAAAATGGAGTCAATGCACATTATTGAGAACATAGGCTCAGGCAGAGTAATGCAGAAAATCGGAATGACCTTCCGTGAAAACCGTATTTTTGATAATGCAGACAAGCCAAAATTCTTAGGTAAAGAATTGGCGTATTATGCACTCACAAGAGAGGAGTGGGAAACAATATGAAATTAGTTTTTATTATCGGCAACGCTGCTGTCGGCAAAATGACGGTAGGACAGGAGCTGACAAAGATAACGGATTTAAGGCTTTTTCATAATCATATGAGCATAGAGCCTATATTGGAAATTTTCGGAGAATTTAACGGACCCACAATCAAAAGATTTCGTGAAATAATCTTTGAAGAATTTGCAAAAAGCGATAAATACGGCTTGATTTTTACTTATATGTGTGCGTTTGACCATCAGGATTGGAATTATATTGAGCATATAAAAAGCATTTTTGAGCCGTATCATACGGATTTCTATTATGTGGAACTTGTCGCTCAGCAGAGCGTAAGGCTTGAAAGAAACGGCAGCGAAAACCGATTAAAATACAAACCGTCAAAGCGCGATATTGAATTGTCAAACAAGAGATTGATTGAAGATGACAGCAACTACCGTATTGAAAGTTATGACGGAGAAATCCCGTTTGATAACTATATCAAGATTGATAACACTAATCTTTCGGCTGAAGAAACTGCAAAAATGATTAAAAAACGATTTGATTTATAGGAAGTGATATAATGAATTACACTTTTAGGGATTGCACAAATAATGATGTTGAGTTTATATTAAACTTAAAAGAGTTATGCCTTAAATGGTATGTTGAAAAAATATATGGTTGGGACAAAGAAGTTCAGCGGCAAAAAACACTCAATGAATTATCTCGATTGGCTGAAAATATGAGAATTATAATTTCTGATGATAAAGACATTGGCGTTACCGCTTTTTATGAGAATAACGGTGTTTATGTTGTAGGATTAATAATGATACATCCCGATTATCAGAAAAAAGGAATTGCAACTTCTATCATAGAAGAATATATCAAAACAGCAAAAGCAGAAAATAAGAAAATCATCGTTAAAACCTATGTTAAAAATCCGGCGAGAAAACTTTATAATCGATTGGGATTTATATTAAAAAGCATAGAAGGAACACACGCTTATTATGAAATTGATTTTAGCGGTAAGAAACAAGTACATAAAGAACCCGTTATTGAAACTGAACGCTTAATACTAAGACCGATTAAACTCAGTGATGCAGAAGCAATGTTTGAGTGGAACAGCGATCCCTGTGTTGCAAAATATATGTCCTATCCCTGTGCGAAGGATATTCAACAGACAATTGATTTTATTAAGGGAACATTTGCCGATGAAAAGGAATGGAACTGGGCATTTGTTCTGAAAGACGGAAACAAGTTGATTGGCTCCGGCGGTATTGGACCTAATAATGAAATGGAAGGTTATTGGGGAATTGGATATAATCTCCATTATGATTATTGGCATAAAGGTTATTGCACAGAGGCGATGAAGGCAATCGTAGACTTTGCTCATAAAGAACTTGGCGTAAATAGAATTTGTTCCGAACACGCTGTTGATAATCCGCGCTCCGGTAAGGTCATGGAAAAGCTGGGGCTAACTTATCATCACGACGGTACAATTACAAAATTTGACGGCAGCGAAACCTTCAAGGCAAAGTTCTACACGATGGAAATTGAGGAATAATTATGAATATCAAGCTGTTAGAAATTGAAGATTTTAATAAATGCAGCAACATATGGGATATGGAAAAGCAAAAGGAGCTTGCGGACAAATTCTACAACGAGCTTTTAAACGGTAACCGTATTACATATATCTGCAAAGATGGCGATAAATTCGTCGCTGAAATTTCGCTTGTAAAAGAAATGAACGATACGGATTATACTATACCTAATCAGCGCATTTATGTTTCACATCTCGTTGTAAAGCAGGAATATCGAAAGAGAGGCATAGGCAGAAAGTTAGTTGAATTTATTACTGACAAGGCTAAAGAACTCGGCTATAGCGAAGCTGCTATAGGAGTTGATACCGATAATCATCCTGCGCTCAGATTGTATGAAAAAAGCGGGTTTAATGTAGTAATCTGCAAAGGCAGGGACGAACAGGGAAATTTTGTGAAATTGCTGAAGACATTATAACACAATACGCATTTAGCGAAAGTTACGGCGTTTTTGTTATGAGATTGATACTATCGCACATGAACTTGTTAAAATATTATCAATCTGTCGTCATAGTGTACAAAGATTTTTAAAAACATTGACAAAAAAGTTAATATCTCTATAATAGGTAGTAATGATTTAATAATCAGTATACTTATTGAAAGAGGTAAATATTATGGCAAGAGTTTACAATTTCTCGGCAGGTCCCTCAACCCTTCCCGAAAAGGTGCTTGAAATCGCAGGAAAAGAGATTATGGATTACCACGGCAGCGGACAGTCCGTTATGGAGATGAGCCACCGCTCAAAGTGGTTTGACGATATTATCAAAGAGGCTGAGGCGCTTATGCGCGAGCTTTATCAGGTTCCCGATAATTATAAGGTGCTCTTCCTTCAGGGCGGCGCTTCCGCTCAGTTCTCCGCAATTCCGCTCAACTTTATGAACGGCAGCGGCAAGGCAGACTACATTATTACGGGTCAGTGGGCAAAGAAGGCGTTCCAGGAGGCTCAGAAATACGGCGACGCAAAGGCGGTTGCCTCCTCGGCTGACAAGACCTTCAGCTATATCCCAAAGACGAAGCCCGAGGATTTCAGGGACGACGCGGACTACGTATATATCTGTATGAACAATACGATTTACGGCACGGTATATAAGGAGCTGCCTCCCGTGGGCGACAAGGTTCTGATTGCTGACGTAAGCTCCTGCGCACTCTCCGAGCCTCTTGACATAAGCAAATTCGGCGTCGTTTACTTCGGCGCGCAGAAGAACGTTGCTCCCGCGGGACTCGTTGTTGCGATTATCCGCGAGGATTTACTCGGCAACGCAAGGGATATCACCCCTGTTATGATGAACTATAAGATTCAGGCTGACGCGGATTCTCTTTATAACACCCCTCCGTGCTGGACGATTTATATATGTAAGCTTGTGCTTGACTGGATTAAGGAGGAGTTCGGCTCGCTTGAAGCGATGAAGGCACACAACGTTAAGAAGGCGAAAATCCTCTACGATTTCCTCGACTCCTCAAAGATGTTCCGCGGAACAGTAGTTCCCGAGGACAGAAGCCTTATGAACGTTCCGTTCGTTACCGACAGCGACGAGCTCAACGCGAAGTTCATTAAGGAGGCTACCGAGGCGGGCTTCGTAAACCTCAAAGGACACAGAACCGTCGGCGGTATGAGGGCTTCCATCTACAACGCTATGCCGATTGAGGGCGTTGAGAAGCTCGTGGCGTTTATGAAAGCATTTGAGGAGGCTAATTCCTGATTAGGTTTAAGGTTTAAGTTTTAAGGTTTAAGGTGAAATATATGTATAATATTAAGACATTAAATAAAATCTCTTCCGTAGGAATGAAGAGATTTGACAAAAGCAAATATAACTGCGGCGACGAGATTGAAAACCCCGATGCAATTATGGTTAGAAGCGCGTCAATGCACGATATGGAAATGCCGAAATCCCTCCTTGCAATTGCAAGAGCGGGCGCGGGTACCAACAATATCCCCGTTGAAAAGTGCGCTCAGCAGGGCATAGTGGTATTCAACACTCCCGGCGCTAACGCAAACGCGGTTAAGGAGCTTGTTATCCTTGGGCTCCTCCTCTCCTCAAGGAAGGTAACAAAGGCTATCGACTGGTGCAAGACCATAAAGGACGAGGGCGACAATGTAGGCAAGACCGTTGAAAAGGGCAAGAGCGCCTTTGCAGGTCCCGAAATCAAGGGCAAGACCCTCGGCGTAATCGGTCTCGGCGCAATCGGCAGGCTCGTTGCCGAGGCGGCTGTTGACCTCGGGATGAAGGTCATAGGCTACGACCCGTATCTTCCCGAGGACGTTCAGCTTAAAAACGGCATAACGCTCAACAACAATCTTGACGAGATTTTCCCCGTTGCCGATTATCTTACGCTCCACGTTCCGCTTACCGACGACACGAAGCACCTTATCAACAAGGAAACGATTGACACGATGAAAAACACCGTGCGCATTATGAATTTCGCGCGCGGAGCGCTCACGGACAGCGGCGACATTATCGACGCGCTTGAGGACGGAAGAATGGCGGCGTACGTTACCGACTTCCCGGACGCTGAGCTTATCGGCGTCGACGGAGTTATCGCGATACCCCACCTCGGCGCTTCAACGCCCGAGAGCGAGGAAAACTGCGCGGTTATGGGCGCTAACGAGCTTATTGATTACCTTGAAAACGGCAATATCAAAAACTCGGTTAATATGCCCAACGTAAGAAGCGAAAAGTCAGGCTCGGTTAGAATTACCGTTATTCATAAAAATCAGCCGAATATGATTTCTACCATTACGGACACGATTGCAAAGGATGGCATTAATATCGCCTCCTTCGACGATAAGAACAGGGGCGCTATCGCATATTCAATTATTGACTGCGACAGCGATGTATCACACGCGGTAGTATCCGATATTGAAAAGATTGACGGCGTAATAAGAGTAAGAGTAATAAAATAAAAAGAAGGCAGTCGTTATGACTGCCTTTCATTTATGTATTTTTCAAGGATTGAAGCGCTCATTTCGACCAGCTCGGTGCAGGGGCGCTTTTTATAATACTGCTTCGTTCTCTCCTCGGGAACGGGGGAGGGTGCGCTCATCGGCGAAAGTCCCAAAAGCTCACGGCATACTACAGAGCCGTTCTCACACCTGAATTCCTCAGCGAGCTTTTGAATTTCGGAATAGAGCTCGGCTTTGCCCTCGCACTCCTTCGGGTCGTCGTAGCCGTAAAGCGCGCTCATAATGAACGCCATGCCCGAAACGCTGCCGCAGACCTCCCTCATTCTCCCGACTCCTCCGCCGAAGCCCGAGGTAAGCCTTGCCGCCGTTTTTTCGTCCATTCCGATTAAATCGGCAAAGGTGACGGCAACCGCCTGGGCGCAGTTATATCCGTTTAAAAAGTTCTCTTTCGCCCTCTCGGCTCTGGTAATATCCGGCATTATCCTATATCCCCGCCGTCAATAACTTCGATTCCGTCGCCTTCGGAGGTATCCTCCGAGGGTGCTTCCTCAGCCTCAAAGCGAGCCTCAAGATAAACGTCGCCGTTAGCCTTGAAGGTGTACTTAGTGCTGTTTGAAACCTTGCTGCCGTCCTTGTACCAGCCCATGAAGGTATAGCCGTCGTCGGCACCGCAGTATACGGTTACGGAGTCGCCCTCATAGAAGGTTCCGCCGCCCTCAGCCCAGCCGCTGTCGTTAGTGCCGACTGAAATGGTGTACTGCTTCTTAGCCGCCTCGGTTGTGGTAGTCGTAGTCGTGGTGGTTTCCTTTTCCGTTGTGGTTTCGGTAGTACTCTCCTCAACCTTTTCGGTCGTCGTTACGCTTGTGCTCTCGTCGCTAACGGATACTGCTGAGGTGGAGGGGTCGTTTACCTTTCTGTTATGTATAGCGGTGCCCGCAATAGCCGCGATAATAGCGACTAATATAACCGCAAGGACTATTATGATAATAAGCTGCTTTTTGTTCTTCTCCTCGTCCTCCTCGGGAGTCGGCGTATTGCCCGACGGGATATGCTGAGCCTCGTCATAGCCGTTTCCTACAACGGGAGGCGTGAACATCTTTGTTGCGCCGTCGTCCTCGGTAACGGGAGCGTCCTCGTCGTAAAGCGGAGAGCCGCAGTTCTGGCAGATATATAAGTTATCGTTATTCTCGCTTCCGCAGTTCTTACATCTCATATGATAAGCCTCCTTGGTATCATTTGTATAATTATATCATAATTGATACAATTTCACAACCGAAAAATCAAGCGATAGCCCCAATCATTTATAAATAATTTACATTTATCTATTGACTTTTAAAGTAAATTAATATAAATTTAATATGTAATGTTTTCTAATTCTTTAGGAATACATATTATTTTGAAAGGGGAATCCCATTTTATGAAGAGAGTATTGAAATCGGTTTTATGCTTAGCTCTTGTTGCAGCGTTTGTTGCTTCCTTTGCAGGCTGTGCTAAAATCAACTATGTTACTAATAAGACTATCCAGGGCATTAACGAGGTTAAAGCAGGAACCTGGAAGGACGGCGGAGCCGAAGCAGGTGCTGAAGGCACTGAGGGCGGCGAAACTGCTACAGCCGACGAGAACGTTATCGGCGGCGAATTAACTCCGGGTACATACGGCGGAATTGAGTTCAAGGACCTTAACGACGTGGCGGCTTACTATAAGGAAGCTTATGACTACACAAAGACTCTTACTGCTCAGTACAAGAACGCTGACGGCGGCACGGAGACCTTCTATAAGCTCCTTGGCGAAGATGACCTTACTGTTGAAAAGATTCTTGTTGACGGCAAGGAAAACAAGACCATAAGCAACCTCGTTCCCGGCATTATGGGCGGTCTCTTCTCAAAGCAGGTTAACGGCCTTCCTCCCGCAAAGAACAGAAACCCCGAGCTTGACAAGGACGACGAGGGACAGGACTTCCGCGTATCCTATATCACCGGCGACGACCTTCTTGCAGCTACTGTTGTTGACAACGGTGACGGAACTATCACAATCACAATGCAGCCCAAGCTTACCGAGATGTCAGTTCCCGGCAAGGACGCACAGGGTCACGTATTCTCAACCCTCGGCGACATCGGCTCAACCGTTGCTTCAATCAGCGTTGTATCCTTTGCACAGGGCGACTACAAGGATAATATCAAGGTTACCTATAAGGGCGGTACTGCGGTTGTTAAGATTAACACCTCAACCAAGGAAATCGTTGAGGCTGAGTATACAGAAATGGCATACGTTGACGTTACTCATGCTAACATTACCGTTATCAGAGATAAGAGCGCAAGCCTTACCATCAAGTACTGGCAGAAGTTCCCGTGCTCAGCAGAGTATATGAAGGAGCAGAAGGGTATTACACCGGCGTAAAACAAATAATTAAAGGCGGTCGTTGTGTGACCGCCTTTTTTAATTCGGAATTGCGGGTGCTACACACGGCAATTTTAATATTGTATTTTATACTCTTATATAGTATAATTAATACATCTTCATTAGATGGGAGTAATATTATGAGTGATAAAATTCCTAATATGGATTATGATGCCGACGAGGTTATAGAAAGCTTCAAGGCTAAGATTAAATGGCCTAAGGGCGAAGCGGTTGAGGCGGTTGCAACGCCTCCCCGAGTAGTGCTTAAGCTCGTGCTTACCGCGGTGCTTACCGTAATTGCTGCGGGCGTGCTTTACTATGCGATTTACCCCGCGTTTAATTTCAAGACGGTTGATATATACGGCTTTATTATTGCGGTAATTGCTATGTTCGTAGGTATTTTCTCGTTGCTTATCGGCGCGAGGAAAAAGATTGAGCGCAAGGAATATGTTAAGAGGAAGTCGATAGTTCCGATTATCATTATTGCGGTTATCGTGCTTGTAATGCTTATAGGCTATCTTACGGGCGCTACGCTTTTCAGGGCAAAGACCTACAGCAAGCTCATGACCGTTGAAAACAGCAATTTCACAGAGGATTTCGTTGATATCAGCTACGACAGCGTGCCGAGGCTTGACGCAAGGACGGCTAAGGTACTCGCCGACCAGCAGCTTGGTCAGCTTGACGAATACAAGAGCCAGTACGTAGTATCCGACGCTTCAACCCAGATTAACTACAAGGGCGCACCCGTCAGGGTTGCTTACCTCAATTATGCCGATGTTTTCCGCTGGCTTAGCAACACTAAAAACGGACTTCCCGCGTATATGCTTATAGACCTTGTAAGCCAGAAGGTTCAGGTTGTAAACTGCGTTGAAAAATTCGGCGAGGGTATTAAGTATTCGCCGAGCGAGCTCTTTAACGAAAAGCTCCTCCGTCATCTCCGCTTCCAGTATCCTACGGCAATTCTTGACGTTCCGAATTTTGAAATCGACGACGAGGGGCACCCGTACTGGATTACTCCCGTGCTTGACAAGACGATAGGACTTTTCGGCGGTACTGACGTCAAGGGCGCTATTATTACCGACGCGCTTAATGGCGAAAGCAAGTACCACGATATTGAGACCGTGCGCGAGGATAAGAGCCTTCAGTGGATTGACGTTGTATACAGCGAGAGCCTCGTGCTTCAGCAGTACAACTATCACGGCAAGCTTGCAAACGGCTTCTGGAATTCCATATTCTTCCAGAAGGACGTAAGCGTTGTTTCCGACGGAAGCGGTAACATTGCGCTTGACGACGACGTATGGGTATATACTGGCGTTACCTCGGCGGAGAGCGATACCTCAAACTTCGGCTTTATCCTCTGCAACCAGAGAACGAAGGAGACGAGGTATTATAAAAACGGTGGCGCTACCGAGCTTTCGGCTATCAAGTCCGCTACCGACGCGGTACAGAACTACGGCTACAACGCGATATTCCCGATTCTGCTTGACATTGAAAATCAGCCGACCTACTTTATGTCCCTTTACGGCGACAGCTACACGGTTAAGGGCTACGCGCTCGTAAACCTTGACGATAAGACAATTGTAGGCACGGGACTGCTTGACGTTGAAAAGAGCGACGCTAAGGCGCTCAACGCGGCGGTAAGGAACTATATCGACGCGCTTAAGGACAAGGGCAAGGTTGATAATAACGCCGACGCTGAGGACTACACCGTGGACGAAAACGCCGAAGGCACGTCAGTTGTTGACGACGAAAACGGAGAGCAGCAATCAGCAGAGGTTCAAACGGTTGAGGGCGAAATTACCGACATCAAGACCTCGGTTAACGACGGAAATACCGTATACTATCTCCGGGTTAACGGAAAGTATTATTATATCAAGGTTACCGACTGTATGGACGTACTGCTTATGAAAGCGGGCGATAAGGTTGAAATCACCTTTGAAAACGCCGACGGCGACTTCGTAGCGGCAAAATCCGTAACAAGAAAATAAGATAAAATAACTAAAAGGACTCAGCTGAGCAATGTCATTAAGTTAAGAAAGAACCTCACAAAAAAGCGTGGGGCTTTTTCTTT
>CALCYI010000047.1 GCA_937907605.1 uncultured Clostridia bacterium | reverse complement strand
TATAGACCGTCTCGTCCCCCACGACCTCGGGCACGCCCGCGTTGGGCTTTGCGATCAGCGGCACGCGCGCGATCTCATGCAGGCGCCGGAGCTGCTCTGTCATCTCCTTCGGCCCGGTCGAGCAGTTGAGACCGAACGCGCTCACGCCCATGCCCTGCATTCCCAATGTCGTGGCACCCTGGATGCCCGGCAAGCCCGACTACCTCATCGCCAACCAGCCCGCCCTCCTCAAGTCATGCAAATGCAACTGCCTCTGGGGCGGCTCCATCTCGTTACTCACCGACGGACAGTTGGTGTAAATATAATCTGTTTCTTATCATGGGCGACATCAACAATTTTACTTCTGTTACACCCGTTGCTTGCACCATAGATGCATCTGATGCCTCAATCTCAGAACAGGCCGAGTCTCAGATGGAAAGTGGAAATGTCAATATCGTTTTGATGTTTTCTATCTTGTCGTCTCATGACCTGAAGAAAACAAAAAGTTCACTCTCGCGGGCAAAGAGTTCCACGAGGGCGACTATATTTCAATCGACGGTTCAACCGGTAATATCTACGACGGCGTTATCGCTACTAAGGACGCAGAAATCGCAGGTACCTTCGGCAGAATCATGGCTTGGGCTGACAAGTACAGAACCCTTAAGGTTCGTACAAACGCTGATACTCCTGCAGACGCTAAGAAGGCAAGAGAGCTCGGCGCAGAGGGTATCGGTCTCTGCCGTACTGAGCATATGTTCTTCGAAGAGGACAGAATCGCTGCCTTCCGCGAGATGATCTGCTCCGACACAGTTGAGGAGAGAGAAGCTGCGCTTGAGAAGATTCTTCCCTATCAGCAGGGCGACTTTGAAAAGCTATACGAAGCTCTTGAGGGCTGCCCCGTAACTATCCGCTTCCTTGATCCTCCGCTCCACGAGTTCGTTCCTACCGAAGAGGCTGACATTGAGAAGCTTGCTGAGGCTCAGGGCAAGAGCGTTGAAACAATCAAGGGCATTATCCAGGGTCTCCACGAGTTCAACCCGATGATGGGACACAGAGGACTCCGTCTTGCAGTAACCTATCCCGAAATCGCTAAAATGCAGACTAAGGCTGTTATCCGTGCCGCTATCAACGTTAAGAAGGCACATCCTGAATGGGATATCGTTCCTGAGATTATGATCCCGCTTTCCTGCGACGCTAAGGAATTAAAGTACGTTAAGGACATCGTTGTTGCTACCGCTGACGCTGAAATCGAGGCTGCAGGCTCCGATATGAAATACGAGGTTGGTACAATGATAGAGATTCCGCGTGCTGCTCTTACAGCTGCTGACATCGCTAAGGAGGCTGAGTTCTTCTGCTTCGGCACTAACGACCTTACCCAGATGACCTTCGGCTTCAGCCGCGACGATGCAGGTAAGTTCCTTGACGCTTACTATGACGCTAAGATTTTCGAAAACGATCCGTTTGCTAAGCTTGACCAGACCGGCGTTGGCCAGTTAATGGAAATGGCAGTTGCTAACGGTAAGAAGACCAGACCCGAGCTTCACTGCGGCATCTGCGGCGAGCACGGCGGCGACCCGAGCTCAGTAGAGTTCTGCCATAAGATCGGTCTTGACTACGTATCCTGCTCACCGTTCCGCGTTCCGATTGCACGTCTTGCTGCTGCACAGGCTGCTATCGCTGAGAAGAACGCAGAGAAGGAAGCTAAGGACGCAACCAAGGAAGAAATCGAAAAGAGAATTGCTGACGCAAAGGAAACTCTTGCAAAGCTTCAGGACGCTGCTGCTGACGCAGGCGACGACATTAAGGACTTTGTAGCAAAAGGACTTAAGAGCCTCAAGGCTGGCTTTGAAGAAGCAAAGAAGACCTTTGGCGAATAATTCAATACAATAAAAAGGAACCGCGTGTGCGGTTCCTTTTTTAATGCGGAATTCGGAGTTCGGAATTCGAAATTAAGGGCGGGCGCCGCCCGCGAATATAAAAATTATACTATTCGTGTAGAACAGCGATGCCGTATACGACCATATAGGCAGAATCTAATTCTTTGTCCGCATTAACGCTCACTTTATCGCCGACATTAATGTTTTTGACGCGTATGTCCTTAAGAGTATCGTCGTCAAAGCAGTACTTGAGGTGGGAGGAGATAATAGTTGCCGTCATTTCACCCTCGGACGTTTCTACTTTCATAAGGTATCTGCCTGTCTTGTGCTCTATCGGAGTAATTTCTGTGACGGTACCCTCGTATTCTATACCATAGACGATGTGCGTATTTTTATATATATCTTTGCCGAAAACACGTATGCCTTTGCCAACTTCATATGTCGGCGATATGCTCGTTGAATCATCATAAGCGTGATAATCAAGAAGTTCATATGTTAGTGACTTCCAAACCACAGTTCCTCCGTCTTTCACATCCAAATGTACGGGGAACAGGAGGACTACCAGGACAACACAAAGAATTATTATCAAAGCTTTTTTCAAAAAAAATCACCTCTTTATAAAATCCCGTCTCGCGCAGTTTTTAACTGTCTGCATAAACGCCGTCAGGATTACATCAAAATCAGAACATTGAGGGCTGACGGTTATTCAAAAACCGAATCAATGTCCTGAGTCATAAACTCCAGCTCTCCCGTTCTTTTACGGGCGGACTCCATTTCCTGCTGATACCTTGCCGCCGCGGCGTCCAGTTCATTTGCTTTTTCAGCATCCTCCGTGAGCTTTGCCGCTTTGGAATATGCAGTATAAAGCGACTGAGCCTCATAGTAATCCGACAGCGCGTAAGGCAGCGCATATTCAGGATTTTTTGTTTCGGTCTCACCGAGAGCGATATTATCGTGCATCTCCTCAAGGGCGTCGGGGTAATACCCGTTTTTAACAGTTCTTAAGATATCATTTGGCGTGGTGATATAGTCTTGGTGTGACTCGTTTATTTTAACTGCCGTTATTATGCTCAGTACCACCAGTACCACCGAAAGCAAAGCTATAATTACCGTAAAAAGTTTATCCGTGCCACTGCTTTTAGCTGTGTTCAGTGTTCTTTTTTTACTGCTGTTCTTTTTCATAGCAGTCCTCCAATAAAACGTTTATCCTTGAAACAGTCATGCTACGCATATCCGCCGCTTCTTCAGGGCTGATTTTGAAGTATCCCGAAACAATAATCTCCATATGCTCCCTAAGATCCTCCATGTACTCCATTTTGTCCCCCTGATATGCCTCGGGGTTGTACTTCTGAGGCTCCATATACTCATATAATGAATGGATGCTTTTCGCGAGGCTTTCAAGCAGCTCGCTCTCGGAATAATATTTGAATTTTTCTGTGTCGGTTTTTTTGTTCTGGAGTATCATCAGGTCGTCGTAGAACCTTCTGTACTGCTGAGTAGTATTGAATACCGCCTCATATTCCTTAAGGTCGTCCGTATAGGTGATTCTGTTTTGGCTTACGTATGAACAAAGCGCCTGATAATCTCTTGCCTCCATGAGCTGCTGAACCGCCTGTCTGTTAGTTTCAGCCTCTGACGATATGGACCTCTCCATATTCCACCAGCGGATATCATATGACTTGGCAAGCAGAAAACAGCTTATTGCTATTAACGCCACCAATACCGCGATAATGGTTATTTTTACTGTGCGGCGGTTAAACCTTGAGGATTGCTCCAGCACCTCTTTTTTTGTTTTCTGGTAGTCTGTTTCATAACGCTCCATCTCCTCCTGATGCTTTACGGCAAAGGGGTTTGACATACCGCAGTACGGACAGACCTTATCCTCAATGTTTAAATTGTTTCCGCAGTGCTGACATTTCATAAATGCTTCTCCTTGTAATAATAAATGCTATTGTCAGTCGGTTTCGCCTGCCCACAGCTCGTCTGCAATATCCATAAACTCGTCATAGTGTTCCCAGTTATAGACGGCGTGTTCTTCTCCGTCGTTCGCTATTGCCTCCATGAGCTCGTCGTATTCCTTCGCCTCAAACATAGCGTCGTATTCTTTGAAGTGCTCGCGTTCCCATACGAGCTCCTCGGCATAGCTGCCCTTATCGTGGTTGAATACCGTCTTTTGAAGTAAAAGATAACCGCCAGCGATAACCAGAGCGACGACGAGCGCGATGGCTATGATTTTAGCGACAGAACCCGCGCCCTTCTTTACTTCGCGTACGTACGACGAGGCGGCTTCTTCATCCACGTTGTCCAGCTCCTTGCGTGTGTTTTCCAGCTCCCGCAGGAATTTGCTCTCGGCGCCTTCGGGGTTAATGTATCCGCAATACGGACATTTGGCTTCTTCAGCCTCAAAGACGGCGCCGCAGTTGAGGCATTTTATTTCATTCATACTGTTTTCTCCGTTTTACATTGTCAATTATTATAATCCCGTGCCTCTGAGCTTTATTACTATCTGCATAAACGCAGTCCAGATTACTTCGAAAATGAGAATGTTTACCGCGGAAAGCTCGCTGTATGCGTGGATTGCGGATAGCATTGCGACTACGAGGAAACCGATTGCCGCGCCAAAGCAGGAGAGGAAATTAATCAGCCCCGTTGAGCCTACGAGTATTCCCGCGCCGCGCATTGCCGAAACGAGCCCGAGCGCCGAGCCCGAATGCACAACGTAGGCGGGGGATTTTTCAACGTCGAGGTTTGAGTATTTATCGTAAACCCTTGCCGCCGAGTAATTCATAACCCTTATGAAGCCCTCGGGAAGCTCGAAAAGCTCGGTAAGCGTTTCCTCGTTAATATACGGGTCCTGACTCTTTACGATAAGCGTAATGCCGCTTTTTTCAAGCTTGCCGAGCTCGCGCATAAGCCTTTGGTTTGCACGGTAGCTTACCGTGAACATTGCCGTAAGCGCGCCGTCAACCGAAAGGTAGAGCGCCTTTCTGTCCCTCACTGTGATTTTCTTTTCAAAGCTCAGTAGGGGAACCTCTATATTGTGGCGCTGCATCATTTCGCGCGTGCCCACGAGGATTTTACGCTTGTATATCCAGCCCGAAGTGCCCATTTTTTCCTCGTACTGAACGCTCTCAACCCTCGGCAGAATTTTCTGCTTACCGATTATAACGCTGTCAAACACGTGGGAAAGCGGACTCTTCGTTTGCATCATAACCGCCGCCGTGTTAATGAGCGCCTCGTCAATGCTCGCGCCGTTGAAGGTCTTAATACCGTGAAGCTTGCAGGAGTTTTTGTCAAACAGGTCGGCAGCCTCCATAACGAGCGCGTCAGCGTTCTGCGCCATAAACGCGCCCTCAAAGCCGCAGACTCTTGAATTATACGATTTTAGCTGCTTTGAAATATCGCTGAGCAGGGAGCTCGTAATATAGAGCGTCGAAATCGGGAGCGAAATCGAAAGCGCGCACAGCGCACAGTTAAAGCCCGTGTTAAAGTTATCAATAATTCCGATTACGATAAAAAGTATCAGGCTCAGCACGGCGTCCGCTATGAATATCCTGAGCGAGATTTTGTCCGCGGGCTCGCGCTTGAGCGAGATTTCCATAAAGTTTGTGGGAAGGTCGCATTTTACGCTCATCTTGAGCTTCGCATTTTCCTCCTCGAGCATACCGCGGCTGATAATCCTTGCGTCAACTGCGTTGGTGATATTTTCCACCGTGTACTTGTCGCCCGCGCCCGTTATAAAGCTGAAATTATCAACAAGGCGGTTATAAGTAATATACTTAGCAAGCTGCGACATAAAGAGAGCTACCGTACCTACGGGGGCGAGCACGACTCCGTTATCTATCCACAGGGAGCTGTGCGCAAGCAGGAGCACGGTATGCAGCAGGATAATAAGGCTCACCGCACTTATCGGAAAATCAAAGCTCACCGAATGCTTAAAGGTGAAGCTTTTTTTTATTATGTTGGCGTTTATTGCGATTGCGCCCGCGTAAAGCACGAGAATTACGGAGAAAAATACGCCGTGGGAGGAGAGAAATAGCGGGAAATGCAGCGAATCCTTGAGCGCCGCCATGAGCAGCATAGGAAGGAAGAGCAGCGCGGTAGCCGCGAGCTTTATGAACGAGGCGTTTTTCTTTTCAATAAGTCCCTTTAGGAAAACATCCTTTTCGTCGAACTCGTCAAAATCGTCCTCGGTGTCGAAATTCTCGCCGAGCTCCTCGTCGGTTTCATCGGGACCGAAAAGGCGGAATTTTCCGACCTTCTCTTCACGGCGGCGCAAAAGCTCAGCCTCAGCCTCAGCCTCGTCTATTTTTTCGACCGTATCCACCTTTTCGTCGAAGCCCTCAAAGGTCATCTGAACGCCCGAAGCCTCCTCTTCCTCAGAGGAATTTTCCTGATTAAAGCTGCTGAGCGCGTCGTCCTTTACGACGATTGTCGGTATGCTCTGGAGCTCGCCGTCCTCCTCGTTTTCCTCGGGGGCGACTACGGAGATGATTTTTGTCTTTTCCTCGGCGGAATCAGCGGCGCTGAACGCCCTCGTTTTTTCGATTTCGTTCTCGCTTTTCTTAAGACTTTTCGTTTTGCTGTCCGCGCGCTCGGGAGGTCTGTCGGCGTCCTCGGGCGGCGCAGTCTTTTTAGAGGGGACGAAGGTCTTTATCTCCTCTTCCTCCTCAGGCGCCTTTTTCTCAACGAGCCTTTCGCTTTCCTTAAGTGCGGCGGCGTTCTTCGCCGTGATTTCCTCGGCTCGTCTGATTATCTCTTCGATTGATAGCTTTTCACTCATTTTTCAAGCCTCTGTCTTGCAATTTCGTACATAATTATTCCCGCCGCAACCGACGCGTTAAGGGAATTAACCTTTCCGAGCATCGGCAGGCTGACCGTAACGTCGCATTTTTCCTTGATAAGTCTGCCTACTCCGCTGCCCTCGTTGCCTATAACGAGCGCCGCGCCGCCCGAATAATCGGTCTTGTCCCAGCGCGCACCGTCCATATCGGCGGCATATACCCATATATTTTTCTTTTTAAGCTCGTCGATGGTCTGCGCAAGGTTGCCCACACGAGCAACCCTCATATATTCGAGCGCGCCGCAGGAGGTCTTTGCAACGAGGAAGTTCAGCCCAACGCTGCGCCTCTTGGGTATTATAATTCCGTGAACGCCGCACGCCTCAGCCGTCCTGATTATTGCGCCGAGGTTGTGGCTGTCCTCGATTTCGTCGCAGATTATGATGAACGGCGCTTCATTTTTTTCTTCGGCGTAGGCGAGTATATCGTCGACGCTTACGTATTCGTGTGCGGCAACGTTAGCCGCAACGCCCTGATGATTAGCACCGCCGCTCATAAAATCGAGTTTCTTTTTATCAACGTTTTTGATAACGATTTTCTTTTCCTTACAAAGCGCTATAATCCTGTTAATCGAGCCCTCGCGCTCGCCCTTGGCGATAAGGACGTTTTCTATTTCTCTGTCGCCCTTGAGGAGCTCTAATACGGCGTTCCTGCCTATAACAAGATTTTCGTTTTGATTATATCCGTCAGTTTTCATCATTTTCACCTGAAAAAACAATATATATAGTATATATTATCATATATTATACTGTATTTCAACAATATTTGCACTACATAATTACGTATTTGACAAAGAAGCGGTATAATATTATAATTTTCATACGAGGTATTAATTATGAAGATAAGCACTATTCTTAAGGAAAACAGGGTAACGGTATCCTTTGAGGTGTTCCCGCCGAAGCAGTGGGACAAAATCGAAAGCACTAAGGAAACCGTGCGGAAAATGGCGGAGTCAAACCCCGCCTTTATGAGCGTTACCTACGGAGCGGCGGGCACGGGCGCTGGCTTTACGCAGGAGATTGCAAACGAGATTAAAAATTGCGGCGTTACTCCTCTTTCGCATCTTACCTGCCTTACGTCCACGCGCGACAAGATAAGGAGCGTAGCGGGCGAGCTTAAAAGCAATAATATTGAAAATGTGCTTGCGCTCAGAGGGGATATTCCCGAGGGCTTTGTATTCCCCGACAAGCAGTACTATGAATACGCGTATCAGCTTGTGAACGAGCTTAAGGAGCTTGGGGATTTCTGTATCGGCGGCGCGTGTTATCCCGAGGTACACCCCGAGAGCAAAAACCGCGTTGACGATATGCAGCACCTTAAGGAAAAGGTTGACTGCGGGCTTGATTTTCTCACCTCACAGCTTTTCTTTGACAACTCGGTTTTCCTGAATTTCGTCGAGATGTGCAGGGTGAAAGGGATTGAAGTTCCGATTATTGCGGGCATTATGCCGATAACCAACGCAAAACAGATAAAGAGGACTATCGAGCTTTCAAACTGCTCCGTACCGAAGAAGTTTTATAAGATAATGGAGCGCTTCGCCGAGGACGACGCCTCAATGAAGCAGGCGGGTATTATCTACGCTACCGAGCAGATTATAGACCTTATGGCAAACGGGATTAACAATATTCATATCTATACTATGAATAAGCCCGACGTTGCCGAAAAAATTATGAACGGACTTTCGGATATAATAAATGGATAGAAAAGAGATATTGCGCTACCTGAGAACAAGCTCGGAAATTCGGGACGAAAGAACGCTCGGGCTCGTGGATTGGGCGGCGGAGAAAATTATTAATACCGCAAAGCCGAAAAGCCTTTACCGAATTTATGATATTTCGGTAAGCACGGACGGTGTAAATATCGGCGGCACGGAATTTAAAAGCGCAAGGCTTGCCGAAAACATGGCGGGCTGCAAAAGGGCTGTCGTTTTCGGCGCAACGCTCGGGCTTGGTGTTGACCGCCTTATTAAAACGGCGCTTGCAACCGACACGGCAAGGGCTATGGCGCTGAGCGCCGCGGCGAACGTGTATATTGAGGAGGTCTGCGACTCGCTTGAGGAGGAGCTTAAGGCGGAGCACGGAGTGAAGCTGAGAAGGCGTTACTCTCCCGGGTACTTTGACCTTGATATAACTCAGCAAAAACAGCTTTTTGGACTGATTGACCTTACAAAGAGAATCGGCATAACGCTTACTGACAGTTGCCAGATGGTGCCGTCAAAGAGCGTTACCGCGTTTATAGGGATAGAGGACTGATATGATTAAATATTTTGACGGCGGAATGGGCTCAATGCTCGGGCTCAGAGCGGGCGAGCTACCCGAGCTGCTGAACCTCAGCGACCCGCTGAGAGTGTTAAAAATTCATATGGCGTACGCCAACGCCGGCGCGGATATTATCACCTCCAACACCTTCGGCGCAAATCCGCTTAAGTACGAAAACTGCGCGGAGATAGTGCGCGCGGGCGTTGAGCTTGCGGGGAAAACGGGTAAAAAGGTCGCGCTTGATTTAGGCCCTACGGGCAGGCTTTTGAAGCCTATGGGCGACCTCGATTTTGAAGAGTGCGTAAGCGCTTACTCAGAGGTAGTCAGAGCGGGCGCAGAGGGCAGCGACCTCGTGCTTATCGAAACCGTGAGCGATACCTATGAGCTCAAGGCGGCAATCCTTGCGGCAAAGGAAAACTGTTCCCTTCCCATATTCGTATCCCTTATGTTCGACGAGAGCGGAAGGCTCCTTACGGGCGCGGACATAAAGACCGCCTGTGCGCTTGTTGAAACACTCGGGGCGGACGTAATAGGCTTTAACTGCGGGCTTGGACCAAAGCAGATGATACCTCTTGTTAAGGAGCTGAGGGAATACACCTCGCTTCCGATAATGGTAAACCCGAACGCGGGTCTGCCCGAGGTTGTGAACGGAAAAACCGTATACACGGTTGAGCCCGACGAGTTTGCGGCGGTAATGAGAGAGCTTGCCGCCCTCGGCGTGTCGTACCTCGGCGGCTGCTGCGGAACTACGCCCGCGCACATTAAGGTGCTGATTGAAAAAACGAAGAATATTCCCGATTCCGTACCCGAATATAAAACGCATACAATCGTTACGAGCGGAAGCGAGAGCGCAGTTTTTGGAAAAAAGAGCCTCGTTATAGGCGAGAGGATTAACCCGACGGGCAAGAAGCTTTTAAAGCAGGCACTGCGCGACGGCGATACGGAATATATTATTAAAGAGGGTATTTCACAGCGTGAATGCGGCGCGCATATCCTCGACGTTAACGTAGGACTTCCCGAAATTGACGAGGTTGAAATGCTCAAATGCGCGGTTTACGAGCTTCAGTCCGTGCTCCCGACTCCGCTCCAGCTTGACTCGGCAAAGCCCGAGGCGCTCGAAGCGGCTATGAGAATTTATAACGGCAAGCCGCTTATCAACTCCGTTAACGGAAAAGAGGACTCAATGAGCTCCGTATTCCCGCTCATTAAAAAATACGGCGGCGCCGCAGTCTGCCTATGCCTTGACGAAAGCGGAATACCCGAGAGCGCAGAGGGCAGAATTAAAATTGCAGAAAAAATCATTGACAGAGCCGAAAAGTACGGGATCAAGAAAAAGGATTTAATTGTAGACGCGCTTACTATGACGATAAGTACGAATACGCAAAACGCAGTTGAAACGCTTAAGGCGGTTGATTATCTGAGGAACACCCTCGGCGTGCATACGGTGCTCGGCGTGTCAAATATTAGCTTCGGGCTTCCCGACAGGGAGGCGATTAACACCGCCTTTTATACCGAGGCGCTCGCAAAGGGGCTTTCCGCGGGTATTATCAACCCGAAATCCGCCCCGATGATGAACGCGTATTATGCGCACAACGCTCTCGCGGGGTTTGACGAAAGCTGCACGGAATATATCTCCTCGGTTATCAAAGAGGAAAAGACCGAGCAGGTTATAACGCAGCTCAGCCTCAAGGACAGCATTGTTAAGGGGCTTAAGGACGAGAGCGCTGCTATCGCAAAGCGCCTTGCCGAAAGCACGCCCGCGCTTGACATAATCAGCAGCGAGATTATCCCCGCGCTTGACAGTGTGGGCAAGGATTTTGAAAAGAACAAACTGTTTTTGCCTCAGCTTCTTATGAGCGCGGACTCAGCAAAGGCGGCGTTTGACGAAATTAAGGCGCATATAATCAAAAGCGGCGACGCTACGGTTAAGGGCGATAAAATCGTGCTCGCGACCGTAGAGGGCGATATTCACGACATCGGCAAGAATATAGTTAAGGTTCTGCTTCAAAATTACGGCTTTGACGTAATCGACCTCGGTAAAGACGTGAAGTGCGAAAGGGTGCTCGAGGAGGTCATTAAAAGCGGCGCAAGGCTCGCGGGACTTTCCGCGCTTATGACCACCACCGTTCCGAATATGGAAAGGACGATACGCCTTATTCACGAAAACACCAATGCTAAGGTTATTGTCGGCGGTGCGGTGCTGACGAGGAGCTATGCCAATATGATTAGCGCCGACTTTTACGCAAAGGACGCTATGGAGAGCGTAAGAATTGCGCAGGAATATTTTAAATCTTTATAAATTCTATTGCTATATTGGATAAAGATGTGCTATAATGCAGTTGTAAAACCATAAGTTTCTAATATGAAAGGAGTAAATTTATATGGGACTTATTAGAGCAGGCATCGGTGCTCTCGGCGGAACGCTCGCTGATCAGTGGAAGGAATTCTTCTATTGCGACAGCATTGACAAGGACGTTCTTATGGTAAAGGGCGAAAAGAGAACGGGCAGCCGTTCCTCCAACACCAAGGGCAGCGATAACATTATTTCAAACGGCTCGGCGATTGCGGTTGCTGACGGTCAGTGTATGCTTATCGTAGAGCAGGGCAAGGTTGTCGAGGTTTGCGCAGAGCCCGGCGAGTTCACATGGGATTCCTCAACGGAGCCTTCAATCTTCGCAGGCAAGCTCGGCGAAAGTATTCTTGATTCCTTCAAGACCCTCGGCAGACGTTTCACCTTCGGCGGCGATACAGGTAAGGATCAGAGAGTTTATTACATAAACACCAAGGAAATTATGGATAATAAATTCGGTACGCCTACTCCTATCCCGTTCCGTGTTCTTGACCGCAACATCGGTCTTGATATGGATACCGAAATTAAGTGCAACGGCGTATATTCCTACAGAATCGCCGACCCGATTATTTTCTACTCAAAGATTGCTTCTAACGTAGCAAGCGAGTACAGAAGAGAAGAGCTTGACTCACAGCTCAAGACGGAGTTCGTTGACTCGCTTTCACCCGCGTTCGGTCAGCTTTCAGAGCTTGGACTTCGTCCCGCTCAGATTCCTTCACACACCAAGGAGCTTCGCGATAACGCTAACGCAGCGCTCCGCGAGCTTTGGTATGAGGCAAGAGGTATTGAAATCGTATCTATCGCGCTTAACCCCGTTAGCATCAGTGAAGAGGATGCCGCTTACCTCAAGCAGTATCAGAGAGGCGCTGCAGCAGGAAGAGATCCGAGCATGGCAGGCGGCGTATATCTTGAGTCACAGGGTCAGGCTATGCGTGACGCGGCTAACAATCCGAACGGCGCAATGGGCGGCTTTGTAGGCATGGGCATGGCTATGAACGCAGGCGGCGGCGGAGCAACCGCGGCTAACCTGTTTGCAATGGGTGCAGAGCAGAGAGCTCAGCAGACTCAGCAGCAGGCGGCTCCCGCGCCTCAGGCAGCAGCTCCCGCAGAGGGCGGCTGGACCTGCGAATGCGGCGCGGCTAACAGCGGCAATTTCTGCACACAGTGCGGTAAACCGAAGCCGGAAGCACCTGCGGGCTGGTTCTGCGGTAATTGCGGAACGAAGAATGAGGGCAACTTCTGCACAAAGTGCGGAACCCCGAAACCGTAAAATAGTATAGAAAAAGACCGTTCCGAAAGGAGCGGTCTTTTTTGTAGGGGCGGATATTATCCGCCCGCTTTTATTAGTATTTTGTGTTTAGCGGCAGGTATACCGACATTTCGTTTTCTCCTCTGTTACCCCAGCGGTAATAGGGGAGAAGCTTTATTTTTGTTTCGGAAAGCTCGGAGGATTTATACTCCATGTATAAATCGTTGTCGGGCTTTTCTCTATATCCGTCGGCAATAATGAATTCACCCTGCTTTGTGAAATTTCCCGTCGGGCTCAGTCTTAAGAGCTGTAAGCTTTCGCCGTTGTCAACGCCCTCTGCACAGTATACGAAAGGACCTCTCGTAACTGCGGCTTTGCCGATGTTTGCGGCTACGAGGTTAGAGCATTTTATGAGCTTAACCTCGGGTGTGAAATTAAGCTCGATAACCCTCTCCCTGTCAATATCGTAGTATCTGTAGCCCTCGTCGCTGTACCAGTCGGGAATACGAACGGCGAGCTTCATTTTCCTTTTGGGGCTAACGGTTATTTTTACTCTTCCGCTTTCAGTATAGTCAGAATCCACGGAAACAAAGGCGCTTTCTGTGTTTACTGCACCTCCGATATACTGATGAATAAAGAGCGTATCCTCATTTTCGCTGTAAGCGTATGCACCGAGCGAGGAGATTATTCTCGCAAGATTCGGCGGGCAGCACGCGCAGGAAAACCACCTCTGCCTTATGGGCTTTATATGGCGCTTTCTCTCGTCAAGACGGGAAGCGGTCGGGTTAACCTCAAGAGGATTAACGTAAAAGAAGCTTTTTCCGTCCTCAGCCATTCCCGCAAGCACGGTATTATAAAGCGCCCTTTCAGCCGTCGCCGCAAAAACGGGATTATCCTCGATAGCGCTCATTCGCTGAGCGAAAAAGATAAGCCCTATTGACGCGCAGGTTTCGCAGTATGCAAGGTCGTTCGGAAGGTCAAAGGGATACGTGAACGCCTCGCCGTGAACGGTTGAGCCTATACCGCCTGTAATATACATTTTGCGGTTAACTATGTCGGCGAAAATATCCCTGCACGCCCGAGCAAGCTCGGTATCGCCGCAACGCTCGGCGATATCCGCCATACCGCTGTAAAGATATACGGCGCGCACCGCGTGACCTACCGCCTCGTGCTGATTTTTCGGCTGAGCGTGCGCCTGATTGTAAAAATAGTTATCCTCTTTTGTCTCTTTTCCGCGCTCAAGGTCAAAGTAATACGGCTTTTTACCGCGCTCGTTAATGAAGAACCTTGCCGTATCGAGATACTTTTCCTCTCCCGTTAAATCGTAGAGCTTAACGAGCGCAAGCTCGGCGATTTCGTGACCGCCGTAGCCTCTTTTTTTATCCTTACCGAAGGTATCGCAGATTAAGTCGGCGAATTTCAGCGCGGCGTTAAGGAGCTTGTCCTTGCCCGTCGCCTGATAGTACGCGACTGCCGCCTCGGCAAGATGACCGAAGCAGTAAAGCTCGTGAAAATCGCGGAGGTTGGTGAATATCCTATCGCGGTCGTTGATGATATAAAGCGTGTCGAGGTAGCCGTTTTCAAGCTGCGCCGCGCAGATAAGGTCAATAACTCCGTCAGCCCTTGCTTCAAGCGCTGAATCGGGGTGATTAATCAGCGAATACGCGACAGCCTCGAGCCATTTATACGCGTCGCTGTCCTGGAAAACCCAGCCGTGAAAGGCGTTTTCGTCGGCGTTATGGTCGTCATAGCACCATTTGTCTACGGGGTATTTCACGCTCCCGTCTGACTTTGCGGCTTTTTTGAAATTCTCTATGCAGTAGCTTTTTTCAACCCCCTCAATCCTGTCGTGGAGCGCCTCGTACTGATAGGGAATTACCTCGCGCCGAACAAGCTCAATAAACCCGTTCCAGAACGGGTCGTCTATTTTTATTTTTTCGAGCGGTAAAAATTTTGATTTCATATCGTAGTGAACCTGAACTCTGTTACGGTTTTGAATTCCTTGTTTGCTTTAACGTACCGGAAAGGAAATTTTTCGGGGAAGTTTACGGTGTCGGGATAAAACTGTGTCTCAAGCGCTACACCGCGGCGGAATTTAACAATATTCGCGCCCTTGCCAGCGGTGTAATCCCTTGAGAGCCAGCCGCCGCAGTAAAGCTGAATACCCGGAAGGTCCGTATAAACCTCGAGCCTTCTTCCGCTCTCCCTGTCCTCAAGCCTTGCCGCGAGCTCGAAGGCGCCGCTCTTATTTTTGAGGCAGTAGTTATTGTCATAGCCGACACCGTCGATAATTGCCCTGAACGGCGTATCAATCATATCGCCGATTTTATGAGCGTAGGTGAAGTCCATCATAGTCCCCTTGACCTCACCGAGCTCGCCCGTGGGAAGCTGGCTTTCGTCGGTCTCGGTGAAGTAATCGGCTGGTATTTCAAGGTAGTGTCCCTCAATTGTCTTTTCGTCGTCTCCCGAGAGATTGAAATATGCGTGGTTTGTCGGGTTCGCAACCGTATCCCTGTCCGAAAGCACGCCGTATTCTATGCGCAGGATATTATCGTTTGTGAGAGTGTATTTAACCCTCATAGTAAAGTCAGCGGGGAAGCCGTCCTCGCCGTCGGGCGAAAAGCGCCTGAAAACGACGAAGTCCTCGCCCGTCTCCTCAACCTCCCAGTTAGTGAAGGAAAAACGTCCGCCTCCGTGGAGAGTCCACGTGCCCTGATTCTGAGGCGTGCGGCATTCCTCGCCCTTAAAGGTAAATTTACCGTCGCGGATACGGTTAGCCCATCTTCCTACAACAAGTCCCTGATAGCCGTAATCGGGGTTGAGGTAATCGCTCGGATTATCAAAGCCTAGTACAACGTCTGAAAATTTACCGTTTCTGTCGGGCATATAAAGGGCTTGTATACCCGCGCCGAGAGTCTGGAGCGTTACGTGAGCGCCGCTTTCGTTAGTGATTTTGTAGAGATATACGGGCTCGTTTTCGTTTATATATCCGAATAAGGATTTTTCAACAGCCATGAGTTATGCCTCCTTACTAAGTTACTTAAAGTATATATTAATTATTAAGTATTTTCAAGTATCTTGACATTTCTAAATTTCAAGTATAATATAAAAATTACTAATTAAAGGGGTGTAACATAATGGATATTATTATTTCATTAATGAGATATATTGCTCCCGCAGCGGCGGCGGTAATCCTGCTTACCTGCGTCGTTTCGCTGTTTCGCAACCGTCCGAGGATTCATAAGCTCGCAAGGCTTGTAAACCAGAACGATGGTACGATTATTGATATTGACCACTGGGAAACCTCGCTCGGCAGGAGCCGTTCGAACGACATAGTACTGCGCTTCCCCGGAGTTTCGCGCTTTCACGCGGTTATAGCAAAGAAAAGGCGCGACTGGGTGCTTACCAACACTACCGAGCCGCAGGAGGATTTACTCTCTAAAATTCTTCCCGAAAAAATCTACGCGCTTATTGCGGGAACCTCTCAGGCGGTTCCGATTTTCGTAAACGGCGAGCGTATGGAGGGCAGACAGGTGCTCGAAAACGGCGATTTAATCACAATCGGCAGAGTGCCGCTTAAGTTTATGTGCGACGAGGCGGTAAACGACGAGAGCAGGAAGGAAATCAGAACCGCCGTTCAGACTCAGGGCGCAAAGATTGTTGCGTACGCCGTGCTTGTGGACATTAAGACGAAGCGCCCCGTATACCTCAAAAAGCAGGACGTTTTAATAGGCAGGGGAAACGACTGCGATATTCAGATAATGAGCCAGGCGGTAAGCACTAACCACGCGCGTATTCACAAAACCAGCAGGGGCTGGGCGCTTACAGACCTTGATTCCCACAACGGAACTAAGCTCAATGGACGTTATATCACCCAGCCGCAGCTTATCTTCGACGAGGATATGCTGACTTTCGGCGACAAGGTGTTTATATTCTACGAGAAGTAAGGAGGCAGTGATGGCTAAAAATAAATTTGCAAAAGTAAAGCCGATAAACAACTTCCTTCTTCTGACGGTATTATCGGTATTTCAGCTCGGTACGGGCTATTTAGCCGCCGCGTGCGGCGAAAGGTTTGAGCTCCGCGCGCTTATCGCGCTCGCGCTGCTTGTGGCTGCCGAGTGGGTTTACGTAATATTTTTCTATACGGTATTCCACCGCAGGAATTTTGAGCTTGAGCTCATAGCCTTCTTCCTTTCGGGAGTCGGGCTTGCGGTAATAGGCAGCGTTTATCCCGAATCCGCATTTAAGCAGTTCTTTATGGTGCTTGCGGGTATCGGCGCGTTTACCGTGCTCGTTTTCGTGCTCGGTAATGTGGATTTCTGTATGAAGATAAGACCTATCGTCGCGGCGGGAGCTCTGCTCTTTCTGGCGGTGAACGTTGCGCTCGGTATGTTCCACAAGACGAACGGCGCGGGCAACTGGATTGAAATTGCCGGCTTTAAGCTTCAGCCGTCGGAATTTGTAAAGGTGCTATTCATCTTCGTAGGCGCGGCAACGCTTGAAAAGATTCAGACCTCAAAGAACACGATACTCTTTATCGGTTTTGCGGTTGTGTGCGTAGGCGCGCTGATTGTTATACGTGATTTGGGTACGGCGCTCGTATTCTTCGTAACCTTCCTTATTATCGTGTTTATGAATTCGGGCGATATTAAGACCGTAGCCGCCGCGGTAACGAGCGCGGGACTAGGCGCGGCTATTATCCTTAAGTACAGGGCGTACGCAATGCGGAGATTTTCGAGCTACCGCCATGTTTTTGACGACCCTTACGGACAGGGTATGCAGCAGACGAGGGTGCTCGTAGGTATAGCAAGCGGAGGACTCTTCGGGCTCGGTATCGGTAACGGCTACGTAAGGACGACAGCCTACGCGCCCGTGTCCGACAGTATTTTTGGCATAATCTGCGAGGAATGGGGACTCCTTTTCGGTATTCTTTTGATTCTCTCGTTTGTGGCAATCGCAATTTCCGCTATCGTTAATTCAATTGCGTCGCGTTCGGCGTTTTATTCGATAGCCTCCGTTGCGGGCGCGGGACTGCTTTTATTCCAGTGCGCGCTTAACGTATTCGGCATTACCGACATTCTTCCGCTCACGGGCGTTACGATTCCGTTCGTATCCCTCGGAGGCTCGTCGATGATAAGCTGCTGGGCGATACTTGCGTTTATTAAATCCTCCGACGTCAGAACGTATAACTACCTGCTCGGTGCAAAGCGTAAGGAGGTGAAGTAGACCGTGAAAATGATAAGAAGAAGGGGATATTTCCTTTTAATTTTAGTTATTGCGTTTCTTTTCGGCACGGGCTTCTTCATCTGGTCATACGTTCAGAACGCAGATTCGTGGGCGCTGAAGAGCTATAACAAGCACCTTTATAATTACGGCACGCTCGTCGGAGCGGGTACAATTTACGATTCAAACGAAATTCCTCTCGCGTATACGGAAAATCACGAAAGGACTTATGCCGAAAGCAAAACCGTAAGAAAAGCCACGCTTCACACGGTCGGAGCCTCCAAAAACGTTATTTCCACAAGCGTTCAGAAGGTCTACGGTCCGCGGCTTACTGGATATAACAAGGTTTTCGGCGTATACAGTCTGAAAAAGAACGGCAAGGGCAACGACCTTACGCTCACCCTTGACAGTGAAATCTGCAGGACGGCTTATAATGCGCTTGACGGCAGGAAGGGCACGGTCGGCGTGGTTAATTACAAGACGGGCGATATTATCTGCTGCGTTTCAAACCCGACCTTTGACCCGCAGAATCCGCCCTCGTACAGTGAAATAGAAAACGACGAGGATTATGAGGGCGTGTATATGAACCGTCTGCTTTCGGCGCATTACGTTCCCGGCTCGACCTTTAAGATTGTTACGGCAATCTGCGCAATTGAGAATATGCCCGACGTTTTCGACAAAACGTGGGACTGCGGCGGAAAGTTCACCCCGAGCAAGGGTACGGATATTATCTGTAACGCCGACCACGGCCACAAGGTTGACTTTAAAACCGCCCTTGCAAAGAGCTGTAACTCAGTGTTTGCACAGATAGCTATTGAGCTTGGAGAGGAGAAACTCAATGAAACCGCGAAGCGCCTCGGTATCGGTTCAAGCATTACCATAAGCGGTGAGATTAAAGCCTTTGCGGGTACTTTCAACGTTAAGAATATCGCGGAGGATAAGCTCGGCTGGACGGGTATCGGACAGGGCGATACAAGGCTTGCTCCGATTACTATGCTGAGGATTGTGAGCGCGGTTGCAAACGGCGGAAGCGCGGTATCAATGAACCTTATCGACAACGCCACCACCACGGCGGGCAAGGCGCTGAACTTAGTGCTCCCGAAGAATAAGACCGAGCTTATGTCGCAGGAAACCGCCTCAACGATGAAGGATATGCTACGCTACAACGTTGAAAAGCAGTATAAGGACTATAATTACGAGGGGCTTAACCTCTGCGCAAAGAGCGGTACGGCTCAGATAGACAACGTGGACGCGCACAATATCGCGTGGTTTACGGGCTTTATGGACGATGAAAGCTGCCCGTACGCCTTCGTTGTTGTAATCGAAAACGGAAACTCGGGAAGTAAGACCGCAGGCCCCGTTGCAAATAAGGTTATGCAGGCGGTTAAAGAAAAGTACGGTAAATAGTGTAATTATTTATCTTCTCTACGCATATTATTTTCTGGTGATAATATGCAGATGATAACCTTTAAACTTAAGCCGAAGCAGCTTTTCGGGATTATACTTGCGCTCACGGGAGTTATTGTAATTGCCGTTACCTTTATTTCAAACCACCCGGGCGAGAAGGCGAACGCTGTCGCGCAGGTAAGCTGTAAAACCGAGGAGGAGCGCAGGGCGTACCTCACGGGGCTTGGGTATGAGCTTTCCGACGAGGAAAAGAGCCGCCAGATTACGATACCCGAGGAGTTCAACGAGATTTACGAAAACTATAACGATATTCAGAAGCAGCAGGGCTTCGACCTTGAAACGTATAAGGGCAGGACTGCCGTTTTGTACACCTTTGGGGTTACTAATTATCAGGACAATGAACGCGTGATAGCGGATTTAATGGTGCTTGACGGAATGTTGATAGGCGCGGATTTATGCGACCCTTCGGCTGACGAGGGCTTCCTCATTCCGCTCGGAGAAAATAATGGAGCGTCTGGATAAGCTTTTATCAAGAGAACTGAATATTACGCGTACTCAGGCTAAGGCGCTGATTAAACGCGGAGAGGTTACCGTGAACGGAGCTAAAGCCGTATCGGGCGACCTTAAGTGCTCCGACGGGGACGAAATTATATGCTCGGGCAGGGTGATTAACCGCCGCGAGCATGTGTACATTATGCTAAATAAGCCGAAGGGCGTGGTATCCGCAACCGAGGACACAGGCGAAAAGACGGTGATTGACCTTCTGCCCGACGAGATGAAACGGCGCGGGCTTTTCCCTGCAGGTCGCCTTGATAAGGACACCACGGGCTTTGTCCTTCTTACCGACGACGGTGAATTCGCGCACAGTATCCTCAGCCCGTCAAAGCATATTGACAAGACCTATATTGCGCGCCTTGATAAACCGTTTACCGAGGAGGTTAAGGCTGATTTTGAGGGCGGAATGACGCTCGGCGAAAGCGAGCTCCTTGAAGCAGAGCTTTGCGAAATTGACGGTGATTTTACGCGCGCGAGGGTGGTGCTCCGCCAGGGACTGTACCACCAGGTTAAGCGGATGTTTAAAAAGCACGGCATAACCGTGCTCGAGCTCAGGCGTATAAAAATGGGTAATCTGCCGCTTGACGAAACGCTCGGCGAGGGTGAATCACGGTATATTACCGAGGAAGAGTTGTTATTGATTACGGCATAGAACACAAGATATAGTATATTTTATATACTTTATGCAAAATCTACAAAAAAATTAAAAAATATTTGTGAAAAAGGTTGCAAAAACGTCAAGCCCCTTGTATAATATATACAAACGGATTGACGTTTTTTTGTGCATAATTATAGAAATCGCTAATATTCAAATAATTTACGGAGGTAACAATATGCCCAACAGGTTGTTCCAAGGTATTATTAATCAGATGAGAAACGTCGTAAACAACACAATCGGCGTAGTTGACGAGAGCGGAACGGTTATTTCCTCGAGCGAGCTCGGTATTATCGGCGAGACGAGGAAGGGAGTAATCTCCGGCGGCGTGTTCAACGGTCCGCTTACGGTTCTTGACGGCTCAACTTATAAGGCGTTCGGCGACAGCGCGCATCCCGAGTATGCGGTTTTCGTTGACGGAACCGACGATTTGAGCAGGAATTATGCGGGCATTATCGCAATTTCGCTTGAGCAAATTAAAAAGAGCAACGACGAAAAATTTGACCGCTCGAATTTTGTTAAGAACGTAGTGCTTGACAACATTCTCCCCGGCGATATTTATATTAAATCCCGTGAGCTTCACTTCAACAACGACGCGACGAGGGTTGTGTTCTTAATCAGGGTTACCAAGGAAACCGACGTATCCGTATTCGACGTTGTGCAGAATTTCTTCCCCGACAAGAGCAAGGACTTCGTTATCAATATTAACGAAACCGATATTGCGCTTATCAAGGAGGTACGCCCGAATATCGAAAGCAGGGACCTTGAAAAGCTTGCGCAGTCAATCTGCGACACTCTCGCTTCTGAATTTTACTGCTCTGCGATTATCGGTATCGGCGTATGCGTAACGGGTATTAAGGAGCTTGCCAAGTCCTTTAAGGAGGCGCAGGTTGCGCTCGAGGTTGCGAAGGTATTTGATAACGAAAAGACTATTATCAGCTATGAAAACCTCGGTATCGCAAGGCTTATTTATCAGCTCCCGACAACGCTCTGCGAGATGTTCTTAAAGGAGGTATTTAAGAAGGGCTCAATTGATTCCCTCGATTCCGAAACCCTCTTTACTATCCAGAAATTCTTTGAGAACAACCTCAATGTGTCCGAGACCTCGAGAAAGCTCTTCGTACACAGGAATACCCTCGTGTACCGTCTTGAAAAAATCAAGAAGCTGACGGGGCTCGACCTCAGGGAATTCGACGACGCTATCGTATTCAAAGTAGCGTTAATGGTAAATAAGTACCTCTCCTCAACTCCTGTAAAATACTAAAAAGATGAGCAAGATTTCTTGCTCATCTTTTTTTGCTTAAGCCTTCCCCTTGAGGGGAAGGTGTCACCGAAGGTGACGGATGAGGTGGACACATTACAGATGCTTTAATATATCCTCGCATACTCCGTTAAAATTATGATTGACCTCTTCGTTGGAATATCGTAATACTTTTAAACCTAATTTGTTAAAATATTTATCTCTTTTTTCGTCGCTCTTAATCCCTTTTTCTTCAAAATGCTGTGAACCGTCAAGCTCAATAATAATTTTTGACGAAGCACAATAAAAATCGACAATATAATTTCCGATGACCTTCTGACGATTGATTGTCACGGGCAGGGCTTTAAGAAAGTCATACCATAAACGTCGTTCTTCTTTTGTCATCTCCTTGCGCAATCGTTGCGCGAAGGGTTTTAAACTTGGGTTGTTGGTTTTGTTCATGGCTTCACCTCATCCACCGCAAGCGGTCCCCCTTCCCCTCAAGGGGAAGGCGTATCCCATGATGCAGTGTCTTTGCTATAGCGAAAATATATATCGCCAATATCTGAGGAATGGACGGTAAAATCGTTGCTGTTTTCACTAAATTCAGTACCGTGATAATCCCATGCTCTGCAAGGCGTTGTCTCAAATACCGTTTTTCCTGTTGCGTTCTCGACTACGCTGAGGTGAATCATATGCGCATCGGCGTCACTGTCGATAACAACGGTTTCAACAATTTGATAACGCTCGTTTTCCGCTGCTATTTCTGTTTTACCTTCAGTACCGCGCATAGCATACGACGGGGAGAGAAGGTATAACGCTATGAGCGGAATCCAGATAATCGCTGCAACTATGCCAACAAGTATCGGGACAACAATGTGCTTCTTCATATTAGGCTCCTGGAGTAGCTTTTTTATTTCTTTATCGGAAAGACGACTGTAAAGGTTGTTTTTCCGTTTTCACTTTTTGCTGTAATCTGTGAGTCGTGGGAGGCTGCTATGTTCCTTGCTATCGCAAGTCCTAAGCCGTAGCGGTTTGAGTTCCTGTTACGCGACGCGTCGGCACGGTAGAAGCGTTCGAAGATTTTTTCCTCGTCGCCCGCGGGGATACCCTCGCCCTGATTCGATACGGTAAGGCGTATATCCTTTGCGCTCCTTTTAAGCTCAACCTCGATTTCACCGCCCTCGCGGCTGTGCTGAATTGCGTTGTCGATAAGTATTGACATAAGCTGCTTGATTTTATATGAGTTCATATAAAGCTCAATGCCGCCTTCAATATCGTCCTTAAGGGTAATGCCCTTTTCGAACATAACGCTCTCGAAGGTCAGCGCGGACATCTCAACCGTTTTTGAGAGGTTTCCGACGGCGAATTTGCTCTTGTCGTTGACCTCCTCGGTTTTTGCAAGCTCAAGCAAATCCGCAATCAGCTTGCTCATCCTGTCGCTTTCGCTCTTGATATTTGCAAGCCATTTTTTCTCCGCAGGGTTGCTATCAAGCGCGTCGGCGCTCGCAATAATAACCGCAAGCGGAGTCTTAAGCTCGTGCGAGGCATCGGCTATAAACTGCTTCTGCTTTTCAAAGCTCTCCGCGACGGGAGTTGTAATTGACGCGGAAATTTTCCTTGCGATAAAGACATAAAGCAATTCAAGCCCTATGAAAATCGCGAACGAATAAAGCAGAGTGTTAAGCAGATATTTATTAGTGTTAGTGTTATCTACGATTGTGACGTAGTACTGCGAGTTGACCGCATAGGAATATTTAGTAAAATAGAGGTTTCCCGTTTCTTTGCTCTCGCCGCAGTCAAGCAGGCTGAGAGCAATTTCGGAGATTTCGTCCTCGTCCACCTCGCCGTTTGAATGGTTGATAACGCGCAGAACGTTTTTATCCTCGTCAAAAATCACGTTATAAACCGTGCTGTCCATAAAACGAATGTTGCCCGCGTCGTCGCGGTCGTTTTTCTTATCGTCGCGGGGTATCGGGAGCAGGTCGTCAAAAATCGTATCGAATACAGTCTGGCTCAGGCTGCGCTCAACGTTCCTTTTCTGTTCGATGTAGAGCTGAACGTTATATATACAGAGTATTCCCGTAGTAATGATTGTAAGGATAAGAAATACTACGAGGAATACGTTTTTCTTTAGCTTCTTCATTCGCCCTTCTCCATTCTGTAGCCCATTCCTCTTACCGCCTTAATCTTAACCTTTGAGTCAATCGCCTTGAGCTTGCGGCGGATGAAGGAAAGGTACGCTTCAAGGTTGTTGCTTTCAATTTCGCTATCGTAGCCCCACACCTTGTCGTAAATCATATCCTTTGAGAGAATTTGGTTAGGGTTCGAGATGAAATATTCAAGGAGCTGAAATTCCTTATTAATAACGGAAATTTCCTCGCCCGAGTCGGTGCACATAAGCTTTGACGATTTCGTGTTGAGCCTTAAATCCTCGAACTCGAGGTAATCCTTAACCGCGCTCTTTGTGTCCGCGCGGAGCTGGATATTAACCCTTGCAACGAGCTCGTCGATGTGAAACGGCTTCGTTACGTAATCGTTGGCACCGCCCGTAAGCCCCTCAAGCTTGTCCTCAATCATTGACTTCGCCGTGAGCATAATAACCTTGGACTCAATGCCCTCCTCGCGGATTTCGCTGAGGATTTCAAAGCCGTTCATTTTGGGTAGCATTACGTCAAGGATAATAAGGTCGTATATTCCGCTCTCGGCGTTATAGAGTCCGTCCTCGCCGTCGGTGGAAATATCAACCTCGTAGTTTTCCTTTTTCAGCCTTGCCGCAACAACGTCGGCAAGCTTGTATTCATCTTCTACTATTAAAATTCTCATATCAATCACCGTGTATATACTAATATTCGTATATTAAACGAAAATTAAAGCTCCCTGCTATTATATCAAAAACAGCAGGGAGTGTAAATTATTTTTTATTCTGCGGGAGCCTCAGCTTCCTTTGAAGCCGCTTCGTTGTCAGCCCTTACCTTTTCGTAAATCGGTTCAAGGCGTTCCTTCGTAAGCGGGAATGCAAACTTGTAAAGCAGCCAGATAAGAGTATACGTAATTGCGGGAATGAGGGTACAGATAAAGAGAATCTTATCGCTCACGCCCTCAACGTAGCCCGCGTTAGCCATTGAGGCGTCGTAATGCGCGTATTTTTCAAGCAGCATTAATCCGCCGTAATCGGCGATGGTCTGACCGAGCTTACGCGAGAAGGTGTAAACCGCGTAGATTGCGCTTTCGCTCTTAATTCCCGTCTTTACGTACTGGTAGTCGATAACGTCGGCAACAACCGCCCAGTTCGTGATTGAAACGAAGGAATAGCCAAAGCCGATGATGAAGAGCGTTACCATAAAGATAACCGTGGTTTTAGTATCCGAATTAGGCTTGAAGGTACCGCGAAGCAGGAAGCACGCAATAGCTGCGAACGCCGCGAACATTGAGCCGAAGCCCGCAAGCTCCTTCTTACCGAACTTCTTTGAAAGTGCAGGCGTTACGAGAATCATCAGCGCCATCGGGAAGTACTGCGCCATTGTACCGAGCACGGACAGGTTTGTGTTAACGAAGTAGTTTTTATATAAGTACTGGTTGAGGGAAGCGAACTGGAGCTGACCGCTGATAAGCACGCCCGTTATAGCGAGAACTATGAAGGGACGGCTCTTGAACATACCCTTGTAGGCTTCCTTCATATTGATATTCGGGTTAGCCGCGGACTTAACGCGCTCCTTGGTGGAAGCAAAGCAGGCAAGGTAGAATACGATAGCGCATGCGCACATTGCCGCTGCAAAAAGGAAGAAGCCCTTGGGGTTTGCAACGTTAATCGTCTTAGCCGCGTCGGTCGGGTCGGGCTGCTTGTCGTAAATAATGAACGGAGCAAGGAGCAGGGGAGCCGCGCCGCCGATACCGCCGCCGATTGAACGGAAGGTGGAAAGGAGCGTTCTTCCCTCGGGCTCGTCGGTAATTACGGAAGCAAGCGAGCCGAACGGAACGTTAATTCCCGTATACATCATACCAAAGGTAATGTACGTAATATATGCGTAAAGAAGAACGAGCGCAGTGCTGCTGGTATACCTTGTTACGTCAATAAAGCAAAGAAGCTGCGCTACCGCAACGGGTATGGCAACCCACTTGATATATGGGCGGAACTTACCGTTCTTTCCGGGCGGGCGCTTTGCAACGATTGCGCCCCAGAGCGGGTCGTTAATGGCGTCCCAGAGCCTCGTTACAAGAAAGAGCGTTGCAACCTTGGCGGGAGTAATGAGTAATACGTCCGTGTAAAAAACCTTCAAAAACGAAGAAACATAGGTTAAAACGAAGAGGTTGCCTGCATCGCCGAGCATATAGCCCATGGCTTCCTTAATACCTATGTGATTAGGATGCAGATTTTGAGGCTTAACCTTATCCTTTTTAGCCAAAATATCATCTCCTCAAAACTTGATACGTCCATTATAGCATATTAAAACTAAAATGTAAATTATTGTTTATATTGACAAATAATAATATTTTAGTAAAATAGATATGCAATATTTAGGCAGAGCAAGACGAATCCGAATCGCCTAAAACGCAGTATTTAAGTGAACTTCGTCATTTTCGTTCTTGCTTGGCGCCAGCCAAGCGGCGCCCTCAAAAGCCAAATTTCATCTTAACTACAAGCGTTTTAGGTGCTTTGCAGTTTAAAATGAGCAGATTTGGCTTAGGTCAAGGCAATAAACGCAGGAATACTTTGTGTATTCCGAGTATTATTAATGCAGAGATAAGGCAAATCTGCCACTTTAAACCGGGTTCGGATTCGTCTTACTCTGCCTAAAGAGAGGAATCATTATGCTTGAACTTAAGAACGTTTCCTTTGACGTGCCTCAGGACGAGGGACAAAAGGAGATTATCAAGGACATAAGTCTAAAGATAGACGATAATAAGTTAATAGTTATCACGGGTCCCAACGGCGGCGGTAAGTCAACGATGGCTAAGCTGATTGCGGGCATTGAACGGGTAAGCGCCGGTAAAATTTATTTTAACGGCGAGGATATTACCGACCTTTCCATTACCGAAAGGGCGAACCTCGGCATTTCCTTTGCCTTTCAGCAGCCCGTTCGCTTTAAGGGTATTCAGGTCGTTGACCTTCTGCGCCTTGCCGCTAAGAAAGACCTTACGATTTCCGAGGCGTGCGACTACCTTTCAAGAGTAGGACTCTGCGCGAGGGATTATATTAACCGCGAGGTTAACGCGAGCCTTTCGGGCGGCGAGCTTAAGAGAATTGAGATTGCGACGGTGCTCGCAAGGAATACGAGCCTCTCCGTTTTTGACGAGCCCGAGGCGGGTATAGACCTTTGGAGCTTCAATAATCTTATTTCCGTATTTGAAAAAATGAAGGCGGACAGTACTAATTCAATCCTGATTATTTCACATCAGGAGAGGATACTCAATATCGCCGATGAAATAGTGGTGCTCGATAGCGGAAGAATCACGAAGCACGGAAGCAGGGACGAAATCCTGCCCCAGCTTCTCGGTACGGCTTCGGCGGTCGGAAACTGCGCAAGGCTTGACGGTTAGGAGGGAAATTATGGATTTTGTAAACGATATTCAAAGTAAGCTCCTTGCCGAAATTGCAGACCTTAAGGCAACGCCGAAGGGCGCTTTCAATATCAGGGCGAACTCTCAGCTCGCCGCAAGGAACACCACCGAAAACATTGATATAAAAACCAAAGAGGACAAGCCCGGCATTGATATTACAATCAAGGGCGGCACTAAAAATGAAACCGTCCATATCCCCGTCGTTATCAGCGAAAGCGGTATCAAAGAGGTCGTATATAACGATTTCTTTATAGGCAACGACTGTGATATTACCATCGTAGCGGGCTGCGGTATTGATAACTGCGGTGCGCACGACTCCCAGCACGACGGCGTACACCGCTTCTTCGTAGGTAAAAATTCCCACGTGAAGTACGTTGAAAAGCATTACGGAAGCGGCGACGGCAGCGGAAAGCGTATCCTCAACCCCGTAACCGAGGTTTATCAGGAGGAGGGGAGCACCGTCGAAATGGAAATGGTGCAGATTAAGGGTGTTGATTCGACCGTAAGGAAAACCCTGTCCGAGCTTGAAAAGGGAGCAACCCTCCTTGTACGCGAAAGATTAATGACACACGGCGAGCAGAGAGCCGAGAGCGTATATACGACGAAGCTCAACGGCGAGGGCTCAAGCGCCGACGTAATCTCGCGCTCGGTAGCGAGGGATAAATCGTACCAGAAATTCGACAGCATTATAATCGGCAACGCAAAGTGCAACGGCCATACGGAGTGCGACGCGATTATAATGGACGACGCGAAAATTCTTGCCGTGCCGCAGCTTGAGGCTAACAATATTGACGCCGCGCTTATTCACGAGGCGGCTATCGGTAAAATCGCGGGCGAGCAGATAATCAAGCTTATGACCCTCGGCTTAACAGAGCAGGAGGCTGAGGAGCAAATCATCAGCGGATTTCTTAAATAAGAAAAAGACGTTCAAAACGGTGTGTCCGTCATAAAGAAGGTTTACAGACTGATTGAGAATCATTCTCTTTCGGTCTGTTTTATAAAGCCTTCCCCTTGAGGAATTCCCCTTGACAGGGGAAATGTCCGCTTGCGGACAAAGGGGTGAGCCGTCTGCGGCTGAGCAAAAGGTGGCTTGCCGAAAGCAAGACGGATGAGGTGGAATATTTTTTAGCTCCGTTTTGTGCCTACACCTCATCAGTCACCTGCGGTGACAGCTTCTCCTCAAGGAGAAGCCATTTTCTTTTTCGGGATTTGGCAGTACAAATCCTATGCTCGCTGCAGCCTGTAACACATTTATTTGCTATTCGGATCATGCTATGAAATAATGAAATCAATAAATTTCGATTTTTGAGGTTATTGATGATAGATAAATTAAAGATTCATACTATTGAGGATAAAGAAGAAAAGCAGATAATTGTAAGAGCCGTTTTAGAGTCTTTACCGGAGTGGTTTGGAATACAAGACGCTATAGACAAATATGTTACCGACAGTGCAGAACAAATAACGGTTGCAGCGTTTGATGAAAGAAAACCGATTGGATTTGTCTGCCTTAAAGAGACAGGAAAAGCCACGGTTGAATTGTGCGTAATGGGTGTCCTGAAGGAATACCACAGGCAAGGTATCGGCAACCGTATGTTTGAAGAAACTAAGAATATTGCCGTATTAAAAGGGTATTCTTTTATCCAGGTTAAGACTGTCCGGACAGGAAAATACCGGGAATATGATGATACAAACAAGTTTTATCTACGTCTTGGATTTAAGGAGTTTGAAGTGTTTCCTGAATTATGGGGAGAAGAAAACCCGTGTCAAATCTATATTATGTATATAGGAGAGTAAGAGGATAAACCATTAGGGCTAACGTAATGAATATAACAATAAAGAAAATAGAAACAGATGAAGAAATGCACGGCAAAGCCTATGTGCATTGGAAATCATGGCAAGAAACATATCCAGGGCTTATTGACCAAAAGTTTTTAGACAATCTTACTGTAGAAAAATGTGAAGAATTGGCTAAAAAACATCCCGACAATACCCTTATTGCCAAAGATGGTGATAAGGTCGTAGGCTTTGTCACCTACGGTAAATACAGATGGGAAAAAGAACTTGCAGACCACGGTGAAATAATGGCGATATATGTGCTCTCCAAATACTATGGTATCGGAGTCGGAGCAAAGTTAATGTATGCAGGAATGTGTGAACTTTCGGAATATTCAAAAGTCGCACTTTTGGTTCTAAAAGACAACCGTCGCGCTATAAAGTTTTATGAAAAGTGTGGTTTTGAAATGGATGGAACAGAGTTTGAAGATGAGACGCTTAAGACAAAAGAGGTTCGTATGATAATGAACCGGAACCAATTGTTGATTGTTTAATACAAAAAAGAGATGGCTGAGAGAAACTCAGCCATCTTCTTTATGACGGACACCCCAACGAACGCCTTTTGTTTTTTGTCAGGTTAGCTTGATTTCCACGGAATCAACAAGGTTTTCTTCCGCAACTGTTCCGCTGTACAGCGCCAGCTGGAAATACAAATCGTATTTTCTTTCTGTTTCTTTGCCGTATTTGTCTTTGTAAATAATATTGACGCCGCGCTTATTCACGAGGCGGCTATCGGTAAAATCGCGGGCGAGCAGATAATCAAGCTTATGAGCCTCGGCTTAACAGAGCAGGAGGCGGAGGAGGAGCAGATTATCAGTGGCTTCTTAAAACAAGAAAAAAGGCAGTTATCAAAACTGCCTTTTTACATCATTGATGCAAGTATATGCCCGTGACGGATTTCGTCGGAGGCGATTTTTGCGATTTCGGGGTATTTTGTAAAATACTTCTTATAGGTGAAAAAGGAATTAATCTCAAAATCGGACATGAGCGGAAATACTGCACGCCTGCCAAGTATCTTATACATAGTGCAGACCGCTCTTGCCATAAGGGGCTTCGGCTTAAGCTCGGCGCCCGTAATACCCCTGAGTATTGCGCCGTGCCGTCCCTCGTCGGCAGCCATTTTAAGAAGGATTTCCTTTTCCTCCTCGGTTTTCATAAGCTTTGAAAGCTCCTGATAAAGCAGAACCGCGTCAAGCTCGGTCTGCTGCGCCGCAATTAATGCGTCCATTTCGTTAGTTGCCATAATTATCTCCCTATGTAAAATCGGGCGGAGTCACCGCCCGACAGTATTATGCTAATGCGTTTACGATTTCGTCCTTCGGTCTTACGCCGATAAAGGTCTGTGCAGCCTCGCCGTTTTTGAAAACAATTACGGTCGGGATTGACATAATGCCGAAGCGCATTGCAAGCTCCTCAGCCTCGTCAACGTCGCACTTACCTACGGTTACCGCGGGGTTCTCCTCAGCGATTTCGTCGATAATGGGGGACATGATTTTGCACGGACCGCACCAGGTTGCAAAAAAGTCAACGAGTACGGTATCGTTAGCCTTTACAATCTCGTCAAAGTTGGAATCGTTAATTTCAAGAATTGCCATTATTTTTTCTCCTTTACGTATTTTACTGCAGCCAGACCTGCCTCGCCGCCCTCATAGACCGCCTTGCAGACCTGTAAAAGACCGCCGTTAACGTTGCCGCAGGAAAATATCCCGGGCACGTTGGTCGCCATCTTTTCGTTTACCTTAATGCTGTCGCCGTCAAGCTGAACGCCGAGCTTTTTTGCAAAGTCAGCGCCGCCCGCAGTACCGACGGCAATAAAGAGTCCGTCGAGTTCAAGCTCGCTGCCGTCGTCAAATACTACGCTCCTCACCTTCATATCGCCCTTGATTTCGGCGATTTTCTTTGTGATAACCTCGTATTTATCCGTCTTTGGAGCAGAAAGCCCGTCAGTTAAAATATATAGCTTTCCTGCGATATTGTCAAGGTCGCCCGCCTCGGAAAGCGCATAGTCGCCGTTACCGAGCACGGCAACCGTCTTTTTGCGGTAAAAGAAGCCGTCGCAGATAGCGCAGTAGCTTATGCCCCTGCCCTCAAATTCATTAACGCCCTTGATATTCGGCTTAATCTTCTTATTTCCCGTTGCGAGTATGAGCGCCGTGCCCTCGTACTTTCCGTCGGTTGTGGTAATATCGTAGTTCATCGAAGCGTTCATTTCAATATGAAGCACTTCCTCTTTTTTAACCTCAACTCCGAGCGCCTCAGCCTGAGCAATTCCGTCCTCATATAGCTGAGTGCCCGTGATACCGCCCGGGAAGCCGTAGTAATTGTCAATCATATGCGCCTTTTCAAGCTGGCTTTCGCCGTGGTACAATACAAGCACGCTTTTGTTGGCGCGCTTTGCATAGAGCGACGCGGAGATTCCCGCGGGACCTGCGCCGATAATGATAATATCATACATAGTTTTTACCGCCGAATAGTAGTTATTATAAAAGTTCTTCTACCTTTGCTTCGATTGCTTCGGGAGTGTCGCTGGATGCAAATCTGCCAACAACATTGCCCTCTCTGTCAACGAGGAATTTAGTGAAGTTCCACTTGATTCTCTTGCCGTCGGTTGCGTCCTTTAAGAAATCGTAGAGAGGCTCAGCATCGCCGCCGTTAACCTTAATCTTTTTGAAACGGGGGAAGGTGGTGTTGTACTTAAGAGTACAGAACTGGTCAATTTTAGCGTCGTCGCCGGGTGCCTGGAATGCGAACTGATTGCAGGGGAAGTCAAGAATTTCAAAGCCCTGCTCCTTGTACTTGCGGTACATATTCTCAAGTCCCTCGTACTGAGGAGTAAAGCCGCAGCCTGTCGCGGTGTTAACGATGAGGAGCACCTTGCCCGCATACTCGCCGATGGTGGTTTCAACGCCCTTATTTGTCGTTACCTTAAAATCATAAATGCTCATTGTAAAATCCTCCTATAAATTTTGTAAAATTAAATTGCGTACAATTTATTACAATGTCATTATAATACACTATCCTGTATTTGTCAAGAGCTTTTTTGAAAAATTTTACTGAGCTTTTCCTTTGTTATATTATTATCAATTATTGAATAATATATTATATTATGCTAAAATATTATTTATCATATGTATATGAAAGGAATAAGGAGAATGAAGCTAAAAACCTTTAGAAGAGGCGTTCATCCCTTCGGTGGTAAGGATATTACAAAAGACTGTGAAATCCGTCCGCTTGAGGCTGAGGACGTTATGGTCTTTCCTCTTTCCCAGAACCTCGGCGCTCCCTCAAAGCCCGTAGTTGCAAGGGGCGACAGAGTGCTCAAGGGACAGGTAATAGCCGAGGCGGGCGGATTTATCGGAGCACCGATTCACTCCTCCGTATCGGGTACTGTAAAGGCTGTTGAAAAAAGGCTTGTCGCAAACGGCAGCAAGGCGGACTGTATCGTTATCGAAAACGACGGTCTTGACGAAGCGGTAGAGGGCTTCGGAGACGAAAGAAAGCTCGAGGATATGAGCCGTGAGGATATTATTAACGCCGTTAAGGACGCGGGTATTGTAGGTCTCGGCGGCGCGGGCTTTCCGACGTACGTTAAGCTTTCGCCGAAAAACAGCGCCGATATCGACACGATTATTATAAACGGCGCTGAGTGTGAGCCGTATCTTACCTCGGACTACCGTCTTATGCTTGAAAAGCCTGAGGAGCTCATCCTCGGTATTCAGGCAATCCTTAAGCTTTTCCATAAGAAAGCAAGGGCGGTTATCGGTATTGAAAACAACAAGCCCGAGGCTATTAAGGTTATGGAGCAGATGGCGAGGATTGACGACAGAATCAGCGTTTGTCCGCTTAAGACCAAGTATCCCCAGGGCGGCGAAAGACAGCTTATCTATGCCGTAACCAAAAGGAAAATTCACTCAAAGATGCTCCCTGCCGACAAGGGCTGTATCGTTGATAACGTTGGTACCGTATTTGCAATATATGAGGCGGTATATAAGAATATGCCGCTGATACATAACGTTGTTACCGTGACGGGCGAAGCGGTTAACAAGGGCGCTAATTTCGACGTGCCGATAGGCGTTAACCATAAGTACGTGCTTGAGGCTGCGGGCGGCGCTAAGGAAAATGCGCTTAAGTTCATCTCGGGCGGTCCGATGATGGGTATCGCTATGGGCAGCATTGACGTCCCGATTATCAAAACGACCTCGTCCATCCTCGTTTATTCTCACGACGAGGTTGCCGACGCAATCGAAACCAACTGTATTCACTGCGGACGCTGCGTTAACGCCTGTCCTCAGAGCCTTGTACCTCAGATGATGGGGCAGGCGATGAAGAGGCAGAACGTTGAGGAGTTCGGCAGACTCGGCGGTATGGAGTGCATTGAGTGCGGCTCATGCGCGTATGTCTGCCCCGCAAAGATTCCGCTTACGCAGATGTTCAAGCTCGGAAGAATTCAGCTTCGCGAGCAGGCTGCACAGAATAAGAAGTAAGGGAGGGGAAGGTAAGTGTATAATGTTTCAATTTCACCGCACGTGAGGGATAAAAGCTCCACGCAGAAGATTATGCGCGACGTTGCGATAGCGCTTGTCCCCACTCTCGGCTTCGGTATTTACCACTTCGGACTGAATGCCGCAATAGTTACGCTTGTAAGTATAGTTAGCTGTATTTTGTTCGAGGCTTTATATGAGCTTCTTGCTAAAAAGCCGATTACGATTTTTGATTGCAGCGCGCTTGTAACGGGTATGATTATCGCCGTTAACCTTCCTCCCACGGCTACGTGGTGGATGGCTGTGCTCGGCTCGGCGTTCGCGATTATCGCCGTTAAGATGTTCTTCGGCGGTCTCGGTCAGAATTTTATGAACCCCGCGCTTGCGGGTCGCTGCTTCCTTATGATTTCCTTTACTCAGAGGATGACTAACTTCGCAGTAGACGGCGTATCCTCCGCAACTCCTCTTGCCGCTATGAGAAACGGCGAGACGCTTGATTTGATGACTCTTTTCATCGGTAACCACGCGGGTACGATAGGCGAGGTTTCAGCCGTTGCTATCCTCATAGGCGCAGCTTATCTTGTTATAAAGAGAGTTATCTCCCTTAGAATTCCTTTTACATATATTATCTCAACAATCGCGATTATCGCGTTAATACGCTATATTCAAAGCGGAAGCTTTGAGCCCGTATATCTTCTTTCACAGGCGCTTTCGGGCGGACTCCTTGTCGGTGCGTTCTTTATGGCTACCGACTACGTAACGAGCCCGATTACCAAGAGGGGACAGTACCTCTTCGCGCTTCTTATCGGTCTCCTTACCGCGCTTTTCAGAACGCTCGGTTCAACCGCTGAGGGCGTATCCTATGCTATTATCATAGGCAATATGCTCGTACCTCTTATTGAAAGAGTTACCGTTCCTATGCCCTTCGGCTTAGAGAGAAGCAAAAGGATAAGAAAGGCAAAGGAGGGCAAGGCTAATGGCTAAATCAAAATCATCTGCATTTAAGAACATTATTGTCCTCTTTGTTATAGCGCTCATTTCCGTATCAATTCTTGCGGTATTAAACCAGATTACAATGGAACCGATTGCTAAGGCTGAGGAGGAAGCGAGAGCGGAGATATACAGGAGCGTATATTCCGACGCGGCGGAATTTGAAGAGCTTTTGGGCTTTACCGGCGAGTCGTCCTCTTACGCTCCTGCTGACGATTCCATAACAATTAACGCCGTGCTTGCCGCAAAGGATAAGAGCGGCAGTATTCTCGGCTATGTAATCGACGCGACCTCGGCAAACGGCTATGGCGGAGACGTTCAGATTGCCGTAGGTATTTCAAACGAGGGAGCGCTCACCGCGTTTTCCGTAATATCGGCGAGCGAGACTCCCGGCCTCGGCGCAAGGGCGTCGGAGGACGAATTTGCCTCTCAGTTTGCGGGAATGCCTGCTGAGGAAATCGTTTTCACCAAGACGGGCAAGAGCGCCCCTAACGAGATTGACGCCATCAGCGGCGCTACGATTACAACTACTGCGGTAACAACTGCGGTTAACGAAGCAATCAATCTTTATAATACTATGCTGAAAGGGGAGTGAGATATATGAAGGGTATTTTTGAAAGACTCAGGAACGGTATCGTTAAAGAAAATCCGACCTTCGTCCTTATGCTCGGTATGTGTCCCACTCTTGCAGTAACTACCAGCGCAAAGAACGGTATCGGTATGGGACTTGCAACAATGGTCGTTCTCGTCCTTTCCAACTTTATGATTTCGCTTCTGCGTAAGATAATTCCCGACGCGGTACGCGTTCCCGTATATATTACGGTTATCGCGTCCTTCGTAACCGTTATAGAGATGGTTATGCACGCCTATGTTAAGGATTTATACGACAGCCTCGGAATCTATATTCCGCTTATCGTTGTTAACTGTATAATCCTCGGCAGAGCGGAGGCGTATGCAAATAAGCACGGCGCGATTCTTTCGATATTCGACGGTATCGGAATCGGTATCGGCTTTACAATCGGACTTACGCTCATCGGTGTTATCCGTGAGATTCTCGGTAACGGTACGGCTTTCGGCTTCCAGGTTATGCCGAAAAGCTTCGAGCCGATTTCAATCTTCATTATGGCACCCGGCGCGTTCTTCATTCTCGCAATGCTCTGCGCCGTACAGAATAAGCTTAAGCTAAAGGGCGCGAACAGACACGTCAAGGGCGACGGCGGCTGCAACGGAGACTGCGCAAGCTGTCCTATGAAGGAAGCTGAGGAAAAGGAGGCGACGAGTAATGGCTAATACTTTATTTCTTGTTCTGATTTCAACAGCGCTCGTTAATAACGTCGTTCTCTCGCAGTTCCTCGGAATCTGCCCCTTCCTCGGCGTTTCAAGGAGCGTTAAGACCGCCGCGGGTATGGGCGGCGCGGTTATCTTTGTTATAACCATCGCCTCTGCGGTTGCGGCAACGCTTTATAAATTCGTTCTCGTAAGATTCAACCTTACATATTTAAAGACGATTGTATTTATTATGGTAATCGCCTTCCTTGTACAGCTTGTTGAGCTCTTCCTCAAGAAGTTCGTACCTCCGCTTTACAAGGCGCTCGGCGTATACCTTCCCCTTATCACAACTAACTGTGCGGTGCTCGGCGTAGCGCTCACCAACGTTCAGAAGGACTATGACATTTTAACGAGCGTTATCGCGGGTATAGGAACCTCCGTAGGCTTCTGTATCGCTATCGTAATTATGGCTGGTATCAGGGAAAAGACGGAGAACAACAATTTCCCGAAGGCGTTTAAGGGCACTCCCGCAGTGCTTCTTACCGCCTGCTTAATGTCCATCGCCTTCTACGGCTTCGGCGTATTACCGAAATAAGGAGGGCGTGAAGTATGTTTAGTTCAATGGATACGAATGCAATTATTATCGCTATCGTCGTTCTTGCGATAGTGGCGCTCATCATCGGCGTTATCCTTTCAATAGCAGAAAAGCTGTTTAAGGTTGAGGTCGATGAAAAAGAGGTCGCAATCCGCGAGGAGCTTCCCGGCTCTAACTGCGGCGGCTGCGGATACGCAGGCTGCGACGCGCTCGCCGCGGCTATCGCAAAGGGCGAGGCTCCCGTTACAGGCTGTCCCGTAGGCGGAAAGCCCGTGGCTGAAAAAATCGGCGCGATTATGGGACAGGAGGTAGGCGAAATGGAGCGCAAGGTTGCGTACGTTAAGTGCGACGGAACCTGCGAAAAGCGTGAAACCGACTATAACTACTACGGTATCGACTCCTGTATTTACGCCTCTAAAATGCCCGGCTCAAGTCCGTATGCGTGTAAATACGGCTGCCTTGGCTTTGGCTCGTGCGTAAAGGTCTGCGACCACGGCGCTATCAGAATTATCGATAAAAAGGCGGTTGTTGACGAAGCTCTCTGTATTGCCTGCGGAAAGTGCCTGAGGGTATGCCCGCACCACCTTATCGAGCTTATCCCCGCCGACAGTAAATTCCGCGTTCAGTGCTCCTCACAGGCGAGAGGCAAGGACGTTAAGAATGCCTGCACGGCTGGCTGTATCGGCTGCTCGCTTTGTAAGCGCAACTGCCCGAGCGACGCGATTATTTTTGAAAACAATATTGCAAAGATTGATTATTCAAAGTGCACGCGCTGCGGCCTCTGCGCCGAAAAGTGCCCCGTAAAGATTATCAAGCTTTACGAATAAATAAGAGTTTCGGGAGGGTTTGATCACCCTCCCGAAAATATTTAAAAAAAGATATTGACAATACAATTTAAATTTGGTATTATAACTAAGCACGAAAAAGTGAACATTCCTCTTTAGCTCAGTTGGTAGAGCACTCGGCTGTTAACCGAGTTGTCGCTGGTTCGAGCCCGGCAAGGGGAGCCACAAAAGCCACGCTTTAAGCGTGGCTTTCATTTTGCCCGAAACCGTTGCAAACACGGCGTTTCGGGCGCTTTTATTTGTTCGGATATAGACTGAAACGGGTGTGATTTTGCCTTCACTTACCCCTGGAAATATTGGCAAAAAAAAGCGATTTTGACCACAGGTTGACCACATCAATCTCAAATCACCAAATTTCCAACCGAGTTGCCGCCCGTTCATCTGCTCCACAAATCAGAAGTTGTCTGCATATAACATAATAACCAAAAAAATACAGATGTTGAAAACGAATGAAAATCTTTTGTCTGCAAAAAGAAGTAGGCACTGAACAGCACTGTTCAGTGCCTATTGGAGAATAGCAGACTAAATGTTAGTCTGTGCAATCAGTACCGGATTTTTAAGGATTTTTTGTTTTGTAGAAATACAGGAATAAGGATAAAGCCTGATTGCAATTTCATTATAGCAAGGCGGTGAAGCGATTATAAGCCCCCGGGGGGGTCAATGTCATTAAGTTAAGAAAGAACCTCACAAAAATGAGTCGGTGCGATAACGAAGTTTTAAGGAATGGCGGTACAGTTTAGCGACTGTACCGCTTTTCCTTTATTTAATTATGCCGTTTCTTTGTTCTTTCGCCATTGACCTCTGCCGTCCATTGCAACTAAATCCTCATCATCAGCAATATTAGTGATACCAATGGCTTTGTAGTAAATCTCTACTTTTTGCCTTCTGTGTCCACTGCTCTTGTCGGGAGCGTGCACAACTATTTTGTCAATCAAATCATTTA
>CALCYI010000046.1 GCA_937907605.1 uncultured Clostridia bacterium | reverse complement strand
TTCGTAATGCGCAGGCCGTCGGTTCGAGTCCGACCAGTAGCTCCAGGGCTTCCTTTCAGGAAGCCTTTATTTATGCGGTTTTTCGGGCATTTTTGATTTTTGAAATCGAGAAAAATCGAGCGCGAAAAATCTTATTATCTCTGATCAATTTTGCAAATAAAAAGAAATCTCATCCCGAAAATTCAGAATGAGATTTTTCAATAATCGGCTCAAGACCATCTAATGACCATTTATGAAATAATGAGGTAAATAGCACTTGCCCGACAAATCAGAAGTTGTCGCTTAATCTTTCGTTTGTATTCTTTCGTCGATCAAAGCATATCCGAATTTTTTCCGTTCTTCATCTTTGGTCACCTCATTAATCCTGCTATTTCAGAAATCGTTTTTTCCTTCACCGATTCGTCTGCGGATACATTCACGTAGAACTTCCCGCTGGAATACGAAGAATACTGCATAAATAGGTCCTGTGAATATAACGTTTCAAATCTGCGTATATCTTCATACTTCCGGCAGAATATTCTATCCTTATAGGTTTCATACAGGAAAGGCGCAGTTGTGAACAGTCTGAAGTCTACTCTGTCATCCAGAGCCTTCAGAATCATTGGGATCGTTCCCATATAACCGGATTCAATCACAATGATTTTGCTCTGTTTTATTGAACCCAGCAGATCAAGAAGGATTGTCTTCAATTTTTGATGTTCATTTATCACTGGAAGTATTCTCTTCTTGCTGTAAGCAGAGTATTCATCAAACTGAATATGACCGGATTCCAGTGCTTCGTATAAAGGAAGGCGTATATCATCATCCACGTATTCCGTTTTTGTTATGTTTTCAAGAAAGCGGCGGCTAATCAGCCACGGATGGTTATTGTCTCTTCCTCTGCTGCAAAAGAATACATATGGCAATAATGTATCCCTCATCAGAAAAACATAGGCGGTATCTTTTTCATATCCAATCCATTCACAGTACCTGTATATTTCCTCAATAAATGGATTGGCGGAAACACTACTGTACTTTTTGGCTTCTTCAATCAGCTTTCCAAGCAGTTCTTCAAGTTCATATTCATTCTTTCCGTAAACGGTATCTGACAACCGTTGATGGTCGATAGGAAATGGAGCTTCTCCGCATCGGTGCAGTACAGCTCTCAGCCTTGTCAGACAAGAGAAATCTGCTTCCATCGTATCATTCAGATTGGTATACCCTTCATCGGTCAGATCGTCCAGCACCTTCAGGAGCTGTTTTGCTTCGCAGATATCTGAATTGGAAAGAATCTTATTCTCATATTTATCCAGCTTCCTGCGGTAGTATTCTTCATTGAATGATATAAATCCCATAAATAGCCTCGCGACATTCCGATTTGTCGTGTTCATTATACCACATCAATTGTAAAAAGTACAGAATTGTCGATATAGTCACGCTTTTAACGCCGAAAACGGAGATAGCAGGGGTATCCCCTTGCTATCTCAAAATCTCGTTTGAAACCCCTTGCAACGACTGCGTTTCACGGTGCCGAAAGCGTGACATATAGAGTTGATTTATGATTGTGTTCTATGCAGGGAACTGTATTACCTTCGTATCTTTGCCTGAATTCTCAATCAGGTTTTTCATTTTATCCGCTGCGTTTTTCTGCATATCATCGGTAACGTGCATATAGGTGTTCATCGTGAAGCCTGCATCCGTGTGCCCGAGCATGTGCGATACGGTTTTCACGTCAACGCCCGCCTCAAGCGTGAGCGTTGCGAAGCTGTGCCGTAAATCGTGGAAGCGGATTTTCGGTAATCCCGCCCGTTCCTGAATCCTATGCAGTTTCCTCGTAACCGCTGAGGTATCTCTGATATCTCCTGTTTCGGGAGAAGGGAAGATATATTTTGATTGAATCTGCTTTTTCTTCATAGCGAGGAGAAGCTCAACGAGGTCGTCGTTTATACGTATTGTTCGTGTAGAGCTTTTTGTTTTCGGCGTTGTAATAATAAGCTCACCATTGATTTTCCTTACGCTCTTGTTTACGCTTATCGTGCAGTTTTCAACGTCAAGGTCCGTCCATTCAAGTGCGCATATTTCTCCGAGCCGCATTCCCGTCGTCAGCTCAAGGTAATAGAATTCATAACAGTCGCAATTTTTCGTTTCTTCAAGAAATTTGCCGATTTCTTCCTTTTTCAGCGTTTTCATTTCGGGCTTTTCGGTGATGGGCATTTTAACCTTTGAGCAGGGATTTTTAACAATCAGCCCTTCGTCAACCGCTTTTTCAAGGCATACGCTCAGCGAACGCTGAACGCCCTTAACCGTGTAGGGCGATAGCGAAGGACCTCTCGTTTCTCTGTCTCTGATTCTGCCGTTATTCAGTAACTCAACGAGAAACTGCTGACAGGCTACCGTTGATATTTCGCTGAGTTTCATCTCACCGAATTCAGGAAGAATATACAACCGAAAGCGTTGTTCGTAACCGTAAACGGTATATTCTTTAATAACACCTTTGCAGAAAGTGTTTATCCAAATTTCGTACCACTTTTCAAGCGTAGGGTCTGACTCGGTCAGGTAATTATGGGAGAACAGAATTTTCTGTTCTTCCTTGAATTTCTCTTGCGCCGCAGTCAGCTTTTCCTGACATTCGGTTTTGGTCTTAGCGGTCACGCTCTTGCGTTTGATTTTTCCGTTTTCGTCCGTGCCGATATTAAACCAGCCTTCCCAGCGTCCGTCCTTTCGTTTGCGAAGCATACCTTCGCCCTTTGCTCTGCGAGCCATAAACTCACCTCCGATATTTTATCAAACACAACATATCACAAAGAAATAGTAATATCCAGACAATTATGAACTAACCTTCTTGTCTATCCATTTTTTAAGGTTTTCTTTTGGTATGACAATGCGCCTTCCCATATTGA
>CALCYI010000045.1 GCA_937907605.1 uncultured Clostridia bacterium | reverse complement strand
GGTGTACCAGGTGTCCGGTACGTCCGTGAAGGTCTTATCCGTTTCAAATTCCGGGCTGCCCTCCAGCCGGTACAGCAGGGAGACCAGCATGGCCCGGGACATGACCGTATCGGGCTCAAAGGTGGTGTCGGAGGTACCGGAGAACAGTCCCTCCTCAATGCAGAAGTCTACGGCCTCGTGATACCAGGAGGTGGGTGTGATGTCGTTGAAGTTGGCGCAGGGATCACCGTTCCGGAACAGGATCACGAACATACCTTCCACAGCATCCAGGGCTGCCTCGTTGTTCAAATCAACAGTCGCAAAGAAATTCTTGTTGTAATCGTAATAGAGTGCATATACGTGATCCCCATCTTCGTGGCAAAGGTAGTAATTTCCGTTTTCATCCAAATGGACCTTCCATCTGAAGTCAGGATCGTCCTCCATGTTGGATTGTTCGGATACTGTTTTGAACAATCCGTTTACACAGCCACAGTATTCACCGGTCATCTTCGCTCTCAGCAAATAGTCTCCGTCCTCAGTTTTGGTAAACTCATAAACGGGAGCGATGGTCGGAGAATACAGGCGGGCCAGATGCCGCTCAAAATCGAGGACCAGCTTTTCCAGATCCCCGTCAACGTTAAGGAGAGAGGTATGCAGCACATCATAGCCGGTGATGTAAACTTCGTCGTAGGTCGGGTCGTAAGCCAGCATATATGCGCCGATGATGTATTCGCCGGACCAGTCCTCCGGTACCTGATAGATCTGCTGATAGTAGTTATCCATCAGCTTGGGGATAACTTCCGTTCTTTCGGCGCCACAGTTTACGCAGCGATATTTTATTTCGCCCTCTTTTGTCATGGTCGGCGCGATCACAACAGTTCCGCTGTCCCAATCGTGCGGCTGTTCCATAGAGACGTTCCATTTGGTTTCGCCGCATTCGCTGCAGGCAAACAGCGTTAGCTTCGCCTGCACAAGCGGACGATCCGGGTAGAAGAATTCTCCGTCGGGATTGCAGTCGATCCAATCCTGTTGACTGGCCCATACAACCGCCTTATAAAACCAGTTTTCTTCATGTACATCTATAACGGAAGCCAATTCTCCGGTCACTTCCGGTTTTCCGGCAAGATTGTAAAGAACTGCGGCAAACATTGCTCTTGTTACAATTTCATTCGGGCCAAATTCATTTCCAAAAATCAGGCCGAGAACACTGTTTTGCACCGCCCATGCAGCGGCGTCCCGATCCGCTTCCGGGATTAGATCCAGATCAATACATTCCAGCGGTTCTGTCACAACAGGTTTTCCGGCTGCTTGATAAAACAGCTTAGCGATCTCGATCCTGGTCGTACCGGAGACAAGGGTATCCCCTTCCACAAAGCTATGTCCCTCGGCGCAGGGATTCGTTACCCCTTCGGCCAGCTCGTAGAAGTTGAACAGGTAGGCGCCGGTGTCCCGGACGCCGTAGGTGGTGAACTTGCCGCTGTAGTATTCCAGAGCCTGGTTGTGGTTGCCGTTGTAGGCTGCACCCACGTTCATTACGTGCCAGCCGTTGGTCACCTTGGTCAGGGTCCACAGGCTGCAGTCGTTGGCAGCCAATTCCTCAGTCAAAGCCAGGGTGTTTCCGGCCTCTGCAGTGGTGAGATGCAGACCGTCCTCGGTGACGAAGTCGATCTTGCCGTCCTCGGCGATCTTTGCAGTCACGACCAGGGTTTTCTCATCCAGGGGGAGAATCAGCTTGCCGCCCACATAGGTATTGACCACAGGGGCCAGCCCGCCGTTAGAGGCCTCGGTGGAAATGCAGGTCTCCTCCTCGTCAAAGAAGATGGCGTAGGTGCCGCCGTCCTTCAGTTCCTCAACAGGAGAGGCGGTTTCCACCAGACTGTAGACGTTGAACAGGAAGACTGCGGTCTCCCGTTCGCCGTAGGTGGTAAAGCCGGTGTACCACTCCAAAGCTTGATTATGGATATCGTTGTAGGCAGCGCCCACGTTCATGATATGGAAGCCGCCTGCAGTCTCCTTCAGATACCACTGGGAAAGCTCGGAAGCCTCTTCTGTATAGGTCAGGCTGTTCCCGGCCTCACCGGAGGTCAGATATCCCTTTTCAGACTGCAGGGTGAAATAGCCCTTTTCCTCGTCTGCTGCAGCCACCGTCAGCACCGCAGCGGCGCTGCCCGTGCCCAGATAGTCCCCGACCACCACGGCGTCCACCGCAGAGAGTCTGGCGGTGTTTTCCGCCAGCTCCAGGCCAAGGGTCGTGCCCTCTGCCTCGTAGTAGATCAGGACCTTGTCCCCGTCATGGAAGGCGTCGGTCTTCTTGCCGAAGACGTCCCCCGTCAGCTCCATGGGAGCGTCCAGGTCGCCGGTGTAGTCCAGTTTCCAGGACCAGGTAAAGGGCTCTGTGGAAATCTCTCCGTGTTTCTGGATGTACTCTAGCAGGACCTCCTGCACGTTGCCGCCGGCCAGGTCGTCGGCCTGGGACCAGATGCCGTCCTCGGTGGTGTAGTTGCCGAAGCCGCAGCCCGGGTTGCCCAGATGGTAGCTGTTGCAGGCCACGATATAGGTCTTCTCCAGGTCGAAGGCTCTGCCGTTGGCAAAGCCGGTGATCACCGCCCGGCTGCCTGCAGGCTGGTACATGTCATAGGTAAAGTTCAGGCCGCCGAACACCGGGTTTGTGAAATCCTCGCCGATGGTGGAATAGGTAACGTTTCCGTTCTTCACCGTGGCCTTCAGCCGAGTCTCCGCATTCTGCTCCAGAATGTCCTTGATCTGCTGCCCGGTGAGGGCCAGCAGGTACAGGATGTTGTTGTCGTACTTGTACATCTGACAGATGGTCTTCATGGTGATGGCGCCGGGCCGGACGTAGTAGTTGTTCTGGGTCACGGCGGAGGTGGAGGACATGTCCACATCAATGTGATCCAGGCCGGTTTTGGCAAAGAGCTCCGCTTTCTTTTCCTCGGTGTCGTACTTCTTTGCCATGTAGTCGGTGCCGTAGTCGATCTGGGCGCCGTTGATCAGGTCCATGGTGTCGGTCTGCTGCAGATAATAGTTGGAGCTGGTGTCCCAGGTGCCTACCGCAGTACCGGCAGCCTGGTTCACGTACTCGATGGCCATGTCCGCATAGGGCTGCAGCTTCTCCTTCAAAGCAGTGTCCACTGCATAGCTGCCCAGGTTCAGGTTCTTGTATTCTTTGAGGGTATAGGCCAGCTTGCCCTCCGCTTCGGTAAAGCTGATGGTAGTCTGGGTCAGCTGCTGTCCGCCGCCGTTGACCACCAGGACCTGCTTGCCGTTCTTGTCCTTCAGGAAGGTGTTGGAATAGCTGCTGGAGTGGTCGTGGCCGGCAATGACCATGTCGATGCCCTCGCACTCCGCCACCATTCTTGCCACCTGGCCCTCGGTATTTTTACCGAATTCCAGATCGCCGCCTGCGGAGCCCAGACCGGAGTGATAGGAGACGATGATGAACTCGCAGCCCTCGGCCTGCATCTGCGGGAGATAGCGCCGGGCCTCCCAGACCATGGAGCGCTGGGGGTTGTCCGGGTGGGAGAAGAGGATGCCGGGGTAGTTGTCGGGAACGTCCCAGCGGGTGCAGTCGGTGTTCTCAAAGCCCAGAACGCCGATCTTGTGCTCGGTGCCGTTGAGGATGAAGCTCTTGATCAGGTAGGGGGTGAAGACGTTCTCCCCGGCCTCGTGGACGCCGTCGCTGCCGTCGTAGTAGAGGTTGATGTGGCACGAGTCGGCTGCCACCATGCCGTCGTATGTGGTGACGATGTCGCTCTGCTGCGGCAGCGCGAACGACTCAAGCAGGTTGAACTGTGTCATAAACTCGCTCTTGTAAAAAATGGTTGTTTTTTTTCATTGAAATCTCCTTGTTTTTAAATTGACAAATGATTAAATTCACCTTATCATATAATTAGGGTTATTGATGAGGAGGTGAAATGATGGATATAGATAACTCACTTAAAGGTATGGGGCTTTTTTGTATGGAAATTTTACATCTTGTTTCAATTGGTAAAACTGAAACAATTGATGAAGTCGAAAAGCATTTTGAAAAGCAGGACATTATTGAATACATCTATAATAAATACAAACCTCATTTTTTCATTAATTTTGATTGTGGCGTTTACAACAATAAAGTTCTGAACGAGTATTTCTATAATTACAGTTCCTATATTCCTGGTAGAGAACAAAGTAAATACGGAATAGAAAACGAAAATGATGGTTTGCTTCTTATAGTATCATTAGTAATGGATGCGTTTGAACATAATGCTATTTATATAAAACTTCCTGAAGCAGATGTTTAGTAATAAAAGGTGGCTTGGAGCCACCTTTTATTACTTTTCGCCCGGTTTTGTTGACATCAATTTGTAAAGTGAGTTATGCGGGAACTTGTTCTCAAACGGAACAAGTGAGCTGCCGATTTTAAGCAGTCCGTGTCCGGCATCAACATTGGTAATATATTTCATTTCCTCCTCAGAAATGTTAAGCAGCTTTGCAAGCTCTACTCTGTCCGTTGATGCCTGATTCAGCATAACGATGAGTTCGGAGTTTGCAAGCATTGACCTTGCAGTATGGCTCTGCAACAGGTCCTCAACATTCTGTGTGATACCTGTTGCATACGCACCGTACTTACGAACACGCTTCCAAAGGGTGAAAAGGAAGTTAGCGCTATACTCATATTCAAAGAGAAGATAAATCTCATCAATGAAGATATAGGTTTTCTTGCCCTTTGCTCTGTTTGCAGTAATTCTGTTGAGAATACTGTCAAGGATAACAAGCATACCGATAGGCATAAGCTGCTTACCGAGGTCAAGAATGTCATAGCAGATAAGACGGTTATCCGTATCAACATTGGTGTTCTGAGCAAAAGTGTTGAGCGAACCTTCCGTAAACAGCTCAAGTGCAAGTGCTAAATCTTTTGCTTCGGGTTCCGTTCTCTTGATTAACTCATTTCTAAAATCAACAAGGGTGGGCGGAGTGCCTTTGTAGCCGTTATTAATATATTCTCTGTAAATCTTTCTTGCACAGCTATCAATAATTGACTGGTGTTTCGGGTTGGTATCAAGGTTGCCCATAATCTGCTGACAAAGGGACATAATGAACTGTGATTTAAGCGTAATCGGGTTAGCGCTTTCGTCATAGTCCTTGTTAATATCAAGAGCGTTGATATGATAAGGTGATGTTGCAGAGATAGGAATAACCTCTCCGTTCATTGCCCTTACAAGCGGCGAATACTCTCTTTCAGGGTCAATGATGATAATATCCGCTTTGCCTGCAAGCATCTGTTCAACAATCTCGCCCTTTGCCGTGAAGGACTTACCGCCGCCGGGAACACCAAGGATAAAGCCGTTTCCGTTAAGAAGTTCCCCACGGCTGATAAGGATAAGGTTTTTGCTGATAGGATTGATGCCGTAGTAAATGCCGTTGTTATGACGAATATCCTGCACTCTAAACGGCATTAAAACTGCAAGGGATTCGCTCGTTAAGGTTCTCTTGCACTCAATTTCGCAGGAGCCGATAGGAAGAACCGTGCGAAGTCCCTCATACTGCTGAAAGGTAAGTTTGCCCATCTGACAGTTTTCGCTCTGTGCAGTCATCATAACCTGCTTTGTATCAATGTTTAACTGTTCCATTGAGTCGGCAGTAATAACCATTGTGAGAACGCACATAAACATACGCTGGTCACGGTCATTGATGTCATTGAGTAAGTCCTCAACCTTTTCCTTTCGTGCCGCCATATCATACGGAACATCTGCGCCGTAGTTGCCGTTTGAGGTCTGCTTACGCTTCCAGTTTGTGATTTCCGTGTTTACACCGAGCAGCGTTTTTTCAACATTTTTTACTGCTTCGTGTGCAGGTACGGGGGAAATGTCAATAGAAAGCATAAGATTACGGTTAAGGGATGTGAGCTTTGAAACAAACTTATCGGAAATACCCGAAGCATAATCTCGAAGGAAGATAACTCTTCCGTATTTATCTCCCATACGGAAATAGTCCCTTTTGAACTCAAAGGAATCGGGACAAATACTGTCTTTGAAATCATGTCCTTTTCTGTCCGTCTGCTTCAGGTCAAAATCAAAGGCTTCATCCTCTCCGTTTCTGTAAAAGTCGTGAAGAATATGAAGCCTGTCGTTTGCACTCAAATCAATGAGCTTGCTATCAAGTTTTTTGAGCCTTGCCGTAAAGTCTGTTTCAATTCTGGAGAAGTATGCTTTTGCTTCCTCAATATCGTTTTTCTCAACGGTTACGGTAATATACTTTTCCTGCACGATAGAGTCAGCGCTCGCCGCCTTATCCATAAGCATTTCGTTATACTCTCTGCGATAGCCATCCAGATTGTCCTGACGATAAGGGATAAGCAAACCTCTCTCAAGGTCGGTTTTATTGACTACTCTGTTATTAATGGTAATCTTTGTGGTTGCTTCATCATCAAAGGAATTGAGAAACGCCGAGTAATCAAGGAACATATCTCTTTTGTCCTCGTCACTTGCAACAGAGTAGTTAATATCCGTAAATCTGTAAGTCTTTGAATATCTTTTTTTGCCTACCTGAAACACGCCGTCAGTATATGCGGTTTCAATAGGGATAGCCTTCTGAACAGATTTAGGAATCTTAAAGCGTTCCTTATCCTTTTTGAAAAGCTTCTTAAATAGTGACATCGTCTGCCTCCTTCTTATTTTTTCTTTTTTTGCCTTTTTCTTCTTCGGGTTTACCGAGCTTTTCAAAGGCGTTTTCACTACGGAATTTCAGTTCGTAGGGCATAAGAATATCGCATTTAATCCACGCCCATACAATCTGTTCTGCGTTCATTCCGTTGTATTTTACAAAGCCCAGCGCCGCAAAGGGCGAAGCAATCAGAATACACAGCCAAGAAAGCGTTTCAAGGCTGAAACGCTCTCTTAAAAGAAAATATGAGCCGACTGCTGCACCGCAGGCGAGGGCAGAAAAAATGAGCTGACGCATATTCAGCCCAAAGAACAGAGCTTCGCTGTAATCACGAAACTCGTTATTGATTTGTACTCTCATTTTTACCTCCTGATAAAAAACAAATCGTTATTCTTCTTGTGGAAAAATAACGATTTGATGGATTTATTGTGTTTTTTGTTTTCATGGAACGATTAGATAATATTACTTGGTATAAAGCAATTTTCGTTGTCTATTGGAATTACCTCTTCGCACATACAGATTATACCGCCAGAACCTCTGTTAAGAGCTGCTTTGTCAATTATAGAATATTTTTTAACTTCTCTTATGTTGGGGTTAGCCGACTTCTTAATTTCAAGTGGATGTATCATATTGTTTTCCTCAATGAATACATCAATTTCTTTTGCTTTGTCATCTCGATAATAACAAATATTGGTCTTGCTTTTAGAATATGCGTAATTTTTGACTAATTCCATTACAACATAGTTTTCATAATAATGTCCGCTTGCAGCACCTTGTCTTAGCGTATCAGGTGAAAGCCACATTGATAAATACGCGCAAAGTGAAGTGTCGCAAAAATACAGTTTTGGCGTTTTAACTAATCGCTTTAATTCGTTGTTTTCATATGGTTTAAGAAGATATATTATGCCTAAACCTTGAAGAACATTTAGCCAGCGTTTTGCTGTCGGTTCAGATATTTCTGCCGCTTCAGCCAGAGTTGCATAATTAACTTGCTGTGCAACAAGAGCAGCACAAGCACTTAAAAAAGCAGAAAACTTAACCGTGTCAGTTACACCGCCGACTTCAGTTGCGTCACGCATAAGATATGTTTCAATATATGAATTGAAATAATCATTTCTGATTTCGCTGTCAACGTCCTGAATATCCGGCATTCCGCCTGTCCATATGTGGTCAAACACATCAATAATATCATTCTTTTTAAAGTGTGTTTGCCTTTCTAACAATGCGTTAAGAGAAAAGTCCAATTCGTTTTCTAAAACAATGCCCGCCTTTTCTCTCTGCGATAAGCTGTAAAGGGTTAAAATACCGATTCTTCCGGCAAGCGATTCTCGTACCTCTTTCATCATTTTATATTGCTGCGAACCGGTAATCCAAAACTGTCCTCTTTCATCACTTTCATCACATATGATTTTGATTTGCTCAAAAAGCTCGGGCGCCTTCTGAATTTCATCAATAAGAATCGGCGGCTTATATGTTTGAAAGAACAAAACAGGATCTGATTTTGCAAGCCTTCTTGCGGCAGAATTATCAAGCGTTACATAGGTACGGTCCGTGCCCTCTGCTAAATGCTTGAGCATTGTAGTTTTACCGACCTGTCTTGCACCCGTAACCAAAACAGCCTTGAAATGCGAATTCATTTTCAAAAATTTTCTTTCAAGTTCACGATGAACATATTTCATATTAGCACCTCACAAAACGCGTAAATCTAACATCGATATTAGATTACCACATTTTTTTCTTGCTGTCAATATTTATTCTTTGCAAACACCAAGCTAATACTACATTTAAAAGTTGGGTAACTTGTTACTCAACTTTTAAATATAAACGCAAAATACATACCAAAAATGCAGTAAACTGTTGCAAAAATGACACTTATTAGCATTTTGTTGACAACAATTAGGAACGCAATCCTAAAACTTTTACTTTTTTTCAAGAATTAGGAATCGTTCCTTTTGAATTGAAATTTAGGTGTAAATTACCCTAACCTTTAATTATAAGCCCATCATCTCGTGAATTATTCTGTCTGACATCTTAACTGTACCGACAAGAACAAGCATATTAAAGGCAAGCTCGCCGATATATTTCCAAACCATTGTAACGGCTGCTGCGTTTGCATCCACTTGCGGCGGACTTGACGCATAAAGCGAAAAGATAACGCAAGCAAGAATAATAACTGCACCTTCAAGCAATACGCCGCAATATGATTTAAGAAAAGATTTGCCGATATTCTGTGTCGGTTCTCCTGCAAAGGTGGAAAGCGGAATTGGCGCTAATGCCGTATACATATACAGCTTAAAGAACCTGCCGTAAACGGTAAGAATAAGGATAAAAGATAATACAGTTATTAAAAGACCGCCGATAAGCGTTACCGCCCACAGCGGTATACTTTCAAGAAAACTGCAATCCTCAATCGCCGTAACCATTTCACTTGGCAAGGTTGTTGTAGTAGCACCGGACAATCCCGATGTTGTCATAATGGTTGATATTACACCCTGAATGATATTAAATATTGCAAGCATTAACTCCATGCCGTAGGTTACCATGCCTTTTGCAATGGCAAATCGCACAAAGAGTTTTAATGCGTGCTCAGGCTTCTTAACCTCTGCGAAGGAACCGCAGGTTTTAACCATTCCGACAACGAAAAACAGCACAAGTAAAGCAAGACCGATAGCCTGCAATGCACCGTTAATGTTGACGATTGTTGTCCAAATGCTTCCGCCTTTAAAGTCTTGTGGAGATTGTGTCAGTAAAGACCAGATTTCATTTAACTTGTTATTCCAAGTTTCAAGGGCGTTTTCAAGGTTTTGTACTACCCAGTTGTCTGACATAGTTTACCTCCTTTGATTAGGGCAAGCCTTTTCAGGCCTGCCCTTTGTTTTTGTTCAGCCTGTGATAAGGTTAAGGATTTCCTTTGCAAAGGTAATAACAACACCGCCTGCAAGAGTGAGAAGTCCGTTTGCTCTCTGTGACGGATCGTGAGATTTCAGCGATAAGCCTACCTGCACGATACCGAAGCCGAGAATGATAAGACCAATCGCACGGATAAGACCGAAAATAAAGGTGGATAAGTTGTTTACTACCGAGATAGGATCTCCTGCGGCAAAAGCCGTAATGCTCGTGCAGCAAAGAGTGAATACAATCGCTGCAAAAACAGAAAAGAGAGCCTTTGTTTTCTTTGACATCGGCTCTCTGCGTGTGTTAAGTCTTTCAGACTTTTTGATTAACTTTTTCATTAAAGTTACCTCCGTTAAATGTTAAAAATAGTTTCAAGTTCTTCTTCTGTGAGAAGTTCAAGGTTGTTCTCGGCTTCGTCTGTATCAGGTAAATCATCAACAGATGTACCAAGAAAAGAAATGGTGGCGACATCTTTGTCAACATCGCCGTGAATATATGGTGCTGCACCGCCATCCTCCGTTAAAGCAAAGTTCGGATGGTTTCGTATATTGTATTTAAGGTCAAGAATTGGTCGCTCGCCACGAATGAATAAAATGCAGTATTTGTTATCAAGCATACGAACCTCATCTGGTGTCATTAACTCTCTGCCTGTTATCTGATAATTCGTTGAGTAATTTCCGTTCCTACCCATACTCTTACCATAGGTGTTTGTGTCAATTGTTTCCTTACCGAGCAGTTCCGAAACATACTTGTGTGTTGATTGCTCATTACCGCCGAGATAAAGAAACTCATCACAGTTACCAACAATGCTTTCCCATTGCTTTTCAAATAATGCTTTGAGCTGTGCCATATTCTGAATAATGATGGATACGGATACACCTCTTGAACGCATTACGGACAGTATCTTGTCAAAATCATCGGGAAGCGATATGTTGGCAAATTCGTCCATACAGAAATGAACGGGCATTGGTAACGCTCCCTTGTAGATACTGTCGGCAGCATAGAAAAGCTGTTGAAAAAGTTGAGTGTATAGGATAGAAATAAGGAAATTAAAGCTTGTATCGTTATCGGGAATAACGGCAAATAACGCTACTTTTCTTTCGCCGAGCGTTTGTAAGTCAAGCTCGTCATAAGAGGTCATAGAAGCAAGGCTATCAAGATTAAACTTTTCAAGCCTTGCCGCTAATGTTACCTGAATAGATTTAAGCGTTTTTGCTGAACCTGAGTGATATGCTCGGTAATATTTAAGAGCAATATGATTTGGATTGTCAGATTCCAAATCATCAAAAAGCATATCAAGTGGGCTATCGAAATTGCCTGCTTCTTCATCAATGTCGGCAGCCCTTAACATTTCCATTACCATAGCAAAGTTTTGTTCATCTTCTGGTGCCTCATAAACAAGGTAAAATATCAAGGCAAGCAAAAGCATTTGAGCAGCCGTATCCCAAAACGGGTCGTTACTCTGTGAGCCTTTTGGAGTGGTGCTTTTGAAAAGGTTTGTTACAAGCCTTTGCACATCGTTATCGTTCATCAAATACTTAAAGGGATTGTAGCAATGACTACGCTCCATATTGATTAAATCAACAACAATAACCTCATAGCCGTTAGCCTTTAACATAGCGCCTGTGTCCCTGACGATTTCACCTTTTGGGTCTGTTACCACAAAGGAACAGTTGCACTGCATAATATTCGGTTTTGCAAAGAAGAAGGTTTTACCTGCACCGGAGCCGCCTGCAACAAGTGTGTTGAGGTTTCTCATATGAGCCTTTGCATTAAGTCCCATACATACCTCATTTGTGAGTATCTTGTTATTGGACTTTGGTTTTTGCTCATATTTTTTTCTTATAGTGTGTTTGTTACCCCACTTTGCCGAGCCGTGTTCTTCGCCCTTACGGTAATTTCTCATACTTGCAACTGCAACGCCGATAGATAAAGCGTATATCATCAAAACAATGAGGACAGTTTTTAGGCTGTCCTCACATAATGATATATTCAGCGGATTTTCCATCGCTTCTGTTAAAGCAGAAAGCATTTCAAGAAGTCCGCCGCTTGTATGCGGCGCTATTACCAAGCCGAGCCATATGACTGGTAGAATACCGATAAGAGCAATGATAAAGATTGATTTGCGATTGTTATCTCGCATCGTTATCCCTTTCAATGACCTTAAACTTTTTTACGGGTGCTTTACCAACCTTTACAATGAGTTTGTTTACTGCTTCAATGCAATCCTCCATATCCTTGCCGTTTTTCAGTTCATCTTTGAGGCTGTCAAGACCACGCAAAAGCAGGCTGTGTTCCTCACCGTCAAGCGCAAGATGATAAAGCCTTACCATAATGACACCTCATTATCTTTCCATATCGTCATTGCTTCTGGCTTCTCTGTCCTTGTTAAGTTCAGAATAAACCTTTGAGCCGATTTCATTGACGGAATCTCTTGCCATTGTGAGTTTTTCACGGATACCGTTGTTGTCAAGGTCTGCCCACTCTTTCGGCGGGGAAGCAATGTCAATGCCCTTCGTGTCGATACCGTACTTTCTGCAAAGCATATATGCGGCACATTTTGCGGGATAGAGTGCTTCGCTTCTGCTGTAAGAATCGCTGTTATAGGCAATCTCTGCAAGAGAGAGTTCCTGTGCAACTGCCTGAAAGAGTTTTGTTGCGTCACCGACATTCTCTCTGACAAGAAGCATATTGCTTTCAGGCTCATAGTAAGCCGCAGCATTTTCAATCGGAATCTTGTCAGAGATTTCATAGTCAATCTGACTTGTTTCAAGCATAGCCGAAACAATTTTTGCCGGATCGTGATTAACAGTAGAAGCATTCCTTCTGCGTGAATTGGTCTGTGAAATATCAAAGACTCTTTTCACATTGTAGGAAATACCGACAGAACCGTTTTCACGGGAGTATTCCTTCGGTTCAAGAATCATAAGGCTCTTTGAACCACGCTTAACGGTAACGCCCGTTTCGCTCCAATCCTTATAGTCCTTAAGCTGCGTTGCTTCGGGAAGCTGCTGCATAATGAGAACCGTGTTTGCAACTGAGTATCTGTCAAGCCTTGCCTGAGTATCAAGATACTGCATAAAACTTTCCGGACTCTGAAGAATGTTGTTGAAGCCTTCGTCAATCATTGAGTAGGCGGCATTACGCTCTTCTTCCTTTTTGAGAGCGTATTCCTCCTTTGTCATCTGCTGACGGGGTTCATTTGATTTGTTTCTGTTGAAGCCGTTACGCTTCGGATGGTAGTTAGCCATAATTTTTACCTCTCTTTTTTATCTTTAATTTTGATGTCGGGTTGCTTATGCTCGATAACCTTCGGCGTGGTTTTCTTCGGCTCATCAACCTCAATGTCAAGCGCCTTCTGCTGTTCCTTCTGCTTCTTAATCTGTACTCTGTAATGGTCAATCTTTTCCCTTACAGATTCTTTGGCAGCACCCTTATCAGAGAGCGTTTTTGGTTTCTGCGTATTCAACGAATTTTGCTCGGACAGAGGGCTTTTTTCTGTCTTTGCTAAGGAAGGGTTTTCTGTTTCGTTCTCCTCCCTTTGAATAGGCTTGCCGAGAGCCTGTTCGGTAATCAAGTCTGCCTTGCTCTTTTCAGGCTTATCCTTTTCCTTTACTTTACGCTGGGCAAGCTCTTTCTCCGACTCATTAACGATAGTAGCCTTTTCATCATCGGTAAGATTAAGACCGAAGCGTTCAATAATTCTCTGAATTTTAGAACTGTCCTCGGCTCTTGCGATAATATCAACCTCGGCTGTTTTATCGGTGGAAGTCTTATCACGAAGGACTGTATAAAGAACACCGTATTTCTTTGCGTTACGGGTAAACTTTTCCAAGTCCTTTTGTGAGATGGAGAAAACTTTGAGTTCTTTACCTGATTTGAGCATTTTGGTAAGCCTTGTTTTACCTTTTGTTTTTGAGCTTTTCGGATTTTTAAGGGCAGCAATTAAAAGTCCTGCAATATCACGGGCCGCTTCGCCCGTAATCTTTGCAGCAACCTCAACGCCCTCAAGAGATAATCTCACTACCTGTTCGGCTGCATCACTTGAGCTGCTCATAAGACTTTTCCTCCTTTTGTTTTGGTGCTCTTTCATCATCTGTTCGGATTTGCTCTACTCGCTTTTCTAAATCTTGGGAACGTGCAGCAATATCCTCGCAGAGTGAAATCTCCTTGCGGAGTTCGCCGAGCCTTTGTGAAATATTTGAAATTTTATCTTTAATCTCTGAACGCTCAACCTCGCTTATGCCTTTATGCCTTTCATTATTTCTCAGGTGTTTTCGTTCAGTAGTTAAGGCTTCCATTTCCTTTTCACAAGACTCTTTATACGAAACAAGCTGCTCGGTAGTTTCAATGTGATGCTTACCGAGCAGCCTTGCTTCTTGTGAATATTTTTCAACCTTCATTAAGTCCTTTCGCAAGAGATAATGAAGTTTATGCGGTGTTTGCCTTTCTTCCGGCTTGTCAAAGTATCCGAGCCGATAGCAGTAGTAAAGATAGAGATTATATAGACTGCCTTTTACTCTGCGAATATCGTACTGCGGATGATACGGCGGCGGTGTGTATCCCGTAAAGCCTTTCAGAAAGGTTCTGTTTCGTGCGTTCTCTTGTATACGCTCTTTAATTCTTCTGTTAGTGTATTCATCGCCAAGACGATACAAACGAATAGCTCTGCCGTCCTCGTTTGGTGTAACTGTCCAATACTTTCGGTTAGGACTTAGATTGTATCTGTATCCCATTGCCCTCAAATGCTGTTGAAATTCACCCAGCGTTCTGCTATGAGCAATAGCCTCATCAACAGCTGCACGGGCGAGATTGTACCTTGTCGGCATACCCGCTTTGTTTTGCATAGTCAAGTAATATGGATCACGATTTCTTTCAGGCTTTTCTATAACCGACAGTTCATACTCCTTACAGAGTTCATCAGCAACCTGCCTAAAAATGAACCACGCCTTTTCTTTGTTCTGTAATCGCTTACCGTCAACAAAAGAAATTGAATTTATTACAAAGTGATTATGAAGGCAACGGGAATTTAGATGTGTAGTAACAACGACCTGAAATCTCTCACCCCATACCTTAGAAGCAAAAGCAATTCCGATTTGATGTGCAAGTTCAGGAGTTACCTCGTCTTGCTTAAAACTCATATATCCGTGATACGCCTGAACGCCGTCAAGTTTGTCATAGTTTCTCTTGACGCTGACAAATTCGTTCCTCGCTTGCTGTGCAGAACAGTTAATACCCGTTACAAAGAATTGCTTTTCAGTTTTTTCCTCGTCCTTTGCATAGGCAAGGACATCGCTGAGCGCCTGCAATTCTTCTTCGGAATAGTTTGGGTTCTCTGTTTTAGTTTTATTGGTTGCATAATCAATTACATGGTCGAGTCGGTTTCTAACCTCCCATAGTTTTGTTACTGCCATCTTTATTCACTCTTTCAGGATTGATATACACCGCTGTCATATCTGAAATGAGCGTTTGAATACTATTGCTCAATGAAATGAGTGTTGGTGTGTCAATAAAGTTTAGAGAGTTTGCCTTTGCAAGAAGTTGACCGACATTAGCGCCGAGTTTTGCAAGCTGATGAACACACTCATTAAAGCCTTCGGGTTTTGGTTTTGGTTCGCATCCTTTTATCAGCATACGGACAAGAGCAGAGTCAGAAACGCAAACGGCTTCAGCCTTTGCTTTGAGCATTTCGTTTTCTTCTTTTGAAAAACGAAAGCACCTGCGAACAACCTTGTTATTCATCTTCGCTCACCAACTTTTCAATGCAGTACCAAGCAAAGAACTCAACATCACTTGGCGGACACTCTTTAAGCATAAAATCTTTTTCCGAGTATTCCGTTCCGTTAATGACAACGGGGAGGTTGGAGATTTCATCATAGAGAAATGCCCAAGCAAGTACCTCGTCTGAATAAACACCGTCATCAAAATTCTCATAAGTGTATCTGATATGATTAGCGATTAGCAGAGAGAAGATTTCAAATGAATATCTCTCAACCATTGCATCAGCGATGACACCTAAAATTTTGAAATGGTTTTCCGCTTCAACATCAAGCACTGATGAAAAGTTCACAAGCATTTCCATAAGCGGAATATGTTCCGTAGTTTTTACATCAGGATTACTGACAATCTTGACTTTGATTTCCATTGTTTAACACCTCCTCTCGTCTTAACTGTTCTTCGGTATCACGGTTAATCTGAACAAGACACATTGTCATAATGCCTGACGCACCGCCGAGAATAAAGCCAACTAAAAATATTAAAAGTTTCATTGTGGTTTTGTCCTTTCTATCAAGAGGTTTTAGGGGAGATTTCCCCTAACGAGTCACTGTTTGGGCGGATTGTCTGCACAAACGGTCTGCTCGTTAAGACAACGCAACGCATTTATGCGTTTCTTCGCATTATCTGGAAATCTCCCGATTTATATCCTTAAATTTTTGTGTTAATGGTACCCCATAATCCCTCAGATAAAGTAAAAAAGCGTTGACATCTTTTCCAACAGGAGGGGGATTGTCAATCACTTTTATATCTTTAGGTATTATGGTTTGAATGGCTTTGGTAGCAAGTCTGCCCGTCCTATCATTGTCAAAGTGAAGGTAGATTGTATCCGTATGAGGATGCTCCTTCAGGTATTTAACAAGGGTAATTGGTAGCTTGCTTTGGGTAATATCTTTCTTTGGTTGGTACACACCGGAAAGAGAAATGAGGTTGTAATCTTTCCAATTACTACCCTTAATTTTGAGTAAGGTTGCATAGGATAACAGGTCGATTGCACACTCAAAGAGGTGAATTTTATTACTCTGTTCACTACCTATTAAGCGGAAGGAATACTCCTTATTACTACCCGAGCAGTCACCCATTATGCGTTCTGAGTTGCTCGCTCTGAACCCTGCGTATCGAGGTATATGATACTCATCATACCCAACGAAAACAGCGTTATGGTAGGGTAGGCTTTCATAGATAAGTCCTTTATCAAAGCAGTAGTCAACCACCTCTGAGTCTATTCCTCTGTTATACATAAGGTAGTGAGGAACAGTATCAGGGTAGTCCGTAAGGTCGGGTAAAAGAAGTTTTTTAGGTTTCTTTTTCGGTTCGGTCTTTACCCAAACGGGTGTGCGCTCGGCAACACTACCGAGTATTTTTTCTACCGCTTCGGGTAAGGATAACTCCCTCACTTTGACTAAATAATCAAGTGCTGACCTCCCGCCGATGCCCGCCGACCAGCGATACCACATACCGTTTGAAATCTTAACGCTGTCGTGTTCACGGGTGGAGTAAACACCCGTTGATACCCTGACAAGATTATCAGGCTCATAGTTTTGAAGGTAGGTTAGAAGGTCGAGGCGCTTCGCTTCGTTTAGCTTTTCAGGGGATATATAACCCATTATCTGCTATCCCTTTCTTCCTGTTTTTTGAAGAAATCAATTTGATTTTCAATCGCAAGGTTCACGCTATCACGAAGCGTATCAACTACCGAGCCATCAAAATCAAGCCACTCATTATACAGATAATCGAGGGCGTTTTTTGTTTTGAGTATTGCCACACTCTGCTTGTCATTGAAAGCACCCTCGCACTCAAACATACAAAGGATTTCCTGCTTATAGGTTATCTCATAAGCCGCCTCAACAATTTCTGTGGGCGATTTTGTTTTGATGTCAGCAATATATTCATCAAATTCACGCTGAACTTTTTCGTATGCTCTGTCCTCTAACGATTTCTTTTTTGCCATAAACACCACCTACCTTTCGGGTTCTGACTTATGGATTTCGAGTCGTTCTGCTTCCTTTTCAGCAATCTCAACTATTGCCCAATGAATGTCATCGTCAATCGTTTCGGCATTGTTATCCCATTCCTTATACAGATAGTCCAACGGGTGCTTTTTGCCGAGTATTGCTTTGAGATTGTCCCCGTCAAGTGGAGGGAAGTATTCAAACTCAAGCATCATATCTGACTTTACTGACAATTCTTTTACGCTGCATTTAAGCAACTCTCTATCGCCATTAAGCAGCTTATCAAGAAAGGCGTTATAGTCCTCTTGCAGTTTTGAAAACAGTTTGGCTTTCAGTTGTTCTTCTGTTAATTTCATAAAGTTACCTCCTTGAAACAGAAAAAGCCGCCAGATTTTTGATAATAAAAACCTGCCGGCTGTGATTAAAAATATTAGCGTTCCTCTCTGTCCTTGTCATCTCTGACAGGTGTACTTTCGTCCTGCTCAGGCTCCTCGTCAACCATCTCATTTTCCCGCTTGTCAACATTAAGAAGGGCGTTAAGCTCACGGAGCCTTGCTTCCTTTTGCTTTAGCTCCTCGTCCTTTGCAAAGGGCTTTTCAAGCTGTTCCTTTGCATTTGCAAGCTGCGTTTCGGTGGTATCACGCAGAGCCTTTGTCCTTGTGAGCATATCCTCCAAGCCGTCAATCACATTATCAATACGGGTAATGTTGCCGATTGCGTCAGTACCGAGGATACCTTCGTGAGAAATTGTACCCTTAATCGTTACCCTGTGCTGATGTGAGAACGGCTCATAGTGTACCGACAACTTAAAGCCTCTGTATTCTCCGAGAGGATAAATCTGAGTATCAGGAAGCGTTTTGCACACATCAATGATTGCCTGACCTGCGTCTGCTTTTTCTGAATAAGGGACACCGTTTACTACCATACCTACAAAGGTATCGCCGATAGATTTCGGGTTCTTCTTGGCAGTAACAATGTCCTTTTCAAGCCCTGCAATACGCTCGTCATATTCTGCAATCTTTTGAGGAAATTCCTTTAACACTTTGTCCTCCAGGGAGTAACGCTCCGAAAGATAATTGGATTTGAGTAGGCGCAGTTTCTGCGCCTGAATATCCAAATCCATTTTTTCTTTGATATACGGATTACCCGTTGCAAGCATTTTTATTTCTGCATATGATAACGCAGTTTCATCAATATCCTCTGCGGAACGCACCGGAGATTTGCTTGACATAATCTGACTTGCAAATTTCTGCTTGCCTTCAACAAGCTGATAAAGATATGCGTCAAATGTCTGTTCGGTAACATAACGGAAGATTTCAACCTCCTCGTTGCTGTTGCCCTGACGAATGATTCTGCCTGAACGCTGTTCCAAATCGGAAGGACGCCACGGACAATCAAGGTCATGCAAAGCAATCAATCTGTCCTGAACATTGGTACCTGCGCCCATCTTTTGCGTAGAGCCGAGTAGTACTCTTATCTCGCCCTTGCGGACTCTCTTGAACATCTCCGCTTTCTGTACTTCCGTTTTAGCATCGTGTATAAAGGCTATCTCGCTTTCGGGAATACCTTTTGCAATCAGCTTATCACGGATGTCAGTATAGACGGAAAAGGTGTCTGCTTTGGGTGTAGAGAGGTCACAGAATACTAACTGCGCTGATTTCTTGTCTGCGTTATCCTGCCATATTTGGAAGATGTTATCAGTACAAGCATTGACCTTGCTGCCTTCAAAATCGGGAAGCAGGGGGTCAATCATACGCTGGTCAAGAGCGAGCTTTCTGCCGTCATTGGTGATAACGAGCATATTGTCATCCCAAGATTTAACCTGACCGCTTCGCACCTTTTCTGCTCTTTCGGACAGTGATTCAACCATCTTTTTCTGTACCTCTGACGGTTTAACTGCGATGTTGTGATAGTTCGCTTTCGGTACGGGAAGATTAAGCATATCCGCCGTCTGTATATCCGCAACCTCTTTGAACATTGACATAAGTTCGGGTAGGTTGTAGAAACGAGCAAAGCGTGTTTTTGCTCTGTATCCCGTTCCTTCGGGTGTAAGTTCAACTGCTGTTACGGTTTCGCCGAAGGTGGATGCCCAAGCATCAAAGTGCTGCAAATCGTGACGGCGCAGAGTTTCATACTGCAAGTATCTCTGTATGGTGTAAAGCTCTACCATAGAGTTGGATATAGGTGTTCCTGTTGCAAATACGGTTCCTTTACCGCCCGTAAGCTCATCAAGATAGCGGCACTTCATAAACAAGTCGCTTGATTTCTGTGCTTCTGTTTGAGCAATACCGCCGACATTTCTCATCTTAGTATATAAGAAAAGATTTTTGTAGTAGTGGCTTTCATCAATGAAAAGACGGTCAACGCCGAGTTCCTCAAAGGTAACAACATCATCCTTTCGGGTCTGATCGTTGAGTTTTTTTAGCCTTACTTCAAGACTCTTTTGTGTCTTTTTCATCTGCTTTACGGTAAAGTTTTCAGCATTGTTTCGCTTTGCTTCTTCAATGCCTCTGACAATATCGTTAATCTGTTCCTCAATGAGATATATCTGTCGTTCAACGCTGACGGGTATCTTCTCAAATTGCGAATGACCGATAATAACGGCATCGTAATCGCCCGTAGCAATCTTGCCGCAGAAGGTCTTTCTGTTCTTTGTTTCAAAGTCCTTTTTGGTAGCGACAAGGATATTCGCAGAAGGATACAGCGTTAAATATTCAGCCGCCCATTGCTCTGTTAAGTGGTTTGGTACAACAAATAAAGACTTGGTACATAAGCCAAGTCTTTTGCTCTCCTGTGCCGCAGCGACCATTTCAAAGGTTTTGCCTGCGCCTACTGCGTGTGCAAGGAGTGTATTGCCGCCGTAAAGAATATGAGCAACGGCATTTTTCTGATGCGGTCTTAATGAGATTTCGGGATTCATACCGCTGAAGGTGATATGGCTTCCGTCATACTCACGTGGACGGATAGAATTGAATTTGTCATTGTAAAGACGGGTGAGTTCCGTTCGCCTGTCGGGGTCTGTCCATATCCAATCCTTAAACGCTTGCTTAATGAGTTCCTGCTTTGCCTGAGCAATAGCCGTTTCCTTTTTGTTAAGGACGGGTGTTCGCTTTCCATTATCGTCAATCTCATAATCAAAGATACGCACATCCTTCAGGTTAAGGGTTTGCTCAATGATTTTGTAAGCATTGATACGGGTAGTACCGTAGGTGCTGTTTGCTTTAACATTACCCTTATCGAAGGATTTTCCCGTAATATTCCACTCACCTGTGTAATGGGAGTAGTTGACTTTGATTTTGTATGAGTAATAGTAGGGTGGATCAAGCAGTTCAAAGATGAATTGCTGAATATATTTCGTTGGAAGCCAAGTAGCACCAAGACGAACATCAATCTCACTTGCCGTTAAGTCCTTCGGCTGCACCTTGCGTAGTGCTTCCGCATTGACCTCAAAGGCAGGATTAACCTTTGCCATATTTTCAGCCACACGGAGTTTAGCACGGACATCGCCTGAAAGGTATTCGTCAGCCATCAGATATTTCTTTTCGGCTGGTCTGTCCTCGGAGTACATCGGGTTAAGAAAGATAATGCCTGTTAAGTCGTCTGCGATTTCTTCCTCTGTTTTACCCGTAAGCTGCATCATATATTCCATATCAAGCTCTGCTTTTTCACCCATTGAAGCGGCAACCGCTTCAATAGAGGTATCAACGCTTGTAACGGGAATATGCGATTTGATAGTTCGCTTTGTGAACATATCCGCCTTGCGTTCAAGGTTTCCCTCATCATCAAGCACCTCTAATGCAGTAAGCAAATAGTAGGAGCCGTCATCAGCGAAAGCACTCTTGTTAGCACGGGAATTGATAAGTCCGTATTTCGCTGTGAAACCGTCATAAAGCTCGTTTAAGTTCTGCTGCTCGGACTGTATTTCTTCTTCGGGATAGTCCTCAGTTTGCAGTTCTATGAGCCGTCTGACGCTCTGCCTGATATTGATTAAGCCTTTAATACGGTTTTCAGCAGTAGCCGATACCTTAACCTCTTTCATCATAGAGTTTTCACGGTAGAAGATAGTGCCGTCAACAACGGTATATGAGAAATTGCGTACTGTCGGGTCAGCAGGTAAATACTGACGGTCATCCTCAATTTCTTCTTCGTCAATTTCATACTCTGTAATCTCGCCCTTAATATTACGGATGGCAATATCGAGTTGTTCCTCAAGAGTTCTGTCCTCAAACGGCTCACAAGTCGGTTCAGGACCGAACCTGCCCGATTTCATCACCATATTACCCATAATCATTTCGGGGTGGTCAACAAAGTATTTGTTCATACGGATACCATCTTCCGTATTGTCAAGCATCAGCCAGTCGGGTTCCTCGTTGACAATTCTATCTCGCTTTTGAAGGATAAGAATATCCGAGGTGACATCTGTTCCGGCGTTGCCCTTAAAGGTATCGTTAGGAAGTCTGATAGCGCCGAGCAGGTCTGCTCTTTGTGCGATATATCTTCGCACATTGGAGTTTTCCTTATCCATTGTACCCATTGAGGTAACAAGCAGCATTACGCCACCCGTTCTTAACTTATCAAGGGACTTTGCGAAAAAGTAATCGTGAATAAGGAAATTGTTTTTATCATATCGCTTATCCGCAACCTTAAAATCGCCGAATGGAACATTGCCGACTACTGCGTCAAAGAATGATTCTGGTAAAATTGCTTCCTCAAACGGTGAAGCAAGCACGGATGACTTTTGATATAACTGCTGTGCAATCTGCGCCGAAATACTGTCAAGCTCGATGCCGTACATCTTGCTATCCTTCATACTGTCAGGAAGCATACCGATAAAGTTACCGATACCGCACGAAGGCTCAAGGATATTTCCTTGCTTAAAGCCCAAGTTTTCCAAAGCCTTGTAGATAGCGGATATAACTGTTTGAGGGGTATAGAAAGCAGTAAGTGTGCTTTCCATTGCTGCGTCATATTCTTCGGGAGAAAGCGCAACAATCAGTTCCTTGTATTCATCTGCCCAAGCGGAATTGTTCGGGTCAAATGCTTCGGGAATACCTCCCCAGCCGACATATTGCGACAAGATTTCCTGTTCTTCGGGCGTAGCAAATCTGCCTTCAAACTCACACTCTTTCAGCACATTAATCGCTTCCATATTTCTGCGGAAGCGTTCTTTTTTGCCTACACTCTCAATATCTTTTTCGGCAAAGTTGTAATTGTGCCTTGCCTCAATAGGAATTTCAGGGTGTAGGTCAAAGGTACGCACCTTTGATTTCGGCTGCTGCGGTGGTGCAGGGAGTATTGCAACAACAGGTTCTTCTTTTTCGGGCAGTAACGGGAATATATCCTCAATACGCTCTCTGCGAAAGATAGGAAAGCCTGCGTTTTCTGCAAAGGTAACATCACGCATTGAAACATAATCGCCCTTAACTTCTTCAATGATAAAGTGCGAGCCGTCAATGACGATTTCATCACCAATCATATCCGAATGGTCAGGCTCCACCTTATCTTCAAGTGTAGCCGTATGCTCCGTTAAGTCGTGAATTAGACTTTGTATTTCTTCAACACGGCTGTAATCGGGAGTGTCAAAGGTCTGCTGTGCTTCGTGTGCGTCAATGCTTTTTTCGGCTGCATAGTCAGAAAGGTAACTGATGATGCCTTCACAGTTTGATTTATCCTTAATGTGTTTCGCCATTTTTGAAACGGCATCCTCATCGGTTTCGCCGATTTCAAGATTATCAGCAAAGTCGTAAAAGTCGTTATCCTTTGCAAATGCTACAAGGCGTTCTGCAAGCGAGCCGAGTTCCGCTTGACTTTCCTTGTCTATACGGGATAGTTCTTCTTCATCAAGGTAAACCAAGTCATCAAAAGCCAGTGATTCAAGCTGTGTGTGAATAAGGACATCAAGCGAATCAGCCTTGTGCTGCTTAAAGAGTTTACCGTCAACAAAAGTATTGATAGCAAAGTTCACAAGGTCAGCACTCACTTCAATTTTGTGTTTTCCATCCTCGGTTTCTGTAAAGGCAAGCCCTATATCTGACAAATCGCCATAAGGTGGTTCATCGTCATATCCGAGTTCTTCTCTCTTATATTTAAGAATAAGGTCAAGAGCTTGCTCTATAAGCGAATTGTTCTTTGCAGTTCCGGGAGTGACAACTCTGTTGACCTCCTGACTTTCGGCGATTGCAACCTTATGACCGTTTGCAACAAGGCGGGAAATATATGAATCAACGGCGTGAACAGGTACACCACACATTGGGGTACGCTCTCCCGTTGCCGTATTGATTGTTCTGCCTGTCAGCACAAGGTCAAGTTCATCTGCAACAACCTTTGCATTTTCGCCCATAACCTCATAAAAATCGCCGAGCCTTGAAAAGATGATGACATCGGGATACTGTGCTTCAAGCTGCGTATATGATTTCCATATCGGTGCTATGCCGTCATCAACAAGTTCAGGCTCTACACCATATTTCTTTGCATAGTCAAGCACACTATTGATAATGCGTTCATCAACGCTTAATCCCTTAACGAGTTTACCGTCTGCACCGAAGGTAAGCACCTCATTGAGTAGAAATTTATACATTTCTGCACCCTTCCACTCGTTACCGTCATCGTCAATGAGTACGATATTGTCATCCTCATATTTAACGGTGGTTACAGCAATTCTGCAAGCGTTAAGGAGTAAGAATACTGTGTCTATTTCCTTATCCTGTTCATTTTCTTTTTCGGCAGGTTGAGAAAACTTACTTGGTTTCGGTAACGGTGCTTTCTGTTCGGGAACGGCATAGGGATGATATTCGCCGTTTTTGAAAGCAACAAAATTGTCATACTGTTCTTGATGCCATTTGTAATCACGCTCATTGCTCTTATCCATAAGGGCAAGTGCGTCTGACATCATTTTTTCAATATCTTCAAGCGCCTGCGGATTATCAAGCTGCGCCATAATGACATCTTTTCTTCTGTAAGGTTCAAGTTCATTTGAATACGGCTTTGCATATTCGTCAGGCATAACCTCAAAAAAGCGTTCAACATCATTTGCAATATGCTCTTTTTCAATATCAGGCAGCTTTGCAATATCTTCCTCTGAAAGATATTTATCTGCTTTGATAAGAGCATCAATTCGCTTTACAACATCGTTCCACTTTAACAGCACCTTTGCATAAGGCTCCATACCGCTTCCGTGACTGAAAAATAAGCCTTTTCCGTCATAATTCGCATTATCGTTACCTACAGCATATCCGCCAGTTCCGTATTCGTCTTTTATCATCTTAATGCGTTCTTGCATATCAGAATGATTTACAAAGAAGGTATATATGCGGTATCTGCTCTCTGCGTATGAGGAACCTCTGCGGAGTAGTTTGTTAATTTCATCGTTAGTGATGAAATACTGTCTGTTGGGGTTAAAGCCGGATTGTGCCTTAAAGTCAACCTTTTCAAGCGACATACCCTGCATTATTTCATAAACATATTCAGGTGAATAATTAAAAGCAAAGCGATACAGTCCGTGAATATTTCCTCGATTGAGGTCATCCATAAACTCGATATAGTCATTATCAAGGTCGTTAAAAGTATCGGGATTTGATAATACGCCCTTAACAATTTCAACCTGATCAGGATAGCCATAAACTCCGTTTAATGCTTCGTAAAGTGAAGGAAAACAGCGTTCCTTACTGTCCTTATCCATATCACGAAGGAAAAAGACTATTCTTTCGGCAACATACGAAAGTTCGTGGTCGTCAATCTTATCGAGTTGATACTGTGGCATATATCTGCCGAGGTCAAGCAGTTCACGAATACGCTTTGCCGCCTGTTCCCAAGTCAAATGCGTTGCAGATGACTTTTGAGCCGTATTGCCTTTGGCGATATTGATACCGTTCTCGTCGTACCAAACGGATATTTGCTCACCGTCAAAGAAGAAGCCTGCACCGTTGGTACCGTAGTGGGATTTAAGGAATTTAGCATTGTATTCCGTTCCTCTGTCCCTGCGGAAGAACATAGCAATATCAAGCGTACTGTTTCTGTCATTAGCACCGATACATAACGCTTCATCAATAATCTGCTGTGAGATACCGAAGTCGGCGAATAATGAAACCTGTTCAGGCTCTGCAACTGTCTGTTCGGTTGGTATTGCATTGTCAACAAAATCAAACAAGCCGAGCTGTGCAGATTCAGGCTCTTTCTTTTCAGGCTGATAATATTTGCCTTCCTTAATGAGTTGGTCTATAAGTTCAGCGACTAAATTCCACGAAAAAAGGGACTCCTTTGTACGAGATTTGTAAGTTCCCTCGTATAAATAAAGTCCCTCCGGCTCATAGTGGTATCCCACATCAACGCCGTCAACATTAAATTGTTTCAGCCGTCCTGCGTAAACGGTTGAGATATATCTGCCTTTCTCATCAGTATTCTTTAATTCACTCCAACGCTGTACCAAAAATTCCTTTCGGTGCGCCAAATCGTCATTAGGATTTTGAAGCATATACAGAATTTTATCTTCATCCGTAAACGGCGGTAATTCTTCGCTTACCTCTGATAAATCACTTCGTTCATAACTATCTCCTGAACTCTCTGCTTCAGGTTGTTCATCATCTGAACCCATGTCATCATATCCGAAGCCTTCAACTGCTCCGTCAAGCCCTCCTGTGCCGATAACTTCTTCATCAGCATTTCTTCCATCTGTTCGGCTCTCTCCTGAACCTCTTTCAGATGTTGGTCGAGCTGGCATTGCAGTTTCAGACTCGTGTAATACGGCTTGTGGTGGTTCATCAGAAATTCTCTGTGAGCTTCTGCGTAACGACCAAAACGAATCGTCTTGTCCTGTGGGAGAAGCAGGTTCGGAATCTGAACTCCGTTGACCGTCGTGTAACTGATTGGCTGTGTCATAGTCAGCACTCCTTTCAATATTTTTTTCGCTTTCAGTATATTCATCTTTGCTTTTTTCCGCAATTATGCGATTTTCTTTTTGCAGAGTAAGAACGGTTTTTCCTATTTCGGTCAGTCCCATTTGAGCAATATCGCTTGTTGCTTCACCGAGGACTGATAGGGCTTCGGGTGTGTTAAAATTGACAACACCTTGAAAATCCTCTCTGTCAAAAAGGTCTGCGGTTTCAATGCCCAAACGGGTAAGCATCATATATGCTACGCTGTTTTGAACAAGCACTCTCAATTCTTTTTCAACGGCGTCATCGCCTAAATCCTCAAGAAAACTGTCTGCTTTTGCATAATTGATAAGCTCGGAGATATAGTCAGGAAGATTATCCATAGCCATATTCTCGGCAGCAGAAAGGACCGCATTGGTAATATCGTCTTTCCCTTCAAGTTCGCCGAAATTATCCTCTAAAACGGATATGACTTCTGCTTCATATTCTGCTTTGTATTCCCACATAGGAACAGGTTTTGAAAACTCTGTTTCGTGTGTATCGGAAATATCAAAGTAGTATTTAAGCCGCTGGTTTTCTCCTCTGACATTATCAAAAACGGCGATACCCTTTGCACCGCCGTTTACCCATCTGCCAAAGCGATTATTCCACTTGTCAAATTCGAGAACAGCCGTTGCGTCCGGTCTTTGAGCAAAGATTAAAAGCTGCTCGTCAAACGGGAGTTTGAAGTTCCTACAAGCCGAAAAGAGAAAGGACTGCCAGTTCTCAGTGGATTTTATGACTTCCTTTAAGGTATCATCAAAGACGAATTTAATAAATTCATATTTGTTTGCCATAGAAACACCTACCTTTCGTAATCATCTCTGTTGCGGTTATGAGTATTGCCTCCGTTAAAGTTTCTCGGATCAGCGTCTTTATCTGCCCAACCAAACATAGCAGCCATTGTCATTGCTCCGACTTGTTTATCTGTAACGCCAAGTTCCTTGTTGAGTTTGGCAACATATTCACGGTTGCGTTCCTTATCTGGATATTTTGCCTGTTCAAAAGGTTCGTATCCGTCTTTGCCTTTGGTTACAATAGCATAAATATCACGGGTATCAACATAGACATAGCATTTATCGGGAAGCGAATCACGGTAAGGAATAACAGTTGCGCCGTTCCTTTCAAGAAGCTCTGCATACTGACAGATGTGAAAAGTAAGGTTGCCGATTTGAAAATGATATTGGTCAATATATCGGCAATCCTGTACCATATCCGTACCGTCTGCATATCTGACTACAATATGGTCGCCGTCCTCAAGGTTGAATTTAAGCGAATAGTTTGGGTATATGAAATTAATACCCTTTGCCGCTTTCTTCATATGGCGGTCAAGAAGATGTTTGTCATAGGCAAGCATATAGCAGTTATAGTCGCCTTTTGTAAATGGATTTAAACGGATAATGAACGTTTGGTTTCCTGCATCAATACGAAATCCGTATTCCTCACCAAATTTGCCTTTAATGGCTGCCTCTTTGTGAGAATAGCAGAAATCTCTCATTTTGCGTGGGCTTGAACAAATGTTATCTTCAAGGAAATCAATAACATTATTTCTTTCCTCGTCAAAATGCTCACGAACAACAGCTCCGTTGTAATATTCAAATACATTATTGAAATTATCGCTCTTGTCAAAATCACCATGCAAGTAGCCGTAATATCCCGTCTGACCTGCAATTTGTTGGCTCTGCTTATACGCATAAAGCTGTTCTGCTCTGGTAAGAGGTTTTAATGTGTATTCTCTCATTTCTTTTCCTCCTTTTCCGGTGGGGTAAGGTCAACATTCGGGTCGGCAAGATAGGCAACAAGGTTTTTGTTTTTAGCAGCCTCCTTCATCTGAATAATGACGATAAGTTCATCTCTTGTAAAAGATTTGTCAAAGATGATTTTTTCATCAATATTCATAATGCTCTTTTCATCGGCATAGCCTGCCTTAGTTAACTTATCAAAAACCCTTAATTTATTAACTGTTGGTTTTGTTGGCATTGCTTTTGTCCTCCTTATTCATTAAATATTCAAGCATAGGGATTTCTCTGTATGCTCTGTCAACAATATCCTTTTGAGCAGAGAAGCGGTCATCAAAAAAGCGTATCCAAGAGTAATTCTTTTCTCCTTTACGGCGAAAGTAGGTAGCATATTTGCTTTTACCGTATTTGTTATAGCCGATAAAGAAAGTGATATTACCAATGGATAACTTTTGAATAACCTTGTATCCGAAAAAACGCTTCATCTTTCATCACGCTCCGTCTGCTGTTTGTAAAAGCCGGTAATACGGTCAAAGTACCGAACCTTTTCGTTACCTCTTTTTACAAGGTCACGCTCTGCGGAATATCTGTCTTTGAAATAATGTCCCCAATAGAAATCCTTTTTGTCCTTATCGGTTTCCCAAGTGACATAAGGTGTGGTGTGTTCCTTGTCCAAAAGGTCAGGATTAACACCGAGAACAATAACGGCATTACTGATACGAAGTTCCTGCTCAATGACATATCCTGCATTTACAATCTTTTCATCAATATTAGCGTGCCTCCTCTCTGCTTCTGTCCGCAATCATTTTCTTGATTTCGGAAAGGCCTTCTTTTGCCCATTCAGGCATTTCGTCCTTTTTGATAACGCCGAGAAGGTCATAGCGCTCCCAACGGGTATGCTCTTTTGTTGCAAGGTTATAGCAGAAAACGGCATTACCCATTGAATTGGTTTTTGTACCGTTGCCGCTTACAGCATAATAGAGCTGATTTCTTTCGTTCTGATACTCTCTTTTAAGGCTTTTAGGCGAAACGACTACAACCATTCCTGCAATGTTATTAAAATCATTTACAGACATACACTGCTCGGCGGTAATAACCTTTTCAGCCTGCGGCGCTTCCTTTTCAAGCTCGGTAACTCTGTCTGAAATTCTGTTACTGAATTCCCTCATAATTTTGAGATAACTTCTCTCATAAACATCATTCTGCGGCAACTGTAACAGATTGGTATGCTGAATATCACAGCAAACATATCTCGGCTCTTTGTAATCACATTCACCGACAATCATTTCCGTTTTGCCGAGTGTTATGGAGTGAATCACCTCATAATCACCGAATTTTCTTTTTTCTGTATTCATTAAATACCTCCATCGTTTTTAGTCATAAGGGCAAGTCCGTATTCCGTAAAGGCATACCAATTTGTATGGTCAAAACGGTTCTTGTCAAACGGCTTCTTTTTCAGGACTTTGCCCTCAATCAAGATGTCAATAGCATCGCTGATTTGGTGTCTTGAATAGAACGGGAAAACGCTTGTTAAATGCACCTTTGAACATCTGCACCAAGCCTTGCCCTCTCTTTTTGCGATACAGCAGCCTTCATGCAGTACAAAGATGTTGTCAAAAAGGTACTGTGCGACAACCGCACTTTTCACACCAAAGAGCGATGCTATGTTATTTTTGAAATAGGTCATATGTTTTCCTCCTTAAATAGAAATAGGGCGGTCAGTTTTTCAACATGGCCGCCCTGATAAGTTTGTTTACTTTTTTCTTGCTTTAATCTGCATTACTGCAATAGCAACGATAACAGCGACAACGATTACGATGCCGATAATTGCCTTAACACTCATTGTCATTATCCTCCTTTACATTCTTTTTCTTGCGAAGGAAGGTATAGGCAAGACAGAGCATACCGAAAAGCGAAGCGCCGAGAATTGTTGCAAGCGTTCTTCTGTTGCTTTCATCGCCTGTTTTCGGAGTACTCGTCTTTGTGGGAGTATCGGGCTTTTCAGGAACGGTAATCTTAACCGTCTGTCCCTTGTCGTTAATATCGGTATGCGTAGCGATTTCAACCTCATCACGATATAAGCGCTCAAAGACAACAACTTCCGTTTCAGCAGTAATACCGCTTCCGTCAAAGGTAAAGGTTAATTCAACGGTTCCGTCACTCTTCTTAGGTGTGAACTTAACCTCAGCAGAGATTTCTTTGTCATTAACCATAAAGAAGCTGCCTGTTTTCTTGTCCATCAGAACACCACGAATGACATATTCCTTGCCGACAGTAAGGTTCTTGTAGGTTACGGTATCAACAATCGTAAACTTCTTACTTGCCTTAGCTTCACTCTTGCCGTCAGCCTTTGCTGAAGTCTTGATTTCGGGAACCTTAACCGTTACTGTCTGACCTTTATCGTTGATGTCAGCGTGAACGGCAAGCTCCTTGCCGTCTTTGTAAAGGTTCTCAAACACTACAATGTCTGTGTTTGCCTTGATATATCGGCTATCAAACTTGAAATCAAGGGAAATAACGCCGCACGGTGCTTCGGGAACAAAGGTTGCTTCGGAGAGAATCGTCTTTCCGTTAATAACAAGCGGCTTGCCTGTGGATTTATCCATAAGAATGCCCTTAACATTGTATTCCTTGTTAGGAATAAGGTGCTGATACTCGACAATATCTGTCAGCGTAAATTCCTCGGTAGCACATACGGTTTTCTCGCCATCAACGGTTGCCGTGGTTTTCATTTCGGGAACACGGTCATTGACGATATTCATCTCAATAACCTTTTCGTTACGCTCAACATCAAAGTGATGAAGGTCAGTATTTTCAAGATAGTTTTCAGCAGGCGTCAGCTCACGAATAATCCAAGCACCGAAAGGCACATTGAAAAATTCAAATACGCCGTTTTCATCGGTAGTGGCGGTTGTAATCGCCGTCTTTTCGGTATATTCGGTTTCATCGCCCTTAAAGATACCGAAAACAACATCCTTAATCGGCTTTTCGGTTTCACGGTCAATCTTGTATCCCGTTACCTTGCCGTAGATAAGGTTATTAGCGATAGGCTCGCCGTCATTGAGTTTAATGTCAATAACTGCCGTTTCCTGTCCTGCATATTCTGTATCAAAGAAATGTTGTTCATCGGAAAGAATATAGTGCTTATCGGTAGCAATTTCCTTTGCATACCACTTGAAGCCGATAGGCAGGTCGCAATCAAAGGTAATATTGCCGTCCTTATCGCAATTGGCGATAGTGATTAAACCATCGGCAGGGATAACTGAGCCGTCAGCCGCCTTAATATCTTCGGCAGCATAAATACCGAACTGAACGGAAAGAATTTCATCGTTCATTCCGAGCTTGTAGGTTTCATCTGTCTGCATAACCTTTGAAAGTGAGGTTGTAACCTTCTGCCTTTCGTTGTAAACAGAAAGAGCCGTGCTTGTTACAGCGATATTCTGTCCTGCATAGACAAGTTCAACATCGTACTGCTGATTTGCGTTGACAAAAGTAACGGGTGCAGTCTTTTCAACTACGGTGTACTTACCGAGGTATAGCTGCTTTGTTTTAGCGATACCGTCATTTCCCGTAGTGATTTCGTCAACCTGTTCGCCCTGCTGATAGCGGAGTGTTCCGTCAGGCGTTTTAATGTCCTCTGCGGCAAATACCTGATATACAGCGCCTTTAAGGTTCTGTACCTCAAAAATAGGCGTGTAGATATTATCCGTGTTCTCAACGCTTGAAAATACCTCACCTGATTTCGTTACCTCAATAATACCTTTCTGAGCGATATTATCACGCTTTACCTTAATGAGCGTGAGAGCATCTTCAAGCTCTGAATTATCTCTGGTGACATTAAACTTAATAGGTGTACTGTCAAGCACATAGCCGTAGGGTGCCTGCACCTCAACAAGAGAATAACCCTTGCCGTAATCGAGCTTTTCAGGGGTAATGAGATAGCCCTCTGAATTGGTGTAGAACACATCAATTGTTGTCTTTTTCGGATAAGTGAAGGTCTGTGATACCTTCTTGCCGTTTGAATCATAGATTTCAAAACCGGCACCCGCATACGGGACAACCTTGCCCGTTTCTCTGTCAACTTTTGTGATTTTCAGATACGCTTTGAACGGAGCATTGTTAATCAGGTATTTGTAGGTCTTGCCGTTCTCGGCAATATACACATCAAAGTCCTGCATAAATTCAGAACCCTCAACGCCCTTTGTCTGATGAACTGTGTAAACACCGTAGGGTAAATCCTTTGATTTAGCATAGCCGTCCTCGTTACAGTTAAGCACATCTCGCTCGTCTGCATTAGCGTTTGCGTATGAGCCTGCTGATTTAAAATAGACCTGAAATTCTGCTTCGGGTTCAGGCGTTTCAATCTGCGTTGAGCCGTCATCGCTATGCTTGATAATTGAGATATTACCCTTGATGACCTGCTCTTTAACCGTATTGCATGTGGTATTGTATTCAACGGTGTAAAGTCTTGCCTGTGCGCCGACATCATAGACTGTATTATCAAGCAAATATCCCTCACTCGGACTGATTTCCTTAATCGTCCAATGGTCGCCGCATACATAATACGATGTGGTAAATTCGCCGTTTTCATCTGTGGTATAGGTGTCAACGAGCCTGCCGTTATCATAAATACCGTAGACAGCTCCTGCAAGGGTTGCGTCGCCTTGTGCGTGTACCTTTTCCTTATCCTGTTTGGTAACGGAAACACGGAACTTTTTGAGCTTATTCGTGAAGCTTGCTTTTGTTACCTCGTTCCACTTTATAGAGGTGGTCTGACTGTCGGGGATTACATAACGGATAGCCGTATCAACCTCCTCAACGACATAGCCCGTACCGATAAGGATATTCTTAAAGGTAGCAACGCCGCTTGAATTAGTAGTGGCATATTCGTTAATCTTTGCACCTGAAAGCGATGTGCCTGTTAAATGGAATTTGATACCCTCAACGAGTCCGTCCTCGCAGGTCTTTGTAATCTGCAAATCACCCTTTTTGAGAACATTACCAAAGGACACGGTTGCCGTTTGTCCTGCCTGAACAGTCACGGTTTTTGCGGACTGCGGCTCATAACGGTCAATAGCATATTCCGTAACCGTGTACTTGCCGGGGATTAGGTTATCCACCTGAATTTCACCACTTGCATTAGTAGTAACGTCCTTATCAATATTTCCGCCTTTAATGTGGAATTTGATGTTGTTTACCACGCCGTCCTCTGATGTTTTTACAATCTTTGCTGAGCCGTAGGAAACCTTAACCTTGATATACGCATTTACGGGGTCTGAAACCTCTGCGCCGTAGGTTACCATATCCTGAATTTTACCGCTTGGACCGATTTTTTCATCCGTCCAAGTGATAACGCCCTTACGCTTTGCGCCCTTACTTGCTGTGATTGTTACATCGCTTGTAGGTGCAGTTGTTGCAGTAATTGTAAGCTTGTTTCCGCTTTTTGAAAAGGTAAGTCCCGAACCGCTAAAAGAATAATCCGAAAGAACACCGTTTGAATCGGTAAGTGTTGTAGTATATTCACTTCCGTTCCAAGTAAGCTCAACTGTCTGCGCTTTACTCTTGGTTTTGGCTGTAAAACTCGGTGTCTTTGTGTGGTTTTGCACCTTTGTAACAATGTCATTGTAATAATCCAAGATTTCAGTGCGAAGCGGATGGTTGCTCTGAACAACCTGCTTAACATTGTCTTTACCGCTGGTTGTTGCGTTGATTTTCTTAAAGTTTTCATCACGCTCGCCGACTATGGTTTCCCAAATGAGAATTTGGGTTGCATAATACTTTGCGTATTTGTCGCCGCCTGAGTTATTACTCTGCCAATTAACGCTGACTGCGCCGGTATAACCATACTGCATAATGCGTCCAATAAAGAGTTTAATGGTATCCGGCTCGATAGCATCGTTGTACCTTGAGGGGTAATTGTCCCAAAAGCTTTCGGCTTCTTTTGATAATTGGTCACCTGTGTAAAGTGCAACGCCCGGTTCAATACAGTAGCAAGCGTTGCCGTCATAATCGTCAATAGCCTTAACTGTGGTAAATGAGGTTGAGTCCATTGACCAACCGTTGAGCAGGGTAAGAGCACCGTGTCCCCATCCACTCTGAACCGGATCATTTCCTCTCGGCATATTTATCTGCACTACCTCATTCGTGGCAGCGAACGCCGTAAAGCCGAGAGATAAGGTTGAAATAATAGTGAGTACCGCCAAAAACAAGGCGATAATCTTTTTGAATTTGTGTTTCATTTGTTTACCTCGTTCTTTCTTAAAATACAAAAACGGCACACCGTTTTAATGATGTGCCGTAGCCTTATGTGAGATATTAAGTTTTAATTGTAGGCGATATACAGGTCATATTTACCATCGCTGCGTTTTTCGTACCACACGCTGAAATCGGTAAACTCCTCAACATTTTTGTATCGGTTCAGCCTTGACCTAATATCTCTTTTTGCTGATTCGCCGTTAGTGCTTGTTACTGTAATGGGGTTATCCCAACACTCCGTAACGGAGGAATCATAGTTCAGTCCTAAACCCTTGCCGTAGCTTTTTGCATAGCTCACAAAAGAGGCAATGTCAACCGTAGGGGCAGCTGTTGTCGTTTCTTTCTTTGTAGTGGTCTGCTTCTGCGTTGTGGTTGCCTTTGCAGTAGTAGTTTCCTTTTTTGTTGTACTCTGCTTTTGTGTGGTTGCAGGCTGAGTGGTAGTGTGCTGTTTGGTAGTTGTTTGCTTTTGTGTTGTCTGTGGTTTTGTTGTTGCTGGCTCGCTACTCTGGGTTGTGGAAGTTGTAGTTTCTGCTTCCGTTGTTGAATTTTCAACTGTCGTCAACTCGGTTGTGGAAATCTCTGCGGTTTCCGTTTCAATCTCTGTAATTTCTGTATTACCAGCCGAAGAAGGAACAGCCTTTTCTTTCCATTCCGAAATCCTTTCTGCGTTTACAAGAATGATTGAAAAGACAAGCAAAATAATTACTACGATTCTTTTCATATAAATCGCCTCCTTTGCCTACATCGTACTACCAAAAACCGATTTAGACAAAGATGCGAATTAGCCCATCGGAACCACCTCCTATTCTTTATTTTGTAAGACCTTATGTGTGTAGTTAATTACTAACACATACTTATCTTTCGGTTAGTATTGTTGGTTAATATATGGGGTTAGATTGTAAGAAAGGGGTGTGTGAAATTTGTAGCCACACTACCTTTCATCACGGCTTCTCTGCCTTTGCAAAAAGCGGTTGTAATATTCAAGCGCTTTGCAGACATATTCTTCTGTTCTTTCGGCAGGCAAGGTCTTTGGCAAAAGTTTTCTCACTCTATCCCCACGAAAAACGAGCTTTTCGTGCTGATTGCCTTTTTCTTCCGAGAGAATTTCGCTGATAACATTCGTGTCAAGTTTGCCATCATTAAATAGCCTTCGTAACTGAATTGTTTGGGCGTGTGATGGGAAACACTCGTTTTCATCAATGAAATCAACAATATCTCTTTGAGCGTCCTCGTCAAGATAGGACATTTCAACCGCAGGTCGCATACCGATTTTGCCTTCATCAACAAATTCAAGCAGTTCGGGGACAAGATTGGTTAAGCGGATATATCTTTTTATCTGTGTAACACTTTCACCTGTGTCTTGAGAAAGCTGTTCATTAGAACGCATTTCCGACTTCGGTCCCAGTGGGTCCGAAGTTAAAATCATTTTCTTTCCCTGATGCTTTAATGCTTCTAACTTGATTTTGTAGGCAAAACCTTTTTCGCTTGGTGGTATGTTTTTTCGCTGCTGCAGATTGGTATCCACCATAACAATTGCTGCCGTATCATCGTCATAGTTGCATACCATACATTTTATTATAGGTATGTTTGCCATTTCGCTTGCTCGCTTACGGCGATGACCGGAAATCATTTCAAATCTGCCGTTATCCTTTGGTCTGACAAGAGCAGGAAGAAGCACACCGTTATTGGCAACGCTGTCTGCCAGTTCCAACATCTCCTCATCGTCCTTAACCTTAAACGGATGGTTTGGGAAGTCATCAATAAGGGTAAGGTCAATATCTTTTATTTCCATTGGCTCACTATTCAAATTAACACCTCCTTGCTTTTGGAAATAAAAAAAGCCACCTGCTTATTTTCATAAACAAGTGGCTATGTATATATTAATAGGTATATTTAATTGTTTGCTTCAAGGATTTCCTCAAGCGTTCTTGGTCGGTAATTCATATATTTCATCATACAACCGACATTATACATCTGGCTTTTCTTTTGGTGCTGCTCTCGCATTTGATTTTGAAAGTCCTCTATCATAGTCCATTCAAAAGTAGCGTGAACATGACCGTACAGATGATACCAACCGTAGAAGTGCTTATTGTAACAAGGGATAGGGTAATGACAAAGAACTACGCCTGTGCCGTCACCGAAGTATATTTCCTTGTAGTCAACGATTTCAACAAATTGCTGTTGAAAGTCAGCACTCTTAACGAGCTTCTTATCGTGATTGCCAACGCACAAATGCTTTTTGCCGTTCAGCCTTTTCAGAATGTTTACGGTTTTCAATGCTGAATACCAACTTATATCGCCGAGTATCCAAACATCGTCATCAACGCCGACTACATCATTCCATTGGTTGATGATATATTCATTGTGTTCCTCTATCGTTGAGAACGGGCGGCAATCAAACCTTAAAATGTTTCTGTGACCGAAGTGTAGGTCTGATATGAAGTATGTCATTTTTGCACCTCCTTTTTGGACAGTATAGCAGATGTAATTTTAGATGTAAATTATGCATTTGAGCGACATCTACAAAATGAAAAAAGAACGCTGATTTGAATAACAAACAGATTGCCGTTGTAAGAAAGATTCACTTAATTTAGTACCCAAATTAGTACCCAAATTATACCCAAATACCCAAGTTTTCTACCCAAGTTTTTTCGATTTGTACAGGGTCTGTATCGACTTGTATCGACTTTTATGAAACGCCGCAAACGCAGTGATAGAGCCATTTTTGGCGAAAAATAAAGCGATAGAGGGATTTTCCTTCTATCGCTATATCGTGGTGACCCGGACGGGATTTGAACCCGTGTTACCGCCGTGAAAGGGCGGTGTCTTAACCGCTTGACCACCGGGCCTCTGGTGGCTTTAACTGGATTCGAACCAGTGACACTCCGGGTATGAACCGAATGCTCTAGCCAACTGAGCTATAAAGCCGTTTTTTAATGCAAGTGAGATTATATAATATAATAATAAAATTGTCAAGAGTTTTTTTCAAAATTGAAAGGCGCGCCAAAAGTAGTACGAACGTTTGACAAAGTGCCCTGAATATGATATTATATTGAGTACAAAATATAAGTGAGGTGTACGCTTTGGAAAGGCTTACTAAAACTCAGCAAAAGGTATTTGACTACATCAAGGAGATTATTGACGAGAGAGGGCTCGCCCCATCGGTTAGGGAAATCGGCGCGGCGGTTGGGCTTAAGTCCACCTCGACCGTTCAGTACAACCTCAACGCGCTTGAAAGCCTCGGATATATCGAGAGGGATTCACAGCTCAAGAGGACGATAAGAATATGCAAAAACGGCATAAGACCTACCCACGTTCCGCTTATAGGTACAGTCACGGCGGGTATGCCGATTTTAGCCGCGCAGAGCGTTGAGGACTACATTCCCGTCCCGATTGACCAGCGCGGTAGGAGCCTTTTTGCGCTCAGGGTTAAGGGCGATTCCATGGTGAACGCAGGTATCCTTGATGGCGATATAGTTATCGTTGAGCAGACCCCCGTTGCCGAAAACGGCGACATTATCGTTGCGCTCATCGGGGACGAGGCGACGGTCAAGAGATATTATAAAGAGAAGGGGCATTTCCGCCTTCAGCCCGAGAACGACAGCTACGAGCCGATTATCGTTAAGGAGCTCGCCGTGCTCGGCAAGGTCATCTCACTTATCAGAAATTACGACTGATATTATTCCCGCGGAGGTTTCCATTATGAGTATTTGTACTCACGACTGTTCAAGCTGTTCAAAGAGCTGCTCGGAAAGAAAAGAGGAAAACAGCTTCCTCAAGCCAATGAACGAATATTCGGATATTAAAAAGGTAATCGGCGTTGTGTCGGGCAAGGGCGGCGTTGGCAAGAGCCTCGTTACCTGCCTGCTTGCAGCTAAAGCGCAAAAGGCGGAGCTTAAGGTCGGCATACTCGACGCGGATATAACAGGTCCTTCCGTACCGAAATCCTTCGGCATTACGAGCAGGGCGCTCCAGGACGAGAGAGGGCTTCTTCCAACAGTTACCGACAGCGGCATTAAGCTTATGAGCATTAACCTGCTGCTTGAGGACGTTAACGCTCCCGTAGTATGGAGAGGTCCCGTTATCAGCGGAGTTATTCAGCAGTTCTGGAGCGACGTTGCCTGGGGCGAGCTTGACTATCTCTTCGTGGATATGCCTCCCGGGACGGGCGACGTTGCCCTCACGGTATTCCAGTCCCTGCCCGTTGACGGTATCGTTATCGTTACGACTCCGCAGGACCTCGTTAAGATGATAGTTAATAAAGCGTTCAATATGGCGAAGCTTATGAACGTTCCCGTGCTCGGAATAGTTGAGAATATGAGCTACTTTGAATGTCCCGACTGCAAAAAGAGGCACAGCATTTTCGGCGAGTCTAAAATTGACGAGACTGCCGATGAGCTCGGCGTTCCCGTGCTTGCAAAGCTCCCGATAGACCCTGAAAACGCAAAGCTTGTCGATCTTGGCAGGGTTGAGGATATTGAAGCGCCAGAGCTTGACGATTTTATAAACGTGATTAAATAAGGAGTATCAATATGCCGAAAAGAGAAGGTTATATTTCATGGGACGAATACTTTATGGGCGTTTCGCTCCTTGCTTCAATGAGGAGCAAGGACCCGAGCACTCAGGTAGGCGCCTGCATAGTATCAGGCGATAATAAAATTATGGCGGTGGGCTATAACGGCTTCCCCAGGGGCTGCAGCGACGACGAGTTCCCTTGGGAGAGGAACGCCGAAAGCTCAAACGACACAAAATACCCCTTCGTATGCCATGCGGAGCTCAACGCTATACTCAACGCTGGCGGACAGGATTTAAGGGGCGCAAAGATTTACGTAGCGCTCTTCCCCTGTAACGAATGCGCAAAGGCGGTTATCCAGAGCGGTATTAAAGAGGTTATCTACATATCCGACAAGTACGCAGACACTCCCGCAACACAGGCAAGTAAAAAGATGTTCGATGCCGCGGGCGTGAAATATACGCATTTCGAAAGCGACAAGGAAATCACGATTTCCTTTGACGAAAGCCTTGTATAATGCAGGAAATTGATATTTACGATTTTGACAGGACGCTCGTGCCCTTTGATACGGGCACAAAGTTCGCCTTTTACTGCTGTATTCACTATCCGTGGTGCGCGCTCTTTCTGCTGCCCGTGGGGATTGCGGCGCTGCTCGGCGCGGCAGGAATAATTAGCTGGAAAGGCTTTAAAAAATTTGCTTTTCCTTTATGCCGCTTATTCCGCGCGACAAAGCTATAAAGAGCTTCTGGGACAGGCGCGAAGGGCTGCTTTTCCCTTGGTTTAAGGACAGACCGCGCAAGGCGGTAATAATCAGCGCTAGCCCCGATTTCCTTCTCCGTGAGATACAAAAAAGAGCGGGCTTTGAGGGACTTATCTGTACAGAACACGATGAAAAAACAGGCAGGATTATCGGCGAAAACTGCAGGGGCGAGGAAAAGGTAAGGCGTTTTCTTTTGGAATACCCGAGCGACGAATATAGGGTTGTAGACGTATATTCCGACTCCCTTAAAAACGATATGCCGATTTTCCGCCTTGCAACGAGCTCCTGCTATCAGATTATAGACGGACAAAAACACAAGTTTAAAATCAAAGGATAATTATGAAATATTTTTTCAGAATTCTTTTAACGGCGGTGCTTGCGGTTGCGACCGTATTCGGAGTTTACTATTACTTTAACGGAAAGCTCCCGATAAACCCGCTTGGTGAAACCACCTCCGGCTTTGTTACCACCGTCAGCAAAGCGCCGGCAAGCGAGCTTTACGCCTCCCGTACCGAGCTTGCAAGGCTGAAAAAACAGAAAATCACGCTTTACAAAAGCGGAAAGACCATAATTCTCAGGCATGACAAGAAGGAATTTCCGTTTGAAAACTGGACGAGCATGCTGAACGCTCAGGAGGCGCCGAAAATCTATTGCAGCGACTTTGACGGCGACTCCGTTAAGGAGATAATAATCCGCTGTGAGGCGGGAACGGAGGAGAGCACGAAGGAAAAGGTCTATGATTTATACGTGCTCAACCCCGTTGACAAGGAGGAGAGCGACTTCAACGTTCTTCTGATTTCTCAGGAAACCTGGCACAGCGTGCTTGATAAGAGCATTGTTGAGGAGCTGACTCAGCTTAAATCAAATAAAAAGTTCCTCCAGTTCGCTATGGCGACGAAACGCACGGACATTAACTACAATGCGGACTCGGGCTTGTTGTTAAGCGCGCCAAGCGTTGCCTTTGCGAGAGCGCTTCAGGGTGAAACGGGAAGCTATCTTGAGATTAACAACTGGACTATGACAAAGGGTATTTTCACCGTTGACGGCGACGATATTAACGCCGAGGTTGAGGTGCTCGTATATTACAAGGACGTTAATTACAGTCAGCGCCTCGGCAAAGTCCGCTTCGGTCTTGACATTACCGAAAAAAACAGCTTTACCATAGCAAAAAAGTCGATGTACTTCGCGCCCGATAAGGCATACCGTATCGCAGACCCGAGGACTCAGGCACAGGGTAACTGGGAATTCAAGCGCAACAACTCCTTCTCTCCCAAGGAGCCCAAGCAGATTCAGTGGATGAAATACGCGTTTGACCTTGATTCAACGCTTATGGAGGATACACAGGATTTGGGCAGCGTGGAGACGGATATTAAATATATCAAGAGCCTCGTGCTGCGCAAAAACACGCTTGTTATTACTGCCGCAGACGGCTGCGCCTTCAAAGCCGACGCGGTGAAAAGCGGCGATTACTCCGTAACGATTAACCGCGGAGGCGATAACGAATACGAAATCTCGTACTCCGCGAAGCTCAACGATAACTCTACAGAGCTCACTATCCTCTTTGACAAGGCGTATGAGGAAAGCGAAGTCAGCTCAATCGACATCAGCTACGGCTCAAAATAGCATTATGAGAGGAAAACTGAGCGAACGTAAAATTAAAAAAAGACTTAAGGAAGGTCTTGAAATAATCTGTCTTGATACGACGGACTCAACCAATAACGAAGCGAAGCGCGAGCTTGAAAACGGCAGGAGCGCTCCGCTTCTTATTGCGGCGAGGGAGCAGACCGCGGGGCGCGGCCGTCAGGGCAAAAGCTTTTATTCCCCGAAGGACACGGGGGTATATATGACGCTCTGCCTGCCCGTTAATGAGAATAGCGGAAGCTTCCTTTCGATTACCTCCGCCGCTGCGGTTGCGGTGTGCAGGGCGATAGAGAGTCTCGGGAGCGCACGCCCGAGGATAAAATGGGTTAACGATATCTACGTTGAAAATAGAAAGGTCTGCGGAATACTCTGTGAGAGATTTGGGGATTTCGTTATTATCGGTATCGGGATTAACCTCACGACCTCGGTCTTTCCTAAGGATATTAAGCGCGCGGGCGCGCTCGGCTACGGGGATACGAACGCCCTCGTTGCCGAAATAACGAATCAGCTTTTATCCCTTAAGGACTGCTCATATCCCGATTTTATTGAAGAATACAGGAGCCGGCTGCTCCTAACGGGCAAGAGAATTACTTTCATAAAAAACGGCGGGACCCTGCACGGCTTAGCGCTCGGAGTTGACGAAAGCTGCGGGCTTATGGTAAGGCTTGAGAGCGGAGAGGAAATCACGCTCACAAGCGGAGAAATATCAATCACTGAATTTTAGGAGATTACCATGGCACTTTCACCACTTTTTATTTTATATATCGTTATCGTGTTTTCCTTTATCGTCACATCCTTCTTTATGTTTAAGCCTAAGGGCGACGAAAGGGTGCATATAATATTCTTCTGGCTCGCATGCGCGCTCTCACTGCTCGTGACCTTTATAAGCGCGACCTCCCTGCCCGCTTCGTTGGAATATGCAGAGAGGATAATAATCTCCTGGGCTGCTCTCGTCTTTACCGCGCTCGGTATTCTTATCCGTATGATAAAAGGAAAAACGAGCGCCGTTGCAAATGTGCTCGTTATGCTTTCCACCGTATACGCCGCGGCGACCTATTTTATTTTAAGCTGATTTTTGATATATTCGCAGTACAGCGCGAGAATGTCGATATCGCCCTTTTCGTAGAGCATACGCGCGCCGACGGTATCCTCAAGCTCGTTAAACACGGCTTTCCCGCTATCAAAAACAAAATCAATCCCGTAGTAATCTCCTTTAACAAGGGAGATTATTTTTTTTATAAGTGTAACTTCGCCCTCCGACAGTTCATACGAGAGCGCCTTTCCGCCGAGGCAGAAATTTGAGCGGAAGTCGGTATTGCTCACGCGGAGCATTGAAGCGACGATTTCGCCGCCGATAACCCAAACCCTAAGGTCGCGCCCCAAGTCCGAAGCGGGCTTCTGGCACACGGTGTTTTCGTCGTAGTCGTCCTCAAAATTACACATAATTACGCCCCGTCCGCCGTGTCCGTCCCTCGGCTTTTTAACAAAGGGCGGCGTTTTATAGCGCGTGGGCATAATCTCAATCCCGTTTTGCTCCATAAAATCGTAGCAGCGCTGCTTATCGTTAGCAAGGTATGAAAACTCAGAGGGGTTAAAAACGCGTATCCCCCTCTTTTCAAAGCGCTCTGCTACCCGAAAGTCGTTGCTTCGGTTTATTACAAACTCCGCTCCGCCGTCATAATCGGGCGTTTTAAGCTCCGCGCCGAGCAGTGAGCATATTTTATTTACGGCAAAGGCGTTACGCTCCGCTTCTTTTTTTGAATAAATCAGTATAGGTCTCATATCTTACCAAGTATGTACTCAAATATCCTCGGGGCAACGTCAACGCCCGTAATATTCATCAGGTTTATAATATGCGCATTTGAGTTAACCTCGCAGACTGCGCCGTTTTTAAGAATGTCAACTCCGCCGAAAGCAAGCCCGAGCGCCGCGCAGGCTTTTATCGCGGTGTCCTTTTCGATATCCGACGGCTCGTACGGCTCAGCCGTTCCGCCGTTAGTGATGTTCGAGCGGAAATCGTCGGGGTTTTTACGCTTCATTGCGGCTACAACCCTGCCTCCGACTACCTCAAGCCTTATATCCTCTCCCGCCGAGTTTTCAATATATTCCTGCAAAAGAAACGGCTTACCGTTTACGTGCGATTTAATATCCTCAGCAGTATTACACAGGTAAACCTGCTCTCCGAAGGAGCCGCTGCGCTCCTTAAAAACGAGCGGAAGTCCGAGCCTTTCACACGCTTTTGAGATAAATTCAGAATAATCCGTATCAAAAAACGAGAGCGGAGCTATAAGCGTTTCGGGCTGAGGCACAACGCCGTAAAGCTCGGTATAGGTCTTTCCCTTGTCGTCGCATAGCTCAATCGCGCGGGCGCTGTTAAAAACGGGAATTCCCCTTTTTTCAAGCAGCCTTGCGAGCGCCGTATCCTTGTCCCAGAAAAGCACGAAGTCCGCGCGCTCAGAGTCGAAAAGCTTTTCCTCGTTAGTTTTTACTTTAAGCTCAATTTTGCACTCCGCCGCGGTTTTAACAAGGTGAGCGTGCAGAGCGTCAAACTTTTCACTTTTAAGATAGGCATTTACTACTAAAATTCCCGTCATTTTACCACCAACTTTGTTATTCTTAACATAATTTATTATATCAAGATATATTGCAATTTTCAACGAAGTATTGTAAAATATTGTAGGCAAAAGAATAATATACACAAAATATAGTGATTCGGAGGACAGAACTATGACTGAGTACAAGCTTAAGTACGGCTGTAACCCCAACCAGAACCCCGCCCGTATCCATATGGACGGCAAGGAGCTTCCGTTTGAGATATTAAACGGAGCCGCGGGCTATATCAATCTGCTCGACGCGTTCAATTCCTGGCAGCTCGTTAAGGAGCTCAAAGAGGCTACGGGACTCCCGAGCGCCGCTTCCTTCAAGCACGTGTCCCCCGCGGGCGCGGCGGTAGCGCAGCCGCTCTCCGATATTGACCGCAGGGTATGTATGGTTCCCGACGGGCTTGAGCTCTCCCCGATAGGCGTTGCTTACGCAAGGGCGAGGAGCTGCGACAGACAGTCCTCCTTCGGCGATTTCGCCGCACTTTCGGATACCTGCGACGCTTCTGTTGCTAAATTCCTCTTAAAAGAGGTAAGCGACGGCATTATAGCCCCCGATTATACCGACGAAGCGCTCGAAATCTTAAAGACCAAGCGCCGCGGCGGTTATCTCGTAATCAAAATCGACCCTGACTTTGTGCCCGAGGAGATGGAAACGAAGCAGGTTTTCGGCATTAAGTTTGAGCAGAAGCGCAATAACGCAAAAATCACTATGAGCCTTTTCGACGATATGCCGACGAAGGTTAAGGAAATCCCCGAAATCGCTAAAATCGACCTTTTAATCTCAATGATTACGCTTAAATACACTCAGTCAAACTCCGTCGTTTACGCTCAGGGCGGCCAGACGCTTGGCGTAGGCGCAGGCCAGCAGAGCCGAATTCTCTGTACGAGAATGGCAGGCAGCAAGGCGGATATGCTCTGGCTGAGAAGGAACGAAAAGGTACTGAGCCTCCCGTTTATGGAGGGCGTAAGGAAGTGCGACGCGGATAACGCAATCGACCTCTACATCTCCGACGATTACGAGGAGCTCCTCAAGGACGGCGTATGGCAGAGATACTTCACCGTTAAGCCCGAGCCGTTCACCGCTGAGGAGAAGGCTGAGTGGCATAAAAATATGGATAACGTTGCGCTCGGCTCCGACGCGTTCTTCCCGTTTGAAGACAATATTGAAAGAGCGGTTAAGTCAGGCGTTAAGTATATCGCGCAGCCGGGCGGCTCCGTACGCGACAACGAGGTTATCGGGTGCTGCGACAAATACGGAATCGCGATGACAATGACGGGAATCAGGCTGTTCCATCATTAATAGGTTTAAGATTTAAGCTTTAAGGTTTAAGGAGTAACAACTATGGTTAGAGCAATAGTCGGCGCTAATTGGGGCGACGGCTCGTTTGCGACCGCTCGCGGTGCGAGATGAAGGGAGCAATAAGAGCTTCGTAGCGGTCTGAATTTTGGAGTGGCATTTGTGCCGTGAACAAAATTCAGGGCACCGCCCGGCGGTAGTCGCCACAAATAAAACGTTTTATAAATATCAATAAGTTAAGGAGAACGAATATGGTTAGAGCTATCGTAGGAGCCAACTGGGGCGACGAAGGCAAGGGCAAAATTACCGATATGTTCGCCGAAAAGAGCGATATCGTTATACGCTTCCAGGGCGGCGCAAACGCAGGTCACACAATAATTAACGAGCACGGGCGTTTCGCGCTCCATCTTATGCCGAGCGGCGTATGCTACGAACACACGACCTGCATTATCGGCAACGGCGTTGCGCTTGATATCAACAAATTCATTAACGAGCTTGAGCAGGTGCGGGCTGCGGGGCTTAACCCGAAGCTCCTCGTGTCCGACAGGGCGCAGATTTTAATGCCCTATCACATCAAGCTTGACGAATACGAGGAGGAACGCCTCGGCAAAAACGCCTTCGGCTCCACAAAGAGCGGTATCGCGCCGTTCTTCTCGGATAAATATTCAAAAATCGGCATACAGGTCAACGAGCTTTTCGACGACGAAACCTTAAGGGCGAAGCTTAAGAACATCTGCACGCTTAAAAACCTCACGCTTGAGCATGTTTATCACAAGCCGCTGCTCAGCGAGGAGGAGCTCTACAATACCTGTATGGAGTACAGGGAAAAGATTGCGCCTTACGTATGCGATACGCACAAGTATCTCGCCGAAGCGATGAAGGAGGGCAAGAATATTCTCCTTGAAGGTCAGCTCGGTACGCTTAAGGACCCCGATTTCGGTATTTATCCTATGGTTACCTCTTCTTCAACGCTCGCGGGCTACGGCGCGGTTGGCGCAGGTATTCCGCCGCACAAAATCGAGGATATCGTGGTAGTTACAAAGGCATATTCCTCCGCGGTGGGCGCTGGCGAATTCGTATCCGAAATCTTCGGCGACGAGGCGCAGGAGCTTCGTATCCACGGCGGCGACAAGGGCGAGTTCGGCGCAACCACGGGCAGACCGAGAAGAGTCGGCTGGTTCGACTGCGTCGCCTCAAAATACGGCATTGAATGTCAGGGCGCAACCCAGGTTGTTATGACCGCGCTTGACTGTCTTTCATACCTTGAGGAAATCAAGGTATGCGTTGCCTACGACATTGACGGAAAAATTACTAAGGACTTCCCGACCACGCCCGACCTCAAAAAAGCAAAGCCCGTTCTCAAAACCTTTAAGGGCTGGCACTGCGACATAAGGGGCATCAGGGACTACGACAAGCTACCACAGGAAACCCGCGACTACGTCGAATTCATTGAAAACGAAATGGGCTGCAATATCACTATGGTAAGCAACGGCCCCGAAAGAGAAGCAATTATTTACAAAAACAAATAAAAACCCAACAGACAAATTTTACGCGTGAATATAGACCAAGGCGGTGATTATATGAAAATTGCTCTGCTCACGTGGTTTAATAATGAAAACTACGGCACTGTGCTGCAGCTTACCGCGCTTTCAGACTACCTCACGACAAACTGTGGAGCACAAACCGAAATAATCAACTATCTTCCGCAGGAGGCTCATTCCGTCAGTAAAAGAGAAACGCTTGGCGACCACCTCGCCTACCGTGTTATGCAGACGGCGCTTAAAAAGCTTCGCAAGCCGCAACCGAATATAACGGAAAATATTAAATCCCAATATCCCGATGCGCTGCAAATAAAAAAGAATCGCTTTCATTCGTTCCTTCAGCAGCTCGCCTTTACACAACCGCTTTGCGATATAAGCTCGCTTGAGGAGTGCGTAAATAATTACGATTTGTTTGTATGCGGCTCAGACCAAATCTGGAATCCCCGTATTCTCAACCGCGTTTTCTACCTGGATTTTGTTCACGGCGTACCGAAGATTTCTTACGCCGCGAGTATGGGGGTTAACTATATTCCGCGATATGCCGAAAAGTATATACGCGATTATCTAAAAGACTTTAACGCGGTTTCTTTAAGGGAGGAAACCTGTCGTCAGGCGCTGGAAAAGCTGTATCAAAAGCCGGTGGACGTTGTCTGCGACCCTGTTTTTCTGCTTAGCGCGGAGCGTTGGGAAGCCTTTACGGCAGACGTTCCACTGTATAAAGAGGGTAACTATATTCTTAACTATTATCTCGGTGACTCTCCTGTGCATGAAACCGTGTTTGATACGGTAAGCCGTTTGTTAGAATTACCGTCCCACACCTTACCTTCCTCAAAGCCGGCTCTGCAGCGTAGCACCGAGGAGGATATTGCCGCGGGTCCTGCAGAATTTTTATCGCTGGTAAAAAACGCCTCTTTTACTGTGACAGACTCCTTTCACGCCGTATGCTTCTGTCTGATTTTCCGAATTCCGTTCTGTGTTATATATAAGCACAGCGAACGGGATCCTTTTAACCAGAACAGCCGCATTTCCTTCTTGCTGAAAAAGCTTAAGCTTGAAAACCGCATTGTAAGCTGCGCTGAGGACGCAGCCGCCGCAGTAGCGACTCCGATTGACTTTGATGAAGCACATAGGCTGCTGGCTCCGTTTATTAAACACTCAAAGGAATACCTTGACAGGAACGTGACTAAATAATGTTTGAGATATGTAAAAAACAGGATTGTACCGCATGCTATGCTTGTATAAACAGCTGTCCTCAGGCGTGTATTTCCATGGCGGAGGACAAGTATTCTGCGCTCTATCCTGTGATTGACAATGAAAGGTGTATCCACTGCGATATTTGCCGTTCGGTTTGTCCGTCGTGTACGCCGCCGGATTTCCGACAGCCTAAAAAAACGTATGCCGCTTACGCTTTGACGGAAGAAATCCATAACACCTCAGCTTCAGGCGGAGTTACGGCTCTTCTGGCGGCGCATACTATTTGCTGCGGAGGCGTAGTATACGGCAGCGCCATGGGTGGCGATCTGAAAACAGCCTTTATCCGTTGCAACAAAGCGGAGCAGCTGCCGTCGCTGCAGGGCTCAAAATATGTACACAGCCACGTAAACTTTCAGCTTAATTCCGTAAAAGAGGACCTCGAAAACGGAAAGGCAGTACTTTTTATCGGAACGCCATGTCAGGTTGCAGGGCTGCTGGGGTTCCTTCGCGGCAAGACTTACGGAAATCTCGTGACGGTTGATATCGTCTGCCACGGCGTTCCGACGGAAAAAACGTTTTTATCTTACTCTCAAGCCGTGCTGAAAAAGCACTTTGCCTCAGCAGATAACGCGACGTTTCGCAACGGGAACGACTATGCGCTCAGCTACTATGAAAACGGAAAAGCAATACTGTCAAGGCAGTGGCGCCACGACGAATATTTAACGGCGTTTTTAGAAGGAAACATTTTTAGGGAGAACTGCTACTCCTGCAGCTATGCTACATCTCAGCGTGTATCCGATATTACCCTCGGCGATTTCTGGGGACTGCACGCCGAAGAAATCGACCGTTCACAAGTCGCAAAAGGGATCAACGCCGTCCTGATTAATACCGAAAAGGGACAAGCGCTGTTTGATGGTGTCAGCGAAGCGTTGTACTTTATACCGCGCGACACTGAAGAAGCGGTTATGGGAAACGCCCAGCTACGACATCCCGCAAAAAAAACTGTCGCTGCTGAAGCTTTTCAGCGCCTTTGCAAGAATGTGACGCCAGCCAAAGCGCTATTGCGTTACAGCAAGCGGCACACGCTGCTATGTAAGCTGCGACGTCTGGCAAACGGCAACCCTGTCACGAGGGTTCTCGCCGCACGCATTCCGTTTTTAAAATAATACTTCTGATAAATCATAACCACCAGTTGAACTGGTGGTTTGCACAGGCCCTAAAAGGGCCGCC
>CALCYI010000044.1 GCA_937907605.1 uncultured Clostridia bacterium | reverse complement strand
GCCCTAACAATCTAATTAAATCGGGCTCCTATCTTGACCTTAATTACATATACGGCGAGCTTTCCGCCGAAAACGTGACATATTCCCGATAAAAAATCTAAACAACGGCAGGAAAATAAAGTTTGCAGCATAATCTGATTACAGACCGAAGCGTTCGGTCTGTTTTTTGTTGACTACTCCGCTCATTTTTGGTAAAATAAAGGCGACCAAACCAATTTAATAGTTTTTGCACTACGGGTAATGCTATTTTTATCAAACTCGATAAAAATGCTTACTCTTTAATAGCGTGCATTCGTAGTGCAGTTGTTAAATTGGTTTGGTCACCAGTGAGTTAAGCGTTTTTTGCGCACGGCTTCGCTGTGCGCTTTTTATTTTATCGGGAGTGATGAAAAATGGCTGGGAATAAAGACTTAAATGCTGCAAAGCAAGGTAAAAAAGACGAATTCTATACACAGTTGACCGATATTGAAAAAGAAATGCGGTATTACAGAAAACACTTCAAAAACAAAACCGTATTTTGTAACTGCGATGACCCTTTTGAAAGTAACTTTTTTAAATATTTTGTTCTCAATTTTAATCGACTTGGACTCAAAAAACTTATATGCACCTGCTATACGGGTTCTCCCATAGCCAATACACAACTGTCTTTGTTTGACATTGTAGAAACAGAAGAAGAAAACAAACCATATAAAGCCGTAGTTACTACCGTTTATGACAAAACGGGCGACGGTGCTATTGATATGTTTGACGTTGCAGAGCTGTTTAAATCCGGCGAGAACGAATTGACGGAACTTAAAGGCGATGGCGATTTTCGTTCTAAAGAATGTATAGAATTTTTAAAAGAGGCTGATATCGTAGTAACTAACCCTCCGTTTTCCTTGTTTATTGAGTATATTTCTCAACTAATTCAGTACGAAAAAAGTTTTCTAATTATTGGAAGTCTTAATGCTATTCATTATAAAGAAGTATTTCCCTTGATTAAAGAAAACAAAGTGTGGCTGGGGATCACGATGGATAGCAGTAATAGATATTTTAGAGTACCAGATACATATGAATTGACAGAAAAAACGGGAAAGGTTATTGACGGCATAAAGTACGCATTTGTAAAAGGTTGTTTGTGGTTTACAAATTTGGATAACCCTAAAAGGCACGAAGAATTAATTATGATAAAAAAATACAATCCTGATAACTATCCGAAATATATAAACTACGATGCGATCGATGTTGGCACAATTGTTGATATTCCTTGTGATTATAAGGGAAAAATGGGTGTACCGGATAGTTTTTTGAGAAAATACAATCCTGAACAATTCGAGATAATAGGATTAGCGGAGAGTTCTTTAGGAAGAAGCATTGGATTTAGCGATAATTTAACAGAAGAAGAATGTGCAGAATTATTTAGAGAAAACAAATCGTTTAGAAGAGGAAACCCTATTTTCAGGGATAAAAATGGCAAATTAAAGAAACCTTATTCACGAATGATTATCCGCAATAAACACCCCGAGGAGCCGAGAAAATGAGAATAGAAGAAACAAAAATCAAAGTATCCGAGCTTTATGAAGGTTATTTCAACGCCGATGAAGAAGGCGTTATAGGATATGACGAAAAGTTGAATATCCGTCCTAAATATCAGCGCGAATTTGTTTATAAGGATGAGCAGCGTAACGAAGTTATCAGAACCGTCAAAAAAGGTTTTCCCCTCAACGTTTTTTATTGGAGTAAAAATGAGGACGGTACCTTTGAAATGCTCGACGGACAGCAGCGCACCATTTCAATTTGCGAATACCTTGACGGAAACTTTTCCGTTGACGGTATGCTTTTTGATAATCTTCCCGAGGACGTACGCAAAGAAATACTCAACTATGAACTTTATGTTTATATCTGCACGGGAACAGAGAGTGAAAAGCTCGAATGGTTTAAGATAATCAACATTGCAGGCGAAGAGCTTACAGACCAGGAATTACGGAATGCTGTTTACGCAGGTTCCTGGACTTCTGATGCCAAAAGGTATTTCTCTAAAAGCGGCTGCCCTGCTTACCGCCTTGCAGAAGATTATATGACGGGTTCAACCATAAGGCAGGATTATTTTCAGACGGCGTTATCGTGGATAGCCGACAGGGACGGAATAGACATAACGGAATATATGGCGCGCCATATGCACGACAGCGATGCAAAAGAACTTTGGGAATATTTCAGAGACGTTATTGAATGGGTTGAAAAGCTTTTCCCCCATAAGAGAAGTCAGATGAAAGGTATTGATTGGGGCAAGTTCTACAACAAATATAAAGACAACGATTACGACCCCGACGAAATGGAAGAAAGAATAAGGGAATTATTTGCAAATCCCGATATTTCAAGGAACAGGGGCGTATATGAATATCTGATTACAGGAAATGAACGCGCCGTATCAATGCGTGCCTTCCCCGAGAGTGATAAGCTAATTATGTACGAGCGCCAAAATCACAAGTGCACTATATGCGGCAAAACAAAAGAATATAGCGAAATGCACGGCGACCATATTGTCGCTTGGTCAAAAGGCGGAAGAACTACGCTTGAAAACGGTCAAATGCTCTGCACAGAGTGTAACCTAAGAAAAAGCGCACAGTAAATGAGCAAGTGTTGCACGTTCGCAGGGCACAGCACTGCACCCGACACGCTAAAAAGCGAACTGATAACAGTTGTAACGGACTTAGTTGATAATAAAGGCGTTAGCACCTTCTATGTCGGTAATCACGGCAGGTTCGACGCTATGAGCGCGAGCGCAGTCAGGACGGTAAAGCAAAGCCATAAAGACGTTAAGCTCATCCTCGTTGTGCCCAAAATGAATTCCACTATTGAAAACCATAAAGACTACTATGCAGATATGTATGACGAACTGCTTATCCCTGCCGAATCAGATGCGGCGCATTACAAAGCGATGATAACCGTTCGCAACAAATGGATGGTTGAAAATTCCGATTACATAATCACATATATCCGCAGAGAACACGGCGGCGCTTATAACACATATAAATATGCCGAAAAGGAAAATATTGAAATCATTTATTTATAAATATTTTCATAAATGGTCATTAGATGGTCTTGAGCGAGTTACTGAAAAATCTCATCCTGAAAGTTTCGGGATGAGATTATTTTTTATGGTGAGAAATTCGGCTGAATAATTTTAATTTTTCGGTCTTGATTTTTCTCAAATTTGAAAATGAAAAGCGGCGTAAAACCGCATAAATAAAGGCTTCCGAGAAGGAAGCCCTGGAGCTACTGGTCGGACTCGAACCGACGGCCTGCGCATTACGAATGCGCTGCTCTACCAACTGAGCCACAGTAGCGAATTATTAAATTTTTGCGTTTTTGCTGCTATGACCTGCCGTTTACGAAACTGCGCTGGGAAGGTTAAAATAGTGATATATAGCGGTTTTTAGCCGTTTTTATTATCCTTTTTATTGCTGGGTTATTCAACTGGCGCTCTCTTTTGCTACGGCTTTCCGTTCATAAATGGTCGTTAAATGGTCGTTAAATGGTCGTTAATAAACACGAATTTTAGTATTCGATACGGAAGTAATCCAAATACTTTTTGAATCTGTCCTGTGCCGTAAGACAGGTATCAATCAAAAAGCCTTTCTCAACAGACCATTCTTTTAAACCTCTGTAATAAAAAAGCTTCAGATCTTCGTCTATAATAAACGGAACGATATTGTTTTTCAGGCACTCCTTGAATAACAGAAGTCTTCCCACCCTGCCGTTCCCGTCCTGAAACGGATGAATTCTTTCAAATTCAACATGAAAAGCTATAATCTCTTCAAGCGTTTTATTTTCACTGCAGTTATATTTTTCAAGCAGCGATGCGATTTTTTCGTGTACATCTTCCGGTGCGGCGGTTTCCATACCTCCTACTTCGTTAGGAAGTTTCTTATAGTCGCCGACTGCAAACCAATCTTTTTTACTGTCGGCAGTTCCCGTTTTCAGTATCTGATGAAGCTCCTTAATAAGATTTTCCGTTATCGCAGTATTTGCTTTGTCAATTATCTTATCAATACAACTGAAATGATTGACGGTCTCAACGATATCGTCAACGTTAACTGCAGAATTTTCAATACCGATAGTATTCGTTTCGTAGATATACCGTGTTTGATCGTGCGTGAGCTTGCTGCCTTCCATATGATTTGAATTATAGGTCAGCTCAATCTGGATCTTATGATAAATGCCGCCTTTAATTGAATTTGCCTTCTGCTCCTGAAGCGCAAAAAGAAGAGGATTGTTTTTAACGGATTTATTTGTGCGTTGCGGTTTTTTCGCCGATTCGGGAATTAGCCATGTTTTGCCTTTGAGAATGGCTCCTTCAACTCTGCCGGCGGCGCAGTAATTTCTGACGCTTCTTTTAGAGATTCCCCAGTTATCAGCAGCGATTGCTACAGAAATATAATTCATTATTATCACCCAAAAACATTGTAACACATTATCGGCAAAATATCAACGATAAATATATAATGATTTTATTTTTTGCCGATAGAGTTTTTCACAAATTACAGTTTTTCTATTCGTTGCCCATATACAAAATCTTTACACAGAACTATTAAAAGCCCGTTTCAGAGGAATACAAAAATCGTGCAATTTAAAGAAAAAATTCGCAAAAAGTCTATGAAGCGTTTTTGAGCGTTTTTACAAGTTTTTGTAATTTTAGATGTGAGTGTTTTCAAGGGTTTCAGGACTCGGCTTTTTGCAAAACTCGTTTGTAGACGATAGAAATCTTCAAAACAACCGTTACCCCATCCGAGAAATACTGAACGGATGAAATACAATTAATATAGGTTTAGACCAAATCCTTTTTACAAATATCACCATATAAATCTGAAAGGAATTATAAAAAAGTAAAAAGGTCTTGACAAAGTTTTTGGGATATGATATATTGTATTTGATATCCGATACATTGTGTATTCGTTAAGATTCGGAGATGAATTTATGAGAAGCAAAGACATGGGCTTGATGCAAAGGATAAAAGATTTTTGCGAAGGATATTATCTTAAACATAATCAGTCCCCTTCCTGTATTTGCATAGGCGAAGAATTCGGCATCACAAGAAATACCGCTTACCGTTATCTCGTTGAGATGCGTGAAAAAGGTATGATCGATTATGAAAACGGAAGTATTCATACCGAGAAAACAAATAAGGTGAACGCTGAATTTTCAAGCGCTGCGTTAGTCGGAAGTATCCCCTGCGGCTCTCCCGAAGAAGAGTTTGAAGAAATACAGGAAATCGTACAGCTACCCGTTTCTGTTTTCGGTAAAGGCAATTTTTATCTGCTCCGTGCAAGCGGAGAATCCATGATTGACATTGGTATATATGACGGTGATTTGCTTGTCATAAAAAAACAGTCAAGCGCAGTTGACGGCGATATTGTTGTCGCTCTTACACCCGATAATACGAACACCTTAAAGACAATATATTTTGATAAAAAGAATAATGAAATTATTCTTCATCCCGAGAATAAAAACATGGAGGATATGCGCTATCCTTACTGCACCGTACAAGGCGTTCTCAAAAGCGTAATAAAAGACGTGGAGGATATCAAGAAATTAAGAAAATGAATAATATGAAAAGTTATCGTCCGAGAATCAAGTGCCCTGCCTGCGGCAGCACTTTATTACAGGTCAGGAGCAAAGAGATTAAGAATGCAACTACCGCTGTTTTGATAACAGATAATTCCGAAATCACAGGAGATTTAATTATCCGTTGCAAATGTTGTAAGCAAGATATTATGCTTTGCACAGACACTAAAAAATATGAAAATTCAATAATAAAAGTGCCGATAATAGGAACTGTATCGGCGTAGTAAAATAGCATCCGCACATCTGTGAACATGTGAGTAACGGGTAGGTATTGTGTCAGACTAACTGACATTTTTACCTACCCGTTTTCTGTTTAAAAATATATTTATGAAAGGAATTAAACTATGAATCATACATTTAAGAAACCCGAATATGAATACAAGCGCGGAGATTTTTTCATCCTTCCGCTTGACATTTTTGACAGAGATCTTTCTCCAAAAGCATTTGCCGTTTACGGTGCTCTTGCATATTTTTGTGATAACAAAGGTCAGTGCTTTCCTTCCCGTGTGACGCTTGCAAATCGTTGCGGAATGTCGCGCCCTGTTGTTGACAAAGCGCTGAAGGAATTAGAAGACAAATTGATGATTGATATTGAGCCCAGATTCATCAACGGTAAACAGACTACAAATCTCTACACCCTCTATGACCTCACGGATAAAAAAGATGCGTTAAGACATCTTGTAAAGTTCGCTCATAACGAAAACGGAGAACCGCTTGACTACTTTGAATACTACTGGCATCAATAATTTGAAGAAATTATTGGAAACAGGATTAAGTGCGGCGTCACCGCACGGAATACTGCAGACGGCAGAGCCGACTGTTTTCAAGGTTTTTCGGTGTCACCCAAAGAGCGTCTATTTAATTTAGGGAGTTTTTACACTATGGCAAAAGAGAAGAAACAAAGATTTTCATATTGGCAAAGACCTTCGCAAATTCAGAAAATGGAAAATGCAATGCCTTTATCAAACTGCACGTCAAAAAGTGATTTCGTTTGCACGGCTATTGATTTCTATATCGGCTATTTGTATCAGCAGGAAAGCCTGGATTATCTCTCGCCTGTTATCAACCGCAGCATTAAAAATGTCATCGGCGGCGTAGAGAAAAACATCTGTGATATGCTGTTTAAGCTCACAGTTGAAACGGGAATGACAACAAAAATTATCGGCGGCGAATATGAAATAAGTGATGAACTTCTTGAAGAGTTGCGGGAATATATTTCAAAATTAGTTGCTGAAAATAATGGAATCATTACGCTTGAAAGCGTAAAGGACGAACCAAGATATGGCTAAGATAGTTGTAAGAACACAGTACTATAATGGCAACCGTACAAAAGGCACGGGCAAGCTGTTGAAATATATGGCGACGCGTGAAGGCGTTGAAAAGTTGGATACCAATGCCGAGCATAATCCGAGTACAAAACAGCAGGATGATTTAATTTACAGAGCCTTCCGTCACTATCCTGACATCTGTATGTATCCCGAGTTTAATTCATATGTAAAGAATATGACGAAGGCGAATGCGTCGGAATTGCTCTATGCAATCGCAGAAAGAAATGCAGATACAATCGCTGATTTAAAAACGCTTATGCATTACGTTGCAGAGCGCCCGGGCGTTGAAAAACTCGGCTCGCACGGATTGTTTTCCGATACGGATGACGATATTGATTTGGAAAAAGCGG
>CALCYI010000043.1 GCA_937907605.1 uncultured Clostridia bacterium | reverse complement strand
AAAAGGAGAGATAATACTATGAACTTACAAACAGGAAAGGTTCGCATAACTAAAAAGGCATTATGCGTAATTCTTTCTATTATTATGGCGTTTGGTACATTTGTTACCTTTACCGTAGGCTATTCACCGCTTCACGAATGGCTCGGTATTCGCAATATGCTTTCAGCCTACGCAGCAGAGTTTGTGGATACTGACGGTGCGGTTGCAGTAGATGAGGATGCAATGCTTGCCGATGACCATACCATTAATCTTGAAAATAAGGACGGCTCAAATACCGTATATCTGTTTTCAGAACCGATTTCATACACAGATGATAACGGCAATTTAAAGACAAAGGATATTTCCGTAGAAAAAGCAGGCTCCGAACTGAAAAAGGAAGGCTACGATTTCACTAATGGTCAGAACGATTATCGTATTAATTTTTCAAAAGATTACAACAAAGGTATTCAGGCAGAATTTGAGGGCGCTTCCTATTCTATCATTCCGCAGAGCATCATTAAAGTTGACGGCGAAGAAGCGGTTGCCGAATATCTGGATGAAAACTTTGAAGTGTTCCAATATAAGAACATATACGGCAATGGAACGAATCTCCGTTTTTATCCGCAGCTCAACGGCGTTAAAGATGAGATTATTCTAAATCAGAATATCAACAAAAACACATTTTCATTTGAATTAAAGACTGAAAACTGTACTGCCAAGCTCAACGAGGACGGTACAATTTCTCTTGTCAATAAAGAAGGTACAACCATTCAGACCTTCGCTGCGCCTTTCGCTTACGATAGCGAATATATTGAGGGTGATAACGGTAATCACTATGTTGATTGCGAATACACTCTTGAGGATAAAAATGAAACCTCATATCTTATGACGATTACCGTTCCTAGCGAATGGCTTAATAATGCAAACACAAAGTATCCTGTTACCATTGATCCGACCACAAGCAATATTTCTCAAGCAAAGGATGCGGGTACATATAAAAAGTATAAAACGCAGAATTGGGGTAGCGAACAGCTCTGTTGCTTCGGCTATTCAAGCGATTACGATAAAGGACGAGTATATACCCAGTTTACCCTTCCTGCAGCCATTAAAAAAGGCGCTACCATTAACAGTGCTTATCAGTGGGAACGAGAAACAACCGGCAGAACAACTTCCACAAAGGTTATCGGTTATATGGTTAAGGCTTCTTGGTCAGAAACCGGAATCACTTGGGAAAACAAGCCTGGATACAATTCCAGTTATGCAACAAATAAGAGAACAATTAATAGCAGCTCAACCGATAACAGTAGTCCGTACTGGTACAAATTCAGCATCAAGAGTATCGTAAATCAATGGATTAACGGCGGTTCTGCTAACTATGGCATCACTTTCAGAAGTGATGAAGAGGATAATTTGAACAAAAACTGGAGAGCGTTCGCTTCAAGAAGTCATTCTACTTCTTCATATCGTCCATATGCTGTTATCAACTATACCAATGAGACAACAAAGCCAACCGTTGAGATAACTAAAAGCCCTGACGGATGGACGAATCAAAATGTAACCTTTACAATTAAAGCAAGTGATAGTGGCTCAGGCTTGCCCAGCGCAGCTTATGCCTTTTCTAATTCAGCAGGTAGTTATACTTATGGAACAGCAAAGACAAAGACCTATAGCAAAAACCAAACAGTATATTTTGCCGTTAAAGATAACGCTGGAAATGTTGCAACTGCTTCAAGAGGAACATATATTGATAAACTTAACCCCAATGTTCCTACAAAAGTTTCGGGTAATGATGGTGTATGGACGAATCAAAATGTTGTCGTCAAAGTAGCAGTTAGTGATAGAGCAAAAACAGATAATGATGGCTGTTCCGGTATTGCAAGTTATTCATGCACAAAATCTGCTACCCCTTCATCAAATTCTTCTGATTGGAAATCTGTTTCCGATGGTTCTACACAGATTACTTTACCTGCTATATCATCTTACGGTACATATTATGTTTTTGTAAAAGACAAGGCAGGAAACATTTCTTCTTATCCTTATACAAAGAGGGATTACGAAAACAATTCTGCGCATACAGTCACACATAAAGGTTATCAGTTTACAGCGTATATTGATAAAACGGAACCTGTAATTGATGATGTAAACTTACATTATGATGAAGAACTGGGACATAACGTATTAACTGTTGAAGCTCATGATGAGAATGAAGGCTGTAATTATTGTAGCGGAATTAAGGCGTATAGCAAAAACGGCGGTCAGGATTGGGAGCCATCAAACACTACAAGTTATAACTTTGATAATGTTACCATTGACGATGATATTCAAATTGCCGTTATGGATAAAGCGGGAAACATTACTCATTATGACGAAAATCCCCGAGTAAAAGTTCCAATTATATATCAAGAGGATAAATATGTTAAAATCATTAATCCTAATGAAAATCTAAAACTTCAGTATAAAATCAATGACGGCAGTTATGTTGATTACAATGAGCCTATTGAGCTTGAAAACGGCGTACAAACTACAATTACTGCAATTATTTCAGGCACTAATAAGAGCACGACCAAGACATTTACTTATCAAACTCCTGCTTCAGCAACACCTTATACTGAAGAACAAACTGATATTACAATAACTGATAACTCGGCTTCATTCGATGTATCCAGATACTATAATTCAAATACTAACGATTGGTTTTTCTCAACACAAAGTGCAATAACGGAAATTGAAGAAAACTATGTGTATTCCGTACAAATGCCTGATTCACAGATTTTGTACTTTGTTAACGAAAACAATCAGTTAATTAATGAGGATACAGATTATACGCTTACCATTGAAGATGCATCATATGTAATCGATTGTGGCGATTATTCTCTTCACTATAATAAAGATAACGGAAGATTAAGTTGCGTGGATGATAAAGACGGTCACGGAATCAACTTTAGCTACACAAATGATAAATTAACAAGTATTTATGCAGAGGAAGGTAATGACAGACATGAGTATTCTGTTACAGAGGATAACGATGGCAAAATTCAGAGCATAACTACACCGTTAGGTGAAAAGTTAAAATATGATTATTCATCAGGCAAAATAGTAAAAGTGT
>CALCYI010000042.1 GCA_937907605.1 uncultured Clostridia bacterium | reverse complement strand
GCCGCTGCTAAGGCGTATGAAATCGTTTTTGATTCCCTTGGCTTTAAGCTGTCTTTCAAGCTCCTCGCCCGTAAAGCCCGCTGTAAAGCCGAGCGCCGTATTTTCAACGCCGAGACGTGTGAGCACTACGGATACGTTAATTCCCTTTCCGCCGAAACGCAGCGTCTCCCCTTTTGAGCGGTTAACGCCGTCATAAAGCAAGCCGTCCGTTTTTATTACATAATCCAATGCAGGATTCAAGGTTAAAGTATAAACCAAACTAATTTACCTCTTGTCTTATGCAGTATTATTATTCCTCTACGTCGGGTATATATTCCATCGTATTCCTTGATTCGCTTTTAAGCTTTACGTCATGCTCGGGCATTACGAACTCTATAATAAAGCCCTTGCTTTCTTTGTAGCCGACGTTTATCCGCTCGTCGTCAAGGTAAAATGAATAATCGGTATCCGTCGCAATTAAGTCATAGTAAAGCGTAACGGTAGTCCCCGCTTTGTAGGAATCCTTTGCGTTGGTGTAAAAATCCTTCTCGCCGCAGTAATCGACTTTATAATAATTACTTTTGCAGCCTGAAAAACAAAGCATAATCGTCACTCCTAAAAGAATTATTGAAATTGCTTTCTTCATATTATCCCTCCGTAATACGAATAACCGTTGCGGAGTATTTGGGAACGGTATAATTGAAGCTGTCCGTTATTCCGTCAAGCTTAAGCTCTTTTAAGCTTACGCTCTCACTCTCGGAGAAAACATTTTCATCCTTAAGGTCGTTTCCGCTCACCTGCTTCGCCTTAACCTCGCTCACGCCTTTCAGATTATCAATTTTTACCGCGAAGGTACGCTCGGTATCCGTTACGTTAACAAGCTTTATTATGAGGTCGCCGTCATCGCTCCTGCTTACAACCTGATACGCCTCAGCCTCCGCAGGCGTTGACGCGTCGTAATCCGCATAAAGCTCGTCGTCAAGATAGCACATAATATGCGTACCGTCGACCGTAATCTTTATCTTATAAGTTCTGCCCTCTTCAATAACGAGGTCGCTAACGGTGCCCTCAAGCTCGCCCGTTTTCTTACCTCTGTTAATCTCCTGCAGCGCGGTGCGGGTATTGCCCCAGCCGCCTACGTTCCAGAAGTATACGTTGTCGCTGTCCTTAACGGCAATCGGGATAAAAAAGCCCTCCTCGCCGCCTGTTTTCTTAGCGTCAAAGGTGACGGTATAGTTCGACCATTCGCCGTCGCCGAAGAACATAACCGAGCCGTACTCCCGTTCCTCCTCGGACGCCTTTAAAACGAGCCTTCCGCCCTTAACCTTAGCCTTAATCTTTGTCGGCATTTCCCAGTTCTTCTTAAAATCGGAGGAAGACGAAAAATCGTTTTCGTAAAGCACCTCTCCGCTCCTGTTATCAACGACTTTTATATTGTCAAATTCAGCCGAGGTTTTCCACGTTCCGACTCCCGCTCTGCCCTTAAGGTCGGCGTTGCCGATAAACGCGCCGTCAAGCTCGGACTTAACAAGCTGAGTTCCCGCGTTAGTTGAAAACAGCTTTTGAATATAGTAATTCGCCGACGGCTGTGCGCCGCCGTTATTAAACCAGATTAAATTCGGTGCCCAGTGCCGCGCGGTAACGGAGCTGAAAAGCGGCGCGTAGCACGACATTCGCACGATGTCGCCGTTTCTTTCTAGCCCCGTCATATACGCAGCTTCAGAAAGCGCGGACTCAAGATTATTGCTCCACGAGGCGTATTCGCCGAGGAATACGGGTATCGCGCCTCCGTAAAACGTATCCGTCATTTCGGCAACGGAGCGCCTGTAATTATCCTCGTCGTAGTAATTCGCGTTTTCAAAGAACCACGACGGGTCGTTGTAGTAATGCGAGTCAACCGCGCCTGCAAAATCAGTCGCGTTTGTGCTTTCTCCGAGCTGCTGCTTTGCGTATTTATACGAATTAAGGTATGCGTCGCCGTTAAAGCCGTCGTCGCCGCCCGAGGAGTAGATAAGCTCAATATCCTTATACAGCTCAGGCTTTTCAGCCTTCGCCTTTTTCAGCGCGTCAAGGAAAGCACTGTACCTCTCGTAATAAACCTCACTGTGATTTTCGTTGCCGATACAGATATATTTAAGCTCAAAAGGCTCGGGATGCCCAAGGGAAACTCTTACCTTTCCCCACGTTGTGCTTTCGTCGCCGCGGCAGAATTCAACCAAATCGAGCATATCCTGAACGTAGGCTCTGAACTCGGGCGTGCTCATATCAACCGCCTTGCCGTCCCTGCCCTGGCAGTAGAGCCCCGCGTTCAGTACGGGAACTCCTACCGCACCGATGTCCTCGGAGAGCTGGAAGAACTCGAAGAAGCCAAGACCGTAGCTCATAAAGCTCGGCCACTCGTCGTCGGTCGCCTTAATATCCGTCCAGAGGTCAACGCCCTGCTTCCTTGCGGCAACGTCGCCGTACTTTCCGTTAAAGAGGAGAGGAAGCCCGTCCCTGCCGACACCTATCGAATCCTTCCAGCTATATGCAGTTTCAACGTCAAAGCCCTCTATAACGCAGCCACCCGGGAAGCGCAGGAACTTCGGCTTAAGCTCCGCAAGAAGCTGTGCAAGGTCGGCGCGCATACCGTTTCCCCTGTTTTTAAAGGTGTTTTCGGGGAAAAGGGATACCATATCGGCGGCAACGCTGCCCTTTTCAATAAGCACCTGGAGAGTAACTTCCTCCGAAGCCGTTTTGTCAGAATTAAGCTCAAGGCTGTACTTCTCCCATTTGTCCGTTATCTCGGGAATCTCGCCCTCGGCTACGGTCTTGCCGTCAGCGGTAAGGCGTACTACCGCCCTGCCCGAATAACCGTCAAGCGCTTTAAGGTATGCGGAGAAATTGTACTTTTCCCCTTCCTTAACTGCCATTCCTTCAAGGAAACCGATATTCTCAATTCCCGAAAGCTCGTCCGTACCGTTGGTAAGTACGAGATAGTTAGTGTTATTCTCATTCAGCGCGTTTTCTGTGTCGCCTATTTTAACGTCTGCCGAGGCTTCGCCCACGGTACGCCAGTGATAGAGCTGGTCGTCCTTCGCAAGCTCGGTAAACTCAAAGGAGCGGTTTGCAACCATTTCCGCATAGAGCCCGCCGTCGGCGGCAAAATTGATATCCTCAAAGAATATGCCGTAAAGCATATCGCTTATACCGTGCACCGACTGCGCAGCGTCAATACCGAGCTTATAATCCGCAGCCTCGGGATTATATGCAGAAACTATATTAGCGTTTTCGGGTGTCGTTTCAATTTCCGCAGGCTTTGCACTGCACGCCGTAATGCTTACCGCCAGCGTAAGCGTTAAAAATATACTTAAAAGCTTTTTCATAATATCTACTCCCATCAATTAGATATTACTAAATAAAAAAGTTACTGTCAACAAAAAAAGCAGGGCGTGCAGTAACACGCCCTGTAATAATTATTCAAGTCCGTTTATGTATCTGCATGCCGCAAGGGCTGCGATAGTTCCGTCGGCGGCTGCGGTGGTTACCTGCCTTACCGACTTGCTGCGGCAGTCGCCCGCAACGAAAATACCGTCGGTTTTCGTAAGGCACTGCTCGTCGGAATCAAAGTAGCCGTAGTCGTTGAGCTCGGCAAGCTCCTTAAAAGGCTCGTTTTCGGGTATTAAGCCGATAGCTACGAAAAGCCCGTCGCACTTAACTTCCTGCTTCTCCCCGTCCTTATCGATTTCAACGCCCGTAAGCTCTCCGCCTTCGGTAAGGAGCTTAGTTATCTTTACGCCCGTATGAGCGGTAACGTTATCGCGCGCAAAAAGCACCTGCTGCAATCTCTCCTCGCCCGTGAAGTACGGTAAATCCTGGAGCATAATAACCCTTTCGCATTTGTCGGAAAGGAGTATCGCCTCCTGTAGAGCGGAGTTTCCGCCGCCCGCTACGCAGACGGTTTTGCCCTTGTAAAAATCGCCGTCGCACACGGCGCAGAAGGAGATACCCTCGCCGACTAAATCAGCCTCGCCCTCTAAGCCGAGCATACGGTGCTTAACGCCTGTCGCGATAATTACCGCCTTGCCCTCAAAGGCGCTTCCCTCCTCGGTTTTAACTATCTTTTTGTTCCCGTCGGTTTCTATCGCGCACACGGTTTCTATTTCAAAATCCGCGCCCTGCTCTAAAATCTGGGAAAACATTTTATCGGCAAATTCGTTACCGCTTATTGAAAGATTTCCCGGAAGGTTTTCAACCTTCGGCGAATGAGTAATCTGGCCGCCGAAGCCGTTTTTTTCTATAACAAGCGCGCTCTTTCCGTTACGCTGAGCATAAAGCGCCGCGGTCATTCCCGCGGGGCCGCCGCCCACAACAATAATATCGTACATAGCAATTCTCCGTTATATAGTATTTCGGGCGGTCAGTGACCGCCCGTGTAATTTTATCTGTTCATTAACCAACCCTTGATGTCGGATACGCCGCGGAATTTATCGAAGGTATCGCCGTCGTTGATAACGAGCGTCGGAGCCTGCTTGATTCCGTACTTTGCAACGAGCTCGGGCTGTTCGTCTGCGTTGAGCGCCTGGTAGGATACGCCAGCCTTGTCAAGAAGCGCGGCAGCCGCCTTACAGTTAGGACAGGTTGCGGTCTTGAAAAGGATTACGTCAGCCTCAGCCTTTGCAGCCTCGAAAGCCTCTGCGCTCGGAGCGTCGGCAGCGGTCTCAACATGGTCAACGGGAGCGGGGTTCGGTCCCGTATGGGTGAGGTGGGAGCGGCCGATATTGTAAACCTTACGGTCCTTATACTCCTGAGCCTTACCGTCGTTCCAGTTCTGGATAGGTCTGTAATAGCCTGTGATACGGGAATTAACCTCGGTCTTAGCTCCGCAGATCGGGCAGGTATACTGCTCGCCCGTGAGGTAGCCGTGATCCTTACATACCGAATACGTCGGGGACATCGTGTAGTAAGGAAGCTTGTAATTCTCCGCAATCTTGCGAACGAGGTTTGCAGCCGCTTTCCAGTCGGGAAGCTTCTCGCCGAGGAAGGCGTGGAATACCGTACCCGAGGTATAAAGGGTCTGTAAATCGTCCTGAATGTCAAGCGCCGAGAAGATATCCTCGGTATAGCCTACAGGAAGGTGCGAGGAGTTGGTGTAGTAAGGAGTGCCGTTCATATTCGCGGTGATGATGTCCGGAAAGTCCTCCTTGTCGTGCTTTGCAAAGCGGTAGGTGGTTGACTCTGCAGGAGTTGCCTCAAGGTTGTAGAGGTCGCCGTACTGCTCCTGATAATCGGAAAGTCTCTCGCGCATATGGTTGAGCACGTCGCGTGCAAAGCGCTGTACCTTCTGGTCGGTGAGGTCGGCACGGAGCCACTTAGCGTTAAGACCAACCTCGTTCATACCGATAAGACCGATGGTTGAGAAGTGGTTTGCAAAGGTGCCGAGATATCTCTTAGTGTAAGGATAAAGTCCCTGGTCAAGAAGAGTGGTGATAACGGTTCTCTTTGTCTTAAGGCTGCGCGCCGCGATATCCATAAGGTGGTCAAGGCGTGCATAGAAGTCCTTTTCGTCGGTTGCCTGATAAGCAATCCTCGGAAGGTTAATCGTAACTACGCCGATTGAGCCCGTTGACTCGCCCGAGCCGAAGAAGCCGCCGGACTTCTTGCGGAGCTCACGCAGGTCAAGACGGAGACGGCAGCACATTGAGCGTACGTCGCTCGGCTCCATATCGGAATTGATATAGTTTGAGAAATAGGGAGTGCCATACTTAGCGGTCATCTCGAATAAGAGCTTGTTGTTTTCGGTTTCGCTCCAATCAAAGCCCCTCGTGATTGAATAGGTGGGGATAGGATACTGGAAGCCGCGTCCGTTTGCGTCGCCCTCAATCATAATCTCGATAAACGCCTTGTTGACCATATCCATTTCCTTCTGGCAGTCGCCGTAGGTGAAGTCAACCTCCTTGCCGCCGATGATAGCGGGAAGGTTCTTAAGGTCGTTCGGTACTACCCAGTCAAGAGTAATGTTCGAGAACGGAGCCTGAGTACCCCAGCGGCTCGGCGTATTTACGCCGTATACGAAGGACTGGA
>CALCYI010000041.1 GCA_937907605.1 uncultured Clostridia bacterium | reverse complement strand
CCCACCTTTCGGCTATAAGAAGAATCCCGATAATCCTAACGAGTGGATAGTGGACGAGCCTGCGGCAGAAATAGTAAGGCGAATATTCAAAATGTGTATTCAAGGACTTGGTCCTTCGCAGATTGCTAAAAGGTTAAGAGCCGATGAGGTTATGACGCCAACAGAATATTGGAGCAGCATTGGTAGGAACTGTGGCAAATTACCGGAGAAACCTTTTAACTGGTCGCCTGACGCAGTATCCTATCTGTTAGCCAAGCAGGAATACATCGGCGATACAGTGAACTTCAAAACGAAGCGTAAATCCTTTAAGAACAAAAAGAGCGTTGAAAATCCGAAAAGCGAGTGGAAAATCTTTAAGAACACTCACCCTGCGATTATCAGTGAAGAAGATTTCTTCCTTGTTCAAGAATTACGCAAGAACAGACGCAGACAAAACCGAACGGGAATTGTCAGTATGTTTTCAAGGAAAATGTTTTGTGCTGACTGCGGTGCTAAAATGTACTACAGTTCATACAACAACTACAAGAAAGAAAACGCAAACTTTTTCTGTTCCGGTTATGCAAAAGATTCCGAAGCCTGCACAATGCACTATATTCGTGAAAAGGTTATTTACAGTCTTGTGCTTGAAGATATGCGGCGAGTATTTGACCTCGTAACCTATCGTGAAAAGGAATTCGCTAAGATGAAAATCAATGACAGCGAAGAAAACAGGAAGAAGGAACTTGCTGCTAAACGACGTCAACTTGACAAAGCCAAAAAGCGTATTTCTGAAATTGATAATCTTATCCTTAAACTCTATGAGGATAATGCAAGCGGAAAGATAACCGATGAACGATATGCTGTTATGGCAAATTCGTTTGAAGCCGAGCAAACCGAATTGAAAGAAAAGGTTCCTGTTCTTGAGGAAGAAGTCAATACCGAAAAAGACCGACTTCTGAGTGTTCAAAAATTTATTGAGAGGGTAAAACGTATTACCCGACCAAGAAGGCTGACTCCTGAACTCGTAAATGAATTCATTGAAAAGATAACCGTATCGCAGGCATACTATGTTGACGGCAAGCGTTATCAGAACATTGATATTTATTACAACGATGTCGGTGTTATCAAGACGACGGTAGATGAACTTGAAAGCAATTACAAGAACGGCAAACTGCTTGGAGAGCTTATCAAAGAAACTGCATAAAAAGAAAAACAGCATAACCGTAGTTATGCCATTAATCTTAATTCAAGGACGCCCTCGGGGTACTCCCTATTTATGTAGGAGACCATGTGCGGAAGGCTTTTTTTATTTCATATTTGCATAGGGGTCATAATAAACCGCCTTGTTTTGCAGAGTTGTATAATAATCCTGAGGAACGGACATCGGGTTTACTACCGTCGGGTTTACTATGTGCGTAAGCTCGGGATACTTTTGGCACAGGAGCTGTGGTATCAGCTTATAATCCTCAATATCCGAGCTTGACATTTTCTTTATTCTTGCAAAGCATACTATGTAAAGTGCGATAACGAGAGCAAGATTAAGGAAAATAAAGTATATATTTTCTGTGAACAGGCAAAAATCATAGAGTCCGTGGAAAAGCACGGGAACCACAACCGCTTTTACAAGATTTTTGGAATACTTATAGCTTGGCGCTTTAATCTGAATAAAGCCGAGCTTTGCAAAGTATTTTTCGGACTCGTCGCAGAGCTTATTAACATGCCAGAGGCTGTAATAATAGCCCATAAACACACCGAAGAACATATGCCCCGGTACAGCCATAAGTCCTCTTGCAACAGCTACGCCCGCGCCGCCATCGACAACATAAAATACGTTTTCAAGCGCAGCGAAGCCAAGCGATACGAAAACGGCGTAAACCATACCGTCAAAAAGCCCGTTAAATTCTTTATGCTTATGCGTATAAAGATACATAAAGACAAACTTACAGCCCTCCTCAATCAGAGCAACGCCGAAGAACGCTTTAATGAAATTATATATGTACGTATTTCCGCTGAAAAAGGCGCTTATAATATCATCCAGCACGCCCTCTATTATAGCGGCGGGAATGCATGAGAGCACGCCGAGGATTACAAGAAAAAGCAACATCCCAAACGGCTCCTTGCTTTTATCCTTATTCCACACGTAATACATAAGGAAAATTGCAGGAGCTAATGCAAGAAAAAGCAAATAAGTCATAAATTCACCTACTCGTAAAGTTTATAGATTTTTTCAGCCCTTGACTTAACCGCGTCGGAGAGGGTAGCGGGCTCAACCACCTTAATTCTGTTTCCGAAATTCATAATCCATGAAACAAGACCGTCGGACATAGCGGCGTTAAAGGTAGTTGTAAAATGGTCAATATCAACAGCTTTAAGAGGGATTTTAGAGCCGAAGCGGTCCATTATTTCCTCCCTCAAGTCAAGCTCACATTCAAGGGTTACGCTTACCTTCTCGCCGGAGAACATATTAAACATCTGGGACGAATAATCCGCTATATCGAACGTGCCGACATATTCGCTGACCTCGCTTACGTCCCTTGCGGGCTCGTCAAGATTTTCAATCTTACGGATTCTGTCAAGGCGGAGGTTCATAAGATTATCGTACTTTTCATTATTACAGATAAGATAATAATGGTCGTTCTTCCAAACAAGCGCATAGGGCGAAACCCTGAAGGTTTTTTCCGTATACGATTTCTTATTAGCCTTGTCTATATTCCTGCGTTTATATACGAACTTAACCTTATGCTTTGAGATAATCGCGTTATGAAGGAAATCTATAACATAGTATATTTCCTCGTTATCGCATTTAGAATTGCTGTCAATAAAAACCTGTGAAACGAGAGAATCCGCCTGATTCTTTGACACGAGGGATTCAAGCTTTGAAAGGAGCTGCTCCGTCTTATTAGGAGTAATGAAACCCGCCGAGGATACAGCGTCGGTAAGCAGGCGCACCTCGGGAAGCTCAAAATTGCGCCTTCCCATAAAGAAGCCGCGCTTCGGAGTTTTGGTGGATACGATGTCAAAGCCGATATCGTTAAGCGTTTTAACGTCGGCATAAATGCTCTTCCTTTCGCAGCTTATGCCGTCCTTTTCAAGAAGCGAGATAAGGTCGGTCGTTGAAAGCGGATTATCCTCGTCCGAAAGCTCGTTTAAATATTTAAAAATAAGCAGGGTTTTAGTTTTACTGCTTGCCATAGTATCACCTCAGGGCTTATTATATCACATCCTGTCGAGGTTTTCAACTATGGTACGAAATATAGGACAGCAGTCTGACGCTCCGCTTGTTCCGTTTTCATACATAATAACTATTGCATACTCGGGGTTATCGTATGGGTAAACGCCTGCAAACCAGGTATTGAGGATTTCCCTTCCGTTTTCGAACTGTCCCGTTTGAGCGGTAGCGGTCTTGCCTGCGGAATTGCCGTTATAATCAGCGGCTTTGCCCGTTCCGTTTTCAACAACGCCTCTGAGATAGGTAAGAAGCGTATCGGCACTTTCTTTTCGCATTACTGCTTTTTTATTATCGTGCTCATACTCTTTATATACTCCGTTCCCGTCAATCGAGCCCTTAATTAGATATGGGCTTTTATAATATCCGCCGTCGGCTACGGTGCACAAAAGATTACAGATTGCAAAAGGCGCGGCGGTAAGCTTTCCCTGACCGAAGCCGAGCAGGGAGAGCTCTCCCCTGCTTTTAAGGTCGGTTTCGCTCGGGAGTCGTGCGTTTTTAAATTCAAAGCCGTTATACAGGGTTGTCTTACCGTTAAAGTCCAATTCGTCAAGTGTTTTACTAAGCTTATCCGCGCCGAGCGTAAGCGCAAGATTAACGAAGTAACAGTTGCATGAATTTTCAAGCGCTTCCTTTAAATGCTGTTTACCGTGGGCTTTATCCTTCTGGCAGGTATAAACCGTATCGCCCACCGTAATTGATGAGGTACACTCAAATTCATTATCCATACCGTTTTCAAGAGCGCAGGCTGCGACGGCAACTTTAAAAACCGAGCCTACGCTATACTGCGAAAAGGGCTTATTAAGATAGCTGTCGTCGGGCTTTGTTACACAGGAAAGAATCGCCGAATCCTCCACCCTCATTACAACTGCGCAGCCGCTTTTCATACCCTTACAGGCTTCATAGGTAAGCTCCTGTATTTTTTCATCAAGGGTAAGAACGAGCCCCTCCCTTGAATAAAAGCCGTCGTTCGTCATCAGCGTCCCCGTATCCCCGCTAAGCATTCTGCCGAGCGCGTCGACTGAAAAATTCACCCTTCTTTCATATCTCGGGTGGTCTATATGGGAAAGAAGCCCCGCACTCTCCTTTGAGATAAGCTGAGTACAGGTACAAAGCGTGTCGCAGGAATTGTAAGTAGTACTGTATTTCAGCTCAGTATCCTTATCTATCTCTTTTACAACGGGTTTACCGAGCTTGAGCTCCTGCGTTATATCCGATACCTCGCCAAGCGAAAAGGCTTTTGTAAGCTCGCCAATCGATTTCTGCGACGGTCTTATTACCGCTATTCGCTTTTTAATATTATTCGTCAGAGGTTTAATATCGGAATAATAAAGGTTATATTCGCGTTTATCAACGGTTACAGCAAGAGAATTAACGCCCTCGTTAACCGCATACTCTCCTCCAAATACAATATACCCTATCCGCGCAGTTAGAAGGCTGAAAATCAAGCAGAGCGATATAATAATTAAAACAAGCTTTTTTCTCATATTAAAACCCCTCTGTATTTTTTACAGAAGGGTTTTAAAGTATTCTTAGTTTTCTCTTTTTACTCTGAAAATCGCGTCGGGCGAAACCTCATGCTCACACCTAAAGGAATAAATGTCAGTTGCCTTGTTTGCAACGTCGGTATATTCTCCGTCGTTTTCGTTATAAAGCTCCTCAACGGTGATTTTATACGGCATTTTAAACGGCTCGACAACCTCAAGCTCATCGCCCTGATAAAAGCGGTTCCTTTGAGTAACGGTAACCCTGCCGTTTTCCTGTGACATAAAGAGCGCGCATACGTCCCAGTTCCGTATATAACCGCCGGAATTAATTGACTGTCCGTTAACTAACGGACCGAAGTTAAAACCCTCGGTATATTCCCTGTGGCTCATTTTTTCCATTTCGTCAAGTATCCACTGCGACGGTCTGAAATCGGCTTTTCTTCCGCCAGAAATATACTCGTCAATTGCGTTGCGGTAGGCGTGGGTTACTATTGCGGTATAGTATTCGCTCTTTGCCCTGCCTTCAATCTTAAAGGAATCTATGCCCGCTCTGTCAAGCTCGGGAATATGCTCAATCATACATAAATCCTTCGAATTGAAGATATATGTACCGTCGCCGTCCTGATTAATCGGGAAGTACTGTCCCGGTCTTGTTTCCTCGACGAGATGATACTTCCAGCGGCACGGCTGAGCGCAGTCGCCGCGGTTAGGGTCCCTGCCTACCATATAGTCGGAGAGGATACAACGTCCCGAAAAGCTCATACACATCGCGCCGTGCACGAATACCTCAATTTCAAGTTTGGGATTAGTTTTATCCCTGATTTCCTTAATCTCGTTAAGGGAAAGCTCCCTTGCGGTTACAATACGCTTAACGCCGAGGTCATACAGGGCGTTAGCCGCTTCATAATTGACTATACCCGCCTGGGTTGACATATGAATATCTACGCCGTCTGCATACTTCTTAGCAAGTGCAAGCACGCCCATATCGGCTATTATCAAAGCGTCAACGCCGATTTCCTTAGCATACTTAAGATAATCGGGAAGCGCGCCGAGCTCATTATTCCTCGGAAGCGTATTACAGGTAAGATACAGCTTTTTATTATTAGCTTGAACTAATTCAACCGCTTTTTTAAGCTCCTCGTTATTGAAGTTAGCGGGGTTTGTTCTCATACCGAACATCTCTCCGCCGAGGTATACGGCGTCCGCGCCGAATTTTACGGCAAGTTTAAGCCTTTCAAAGTCCCCAGCAGGAGAGAGAAGTTCAATTTTTCTGTTTAAATCAATTTGCATATTAGTATTCCAGATACGGCGCGTATTCCCTTACCTTCTCTTTAAATTCAGAGAGCGTTCTTGCCGTATACAGCTCTCCCGAATTATCGTGGAAGAAGAATTTTGCGCTTGTTTTTTCAGGATAAAGGGCAGCCTGAATTGCGGCTTTACCGGGATTGCAGATAGGACCTGCGGGCAGACCGACTACGGTGGACGAATTATTGGTATTGTAATACGTCATATAGTAATCGGCTGAATGTGATTCGGTCGACGAAATGCTCGGCGCTACCTTATTGGTAATATAGTCAGCAGTTGACTGACAGCCCAGAGTCGGGAAGTTAACCGTATCGTCAAGACGGTTTTCGATAATTCCCGCGATTATCTTCATCTGTTCCTCATCGCCCGCCTCCTTCTGTACGATAGAGGCGATGGTCAGAATTTCATACGGAGTATAACCGAGCTCAGCGGCGCGGTCCACGTACTTTTTAGAGAATACCTTGTCGCCCTGGAGAAGAAACTTCTTAACAACAGACGCGGGACTCTCGTTAATGAAGAACTCATAGGTTTCGGGGAAAAGGAAGCCCTCAAGCCTGTAAGGAACTGCGTCCTTCTGAGTTAAATCAGAGGTCAGCTTAAAGTCAAAATTAGTAGTCTGAATAACGGATATAAGGGCGTTTTTATCGCAAACGTCGTTATCAACAAGGCGGTTTATAATGTCGGGAACGGTATAGCCCTCGGGGAAGGTAAGCTGTACGGTTTCGTTGGTTTCGGTAGTGCCCTGAAGGGTTTTAAGCATACCCTCAAGCCCCATTTTTCCGTTAAGGTAGTACACGCCTGCCTCATAAGGACCTCCGAGACGCGACGAGGTAATAAGCTTGTCCCTGAGCTTAACAAAGACCTTGCAGAAATACTTACATCTTATAAGCCCGTTATCGCTGAGAGTATCAATAACGTCGTCGCTCTTTTCCACCTGCTGTGCAAGGGAAACGGTAACGGAGGAATTGGTCTTTGTAATCGCAAGTATATCGTTCATACAGAATATTGCATATATCGAAAGCAGCATTGAGCAAGCGATAACAACGATAAAGAAGAGGTAGGTGGAGCCTATCCCCTGTCCCTTATACTTTACCTTTTTAAGCTTTTTTGCAGATTGAACAGGCGCGCTTTTTTGCGCGCTCTGAGAGGACGTAGCCTTACGCGTAGGTATGCCCTCAGCGTTTGAAAAATAGATGTCGCCGCGCTTATCGCCGCTTTTGAAATCTAAATTATCCATTTTTCCCTCCGTTATTTATAATACCCTCCTCTGTAATAAGAAGAGTAACTTTTTCATCATAATTATTTACAGGTATACTTTTTTTAACAAGCCTATTATAGCACAGTCCGAAAGAAAGTGAAGCGTAATTTTTCAAAAACCTGTCATAATAACCTTTGCCGTAGCCGAGGCGGTTTCCGCTTACGTCAAAGCACAGCCCGGGTACAAGCGCTATCGAGGAAGAAAAGTCCTCTGCCTTAGCGCATTTAGTTATGTCAGGCTCCCTTACGCCAAACGTACCGACATTAAGAGAAGTAGTATTTTTAATAAGGTAAAAATCCATATTTCCCGCTTTGTCAGTACAGTAAGGCAGCGCGACCTCTTTACCGTCGCTCAGCGCCTGCTTAATAATATAATACGTGCTTACCTCGTCGGGCAAGGAAGCGTAGCAAAGGATTAAGCGTGCGGCTCTGTATTCTTCAGAAGAAAGCAGAAATTCGGCAATACGCCTGTCCTTTTCGGCTTTATCGGCAATACTTTTACGCTCTTTCGCCGTGGTAATTCTGAGCTCCTTTTTAGTCATCGCACTGAATAGACGCTCTTATTTTATCGGCGAGCTCTCCGCCCTTGAGGTATTTGACTATCTCAAGCCCGAAGTCGATACATACGCCCGCGCCCCTCGCGGTTATGTAATTACCGTCGCGGACAACGTAACTATCGCTAAGCTGAGCGCCTTCAAGCGCCTCCTCAAAGCCCGGGAAGCAGGTCGCTTTCCTGCCGGAAAGAAGTCCCTTGTGACCGAGGATTGACGGAGCGGCGCAGATAGCGCAGATAAGCACCTTAATATTCACCGCATTATCAATAGCTCTCTGAACTGCAGTGTTGTTTTCAAGATTGAGCGTACCGGGCATACCGCCGGGTAAAACGATTGCTTCAACCTTATAGAAATCAAATTCGTCAATAGTTATATCGCTCTTAACCGAAACGCCGCAGGAGGACTTTACAAGCTCTCCCGTAACGCCTACGGTCTTAACCTCGATACCCGCCCTCGTCATCATATCAACGGGAGCGAGCGCTTCAATAATTTCAAATCCGTCTGCTAAAAATACGTATACCATAATTTCACCTTTCAAAGTACAGAGCGCAGGGCTCCGTAAGCTCATACCCGTCAAGCAGGTATTCCTCTATTTCATCAGTCTGATTAAATACAATATCGCTTATTTCCGCTCTTTTATATATACCCCTCGCATTATAAAACTCCTTAAGAGTATCGCTCGCGGGAATAAGACAAAGCGTTTTATAATTATTCTTACAGTAATTAAGAAGCTCGGTCATAAAGCCTCTTTTTTTATACTTTTCGTCAGTACAGGCGGCGTAGATATATTCCGCTTTTTTTGAATTAAGCTCACAGCTAACAAGGAAAAGCATTGACGCGAGTTCCTCGCCATTGAAACAGCCTACGCACTTATAATCCCTTGCGTTATCAAGGAAGAATTCAATTTCCTCCACGGTATCGCCGAAGGCGCTCTGCCACAGTGGAACAATTTTTTCTCTGTACGTAATCCTTTTAATCATTATACACCGCCACACATTTTTCAAGTAGGATTTCAGGGTGGTAGGACTGCTTAGCCTTTCTCAGTCCCTCAAGTCCTAAATCCTCCTCCCTGTTGACATACTCATACTGAGTCAGACAGTTTTTAGTGAATTCCTGATTAATTATCGCATATGCTCCCTGCATTTCGGGCGGTGCCTTTTCAAAATGAGAAACGAAGCATCTTCCGTTCATCTGGGGCTCGCCCATAGTGTAGGCGATAACATTACCGTCCACGCGTATAAGCCCTCCTACAAAGCCGAGCGCTTCATAATTTTCAAACGACTTCAATACTGCGTGGAATTCCTCGTCGAAGTCCTCGCTGTCGCCCTCGTCCTTTTCCTCAAGCCACATTTTATGGAGCGCTATGCACTCGTCGATATTACTCTTATTAATAAGCTCAAAACTCCAGTCGGGATTGTGCTTTTTGAAATTCGTAATGTGATTTCGCTTGCCGTGGTACTTTTTACCGCTGAGGGCAGCCATTTTATTCACGTCGTAAATATAATCGTTAAAGCCCTCGTCAAAGTGATATGTAAACTTACCCGTGAACGCCTCCTGAAGCATAAGAAGGTATCCCTCGGTTATACCGTATATTCTCGGCTTTACGCCCTGCTTTTTTGCGTCAAGAATTATCTGATTAACAGCGTCGGTAAAGTCGCCCTCGCCAAGCGGTAAGGAATACGAAATACGCTCTCCGCTGCCCCAGCGGCAGATAAAGAAATCCTTATACCTGCATATTTCCGTATTATACGGCTCAGCCCATATAAACGCATTACCGAAGGTGTATTCGCAATTCATTGAATTTGCGTGCTTAAGACATTCGTCAACCCACGGCTTATCGCTTATTTCAGGTCTTTTAAACTCAAGCATTATCAAGCTCCTCGCGTACAATATTAACTATGCTTTCGTGGATTTTTTCAATCGGAAGCGGCTCACCGTTCTCAGCGCACGCAATAACCCTCCAGCCCTGCTTTTTTGCAGCATAAAGGGCGGACTTTCTGCAGTTGTTAAGGAACTCAACGTTTGCCTCGTGAACATCCTTTTTACCCTCGTCGCCGCCGTAGCGCGAGGACATAAGGCGTTGCGAAATCCCAACGGGCATATCGAGATATATTACCAAGTCGGGCTTCGGAATACCGATTTTATTATACTCGAAATCCTCAGACCAGCTAAGGTAATTATCCCACTCGGACTCGTCGATTTTTTCCATCTGATAGATTGAATTAGAGGTTGCATAGCGGTCGGCAAGAATTAGCGTACCCTTTTCATAATCCTCTTTCCACTTAAGTTTATACGACGCAAATCGGTCAACCGCATAAAAAGCTCCCGCTGCATACGCATTAACGTCGGTAGCGCTCTTTCCAAACTCGCCGCCAAGATACATATTGACAAGCGTGCTCGACGGAGAATCATAATCAGGCAGTTTTATCTTTTTAAAAGTTTTATTACTGTCCGACAGATATTTTTCAAGGAGCGCCGTCTGGGTGGATTTACCCGAGCCGTCAAGCCCTTCCATAATAATTAATTTTCCCATGGCTTTTTATCTTTTCTTTCAAGTTTTCTTTTATTGCCCTTATCGTCAATAACATATGTGTTTTCAAGCTGAGCTATAAGGTTTGCTTTATATGAGTCAATATACTCCTGTCTTAATATCCTCTGCTCCGCCTTTTCCTCCTCGGTTAAGCCCTCGGGGGTTTTTGACTTACGGGCAAGCTCGTTAATTCTGTCTAACTTACTCTGTTCCATTAATCCAAAAAGTCCTTTAATTTTTTGCTTCTGCTCGGGTGACGAAGCTTTCTGAGCGCCTTTGCTTCAATCTGGCGGATACGCTCACGGGTTACGTTAAACTCCTTGCCGACCTCTTCAAGCGTTTTAGGATTGCCGTCCTGCAGACCGAAACGAAGCGAAAGCACCTTCTCCTCTCGCGGAGTAAGGGTTTTAAGCACCTCTGCAAGCTGCTCCTTAAGAAGACTCATAGAAGCTGCATCAGCAGGCGCAAGAGCTTCCTCATCGGGAATGAAATCGCCGAGATGGGAATCCTCCTCCTCGCCTATCGGAGTTTCAAGCGATACGGGATCCTGCGCGACTCTGAGAATTTCGCGCACCTTATCAACGCTCATTTCAAGATATTCCGAGATTTCCTCGGGAGTAGGCTCATGACCGTTAAGGTGAAGGAGCTGCGACTTTGCCTTTTTAACCTTATTAATGGTTTCAACCATATGAACGGGAATTCTTATCGTCCTTGCCTGGTCTGCGATAGCCCTTGTGATAGCCTGTCTTATCCACCAGGTTGCATAGGTTGAAAACTTAAAGCCCTTGTTATAATCAAACTTGTCAACAGCCTTAATAAGACCAAGGTTGCCCTCCTGAATCAAATCCAGGAATAACATACCGCGTCCCACATAACGCTTTGCGATGCTGACCACCAGACGTAAGTTTGCCTCTGCAAGGCGCTTCTTGGCTTCCTGGTCTCCCAGTTCCATACGCTTTGCCAGTTCAATCTCTTCCTCCGCGGACAAAAGCGGAACCTTACCTATCTCCTTTAAGTACATACGGACGGGGTCTTCAATACTCACACCGTCCGGCACGGACAAATCGATATTCTCGACATCGACCTCATCTTCATCCGTCAGCACGATATCGCTGTCGTCAATATCATCTTCATCATCAGAAATGCGCAGCACGTCCACATTATTCTGCTCCAGAAGCTCCAGAATCTTCTCAAACTGCTCCTCCTCCAGCTGCATATCACTAAAGAAATCGTTGATTTCCTGATATTCCAGCACATTCTTTTTCTTCTTGGCCATAGCCAGAAGTTCTTTCATTTTTTCCTCAAATTTTGCCTGTGCATTTTCGTCCATTTTGTATTCTTCCTCCCTGGAAACTGATTCCCTCTGTATTTTTCAAGTCTGATTTGCACTTATTTTTAACCTTAATCCAAAGAAATATGCGTTTTTGCAAGGTTTTCAAGGTCCTTCTTGCCCGCTACAACCTTTTGCAGCGCAGTGATATCCGCTCCGACTTTCTCATTGTAATATTCGTAGCTGTTTCTCTTTACCGCCATCAGGATATCATGAAACGCCTGCTCCCTTTCCTGCTTTGAATCCATCTTGGGCAAAGTCGTCTGGAACAACTCCCCCACCTGCTTCTGTTCTTCCGGATCTTCAAACATGCTGATAATACTGGCCGGCTGAAACCCGGGCTGATCCAATCCGGCAAAAAGCTTGTCCGCGGCCTTGGCAT
>CALCYI010000040.1 GCA_937907605.1 uncultured Clostridia bacterium | reverse complement strand
GACTTATCAAGCAGCACCTCTCCGAGGGCGGGGACAAAAAATGCCCTTAAAGCCTCAAGCACCGGCATACCGTCTTTCAAATATTCCCTAAGCAGTATCCTCGTCTCGTCAAAAGAAAAGTCGGGTATGAAATCCAGAAAAACAGACACCTTTTCCCCCTCACCATGGAGGCTCCTTATCACCATTGAGCTTATGTTGAAAACGGGTATGCCTGATATTCCGTTGGCAGTAAGCTGCACCTGTCCCATATCATTGTCTAAAAGTACTTTTTTTCCTCCATCCTCTTTATATACACTTACCCTCGCCCTTGCCCTGATACCCTTTAAGGACCTAAAGGCTTTATCAGAACTCTTCAAGGGGCAGAGCGCAGGATAAGGCGCTATCACGCTGTGCGCAAAATCCTTTGCGAACCCATAGCCGTCGCCGCTTGACCCAAGCTTTGGCGCCGCTTTCCCGCCGGTAGCTATTATGACATTTTTTGACCTTAATAAAACATCCGTCCTCTCATCCCCATTTACGGCCGCACATCTTATAAAAAACAGTCCGCCTTCTTTCTTTATGCCACAGGCCGCATGTCCTAAGTACAGATTTATGCCATCCGCATCCAGGCTTCGTTCAAAGGCTCTCTGCACGTCCTTTGCGCTATTCGTATAGGGGTAATAATACCCATCCCTGTCAATCGGAAAAATGCCTATATCCTTATAAAATGAAAGGACATCATCCTTAAGCCCATCCTTTATGAAATCATCCTTGTTCTGCTTCATCTCACCGATTCGAGCAAGGCGTTCTCTGTACTCCTTAATCTTGCTTTTGAGTTCAAATTGCTCCACCTCATATTTGTGAGATAACTGCATAAACATTTCATCCGTCAACTTGCCGCCGACATTATCTTCATAGGCTTTGGCAAGCAGATTGGTAACAGTGCTGTTTCTTGCAAGGGCTTTGTTGAGTTCTGACTCTAACCGCTTTTGCTCGGTTATCATATCTGCATTGGTCTTGTCTGCAAGAAGCTGTGCAAAATCTTCCTCGTTGCTTTCAAGATACCTTGCAAGCCTGCGAAGCTCTAACATCACCACTTGTTCAATCGCATCTGCACGAACATAGTGCCTTGTTTCACAAGTACCACGGGTATCCTTTTTGTAATTAGAACAACTGAAAAAGTGAATGTTCTTGTTGGTTGGATTAGTATGATGCCAAAGCTTGCTGCCGCAGTCAGCACAATACAGAAAATCACAAAACATATTCTTTTCGCCGTTTTCCTTTTTTGGAGCACGGCGCTTTGTTTTGGTAATCATCTTTTGTACCGTTTCAAAGGTGTTGCGGTCAATAATTGGCTCGTGAACCTCCTTGAAGATAGCCCAGTTTTCCTTTGGGTTAACAATCTTCTTTTTGTTCTTGTAGGATTTTGTATAGGACTTGAAGTTAATAATATCTCCGCAGTATTCCTGTTGCGTAAGGATTTTGGTAATCGTTGATTTACACCAGCGATATTTGTCAGGCTGCCTCATTTTACCGGAACGCTTAATTCCTCGGTCCTCCCAATATACCATAGGTACAACCACCTTGCGTTCCTGTAAAGTGCGAGCGATAGTTTCGTTACTCTTACCCTCTAACGCCATTTGGAAAATATCCTTTACGATAGCAGCGGCTTCGGGTTCAACAATCCACTTCTTTTTATCGTTAGGGTCTTTCACATATCCGTAAGGCGGCTGTGATAACGGTTCTCCCGAATTACCTCTAATACGATATGACGCACGGCACTTTTTACTGATGTCCTTTGCGTACCATTCGTTGATGATATTCTTGAACGGAGCAATCTCGTTTTCGCCCTCATCACTGTCAACATTATCTGTAACAGCGATAAAACGAACATCATTATCGGGGAAGTAGGTGTCTGTGTAATAACCGACAGTATCATACCGTCTGCCAAGACGGGATAAATCCTTCACGATAACAGTAGAGATATAGCCGAGCTCGATATCCTCTATCATTTTCTGAAAGCCCGGGCGATCAAAGTTCGTGCCTGTGTAACCGTCATCCACATAAAAGCGGGTGTTATCCAGCCCTTGTTCTTTTGCGTGCTGCTTCAGCATTTTCTTTTGGTTTTGTATGCTGTTGCTTTCGCCCTCTACGCCGTCATCACGGGATAAACGGCAATAGAGGGCGGTAATGCCCATATTAGGCTGTGTCTTTTTCGACTGCAAAATTCTCCTCCTTTCCGGCAGTCGGACACACATTTCCGACTGCCATTTTATCATTTTTCTCCGTATTATCCAAATGTGCGAAATCACTTGTGAGTATTCTTTTTATGCTATCCTTCATAGTTAAATCATTCTCCTTTTCATCTTTGAAAACGGAGCCGACAATATATGTGGCTCCGTTAATATTGTATTCGTGTTCTTGGGTGTCAAGATATTGCTTCATATTATCTTTCCTCCCTTTCACGTTGACGCTTTAGATAACGCTGATAATTCTCAAGGGCTTTGATGATGAAGTCCTCGGTTTCCTTGGCGTTGTACCGTTCAGGTACAAAGGAACGGATACGCTCGGAGGATAGCTTAATCGTTTCACGCTGATTTGGTTTTTCCTGTGACATCAAGTCCTCAATATATGCCATCGTCAGCCTACCTTCACGCATTGCTTTGTGCATATGAAATGCTTGTGAGTAGGATGGCGTGCAGTTATCACACTCGATGATGTCAAGTAAAGCATACTGCACATTATCATCAAGATAGGACAGTTCAACACCTACCGAAAATGCAATCTTGCCCTCGTCCATAAGGTCAAGCAGTTCGGGAATAAGATAGGTTAGGCGGATATATCGCTGCACTTGGTTTCGGCTTTCGCCGCTTTCCTGTGCGATAAATTCATCCGTTCTCAACTTCGTCCCAAGTTGGGACGAAGTGCCCTGATGACGTAAAGCGTCATATTTCAGCTTGTAGGCAAATGCTTTTTCACTCGGCAAAATATGCTCACGGTGCAGGTTGCTGTCAACAAGCATTATTGCGGCTTCATCTCTGTTTACGGCATAAATATAGGCAGGAACCTCGGTAAGTCCTGCCTTCTGTGCCGCACGGAAGCGGCGGTGTCCCGATATAATTTCATACTCATCGGTTTTGTTTTCAAGAGGTCGTACAATCAGCGGCGACATAATGCCATGCATCTGCACGCTTTGAATAAGGTTGTTCATTTCCTCGTTATCAAGGACCTTGTACGGGTGTCCCTCAAACGGATGGATTTTGCTCATTGAAATATTTTTCATCGTTCTTTATTCCTTTCGTTATGATTTCTTTGATTTTCTAATGCTTTATTCGGGAACTTACCAAATTCAAGTTGTAGCTCTTCTTTTGCTATTTCCTTGAGCTTTGGCGTTCTCTCTTCAATACGTTCGCAAATTTTTAAATCATTGCGTAGCGGTTTGATTTTCTTTGAAAGCTGCATGCACTTGGATTTAAGTTCTTGCTCCCGTTCAGGTGTTTTTACTCGGCGAAGAAGATTGCGTAAATGCTGACGCTCAGCAATATATCCCTCCATTTGCGACTTGATATTATCTCTACAAATAGAAAAATCCTCCGTGGTCACAATGTTGTGTTCACGAAGGAAATGGTATTCTTGAAGTGTCTTATCAAGCCTCACAATCTCGGCTCTCATAGCAGGAGATAACGGCGTTTGATAACTGTTATTAATATTTTCGCCTGTGCAAAGCTTAATAATGGTAATTATCATCTCAAACACAGCCGTTACCACGTCAGGCTCCTGTCTGCGAAATTCCATGATTAAATGCATATACGGTTTGCGCTTCTTTGCAGGCGGATGAAATCTTTGAAAGTTAACATCATGATAATTGTTTTCCAATTTATCAACAAGTGCCTGTGTGGTGTAATTCTTACCGAGACTATCTATGCGTATTGACTTTTGCCAGTTCGGTCCGATTACGGATGGGTGTTCATTTCTGAAGCCTCGGACGAAGCGGTATCCGAGGCATTCCATATAGAATTGAAACTCCATTAGACTTTCCGTTGACGCCAGTGCTTCATTAACATCGTTATACAGCATATCCTTATGAGAAAGAATACCGTTTTGACGAAGCCAGTAATCCTTCTTATCTCCGCCGTAAAACGGAGTGTTTTCCAATACAGATAATTGTCTGCTTCTGCATATCTCGTCAGAAACTCTTCGAAGTTCCTTATGGTCGCCGATTTTGTTACGGTATTTCTTACCGTCCTTAAAAGAAGTACTGTTTATGACAAAGTGATTATGAAGCTTGTCGGTATTCAGATGGGTAGTAACCACAACCTGAAATCTGTCGCCCCACATTCGCCTTGCTGTTTCTAAGCCGATTTCGTGTGCCTCCTGCGGCGTAACCTCTCCTTCACGAAAGCTTTGATATCCGTGATAAGCAACAACAGAGCCACGCTCACCGTAACGCTTTTTAACAGCGCACATTTCCTCATAAGCACGGTACTTTGAACAGTTGATACCCGATACATACATCTGCTCGTCAGTCTTTTCGCTGTTAGAAGCATATTTCAGCGTAGCATATAAGTCCTCATCAAGAAATTTCTGCTCTATGGTTTTATCGGGATTTTCCGCATAAGTCAAGACATCCTTTAACCGTCCTCTGACTGGCCAGAAGCCTGTGGTTGCCACGTCATCACCTCCTTGCTTGGTCTAACAAGCGAATATTCTATCTCTGCAAGTATTGATAACGCCTTCTGGTTAACCTCTGCCGAAAACGGCTCTTCGCACAGCACATCCAATTTTTTGCAGAAATGATAAAAGGCGTCGGGTGGCACCGCTTTCGGTGCAAAGCCCAACGCC
>CALCYI010000039.1 GCA_937907605.1 uncultured Clostridia bacterium | reverse complement strand
CTATATATTATGCCACACTTATTTCCCAAAATCAATATTTTTATAATTTTGGGAAATAAAATAAATTCTTCTCCGTTATGGCGGGAAGGCTTAATAAGTTTAAGAAAAATATTATTGTTGCAGTTATTGTTGCGGTGCTGCTGCTTGCCGAATGCTTCTGGCCCGTTAAGATTCCGGGCGTTGAGGCTGACGCGCTTTTCTTCCTTGACCGCTCGCTGCCTGTCTTTATGTGGCTTACGACTATGAGTATTTATTTCTTCCGCTATAAAGAGCATACCGAAGCGGGTCTTGCCGATAAAACCGAAGAATAGTTATGGTATACAAAAAAATTGCCCACCGCATTTTTGTGCAGTGGGCTGTTGTATTTTAGCTTACTGTTTTCGACTCTGATTACAAATTATTTGCAAAGGCCAAAATAGCACAGCGGATCATTTTTGGATAAGGCGAATGTTGTTTCCCCATCCAAGTGAATGAATACGCCAAACTCTTTATAGTCTTTTAATACATCGCCGAATATATTCGTATGCCAAGCATATGGATATTCTTCTGCATATTCGGTAAACTGTGTATTACTGCGTAAAATGGTAAAGCGGGTTACTAAAGCGTAATTACCAACATCAAATCCCGCTGCAGCCAGCTCCTCGTCGGTGCTTCCGTAATGCATACGTTTTATGAAATCTTCCTGATCTCCAGACCAGTCAAAATAATGCGTTTCATCCAGCATCGTTTTTGAATAATATAAATAAATAGGCTTTCCTTCCACTGATGAAAACATTTTGTCGGCATCAAAGTTATAGCAGGCTATCTTCCCCCCGAAAACATACGAGTACGGATAGTATTGCGTATCTGTGTCCTTGTTGGTTCCCGGCTGCGGATTTGCTTTTACCTCTTCCGGAGCAATACCGGATACTCTTAAATAGTTGGTACTTTCGTCTACGTAAGCATTTATGCTTTCAAGATTGTTGACGGCTGCTTCGACCTTCTGCGCATATACTTTGTAAGTAGGATCATAAGTATACTGGAAGGCCTTCTGACGGGAATAAATAATCGACATCGCGCGTGCCATCTCTGTCTGTGCGATCAGCCTCTTGGACAGTCTGTAATTATATGACTGCGAATCAAAATTATAGGTCAGGGCGCACATCTCATCATATTTCTGCATCGGATTAGACGACGTACTCTCTGCATTCAAAAGGTTGGTCACATCCGTCAATGCGCTTTTAATATTTTCATATGTTGCATCAAAGCTGCTGAAGCGTGTATCGGTTTTGCTTTTGTTCTGGATATAATCAACAAGGCGGGAGTTGTATTCGGCAGCTTCCTTATCTGTCATATCATCAACGTTGGGCAGATACGAACGATACACTTCAAGGGTTGATTCAAGTTCAGCATCAGTTAAATAATCCAGGGAAGGCACCTCGTCTGCAGGTATTTTTCCATCATTTACAGCATCCTCTACAGCCATAAGCAAAGCTCCGATCTCATACATACCGTACTGGATATCCAGATTGGTTATGAGCCTTCCGAGAGCCGCCTCATAAGCGCTGGTGTCATTCAGGAGCTTTATCCCCAGCTCCTCGATCTGCTTTTGGATGGCTTTCTGATTTTCTATTATGGTATCAAGCCTCTTATTGATTGCTTTGAGCTCTTTCATTACCTGCTCGTGTTCGGACTCCACAACGCCGACGGCTTCCAGTATGGTTTTACCAATTGAGAAGACCTGTCCCGCGATCTGTCCGTAATAACAGATCTTACCGAACGTAGTGTTAAGACCTCTTGTGTATTTTTGAATCTCAAGAAGTGTTTCAGCATTCAGCGACACGCCGCCTGATGCATCTCTGCCGAGTGATTCGGCCGAATAATTGCGCGTGTATGCACTTTCTGCAGAAGTCGATTCTCCCCAGGCGTTCGTAAGGGCGCCCTCGCTCAGAATAACGGTGCCGTCCATATCCAGAGTCTCGCTTGTCTGTCCTTGCGCGGGAACAGAAAGAATAAGTGTCGCGAGAGTATCGCTGTCAACCGTTACGGAGTTCACCTTTGCGTCTTTGAAATCTTGTGAAAAACTAACTGCATTCGCCTTGAGGTCTTTATCAAAAGATCCGCTGTTGGCATAGAGTTTCAGCGTGATTTTAAGATTGTCGCCGTCCGCATCAACATAATCAAATACGGGATAGAAGCTTGCCTGTAAAACGGATACGGTGGTTTCATAGTCGCCGAGCTTCATTGCTTTTTCGCCAAAGAGGTCAGCAAAATCGTTAACGCTCTTAACGCCGTCTGCTGCAAGAGTGAGCTTAACGGTATTGTCGTCCGCCTTTTCTGCTGCTTCAACGGTTGCACCGTCAATTACAATATTATCTTTTGTTAAGGTGTTGATGTCAACAACGCCGTAAACCTTAAGGTCAGCAGTAATATTGCCGTTTTCAAATTTCAGCGTTGATGCGTCAATATTTACAGTTGCAAGTTTAATATCAATCTTTGATGAAACGTCGGCATAGCCGTCCGTAATACCGCTGGGCTTAACATTAACCGAGCCCCACTGATATGCGCCTGCTACGTTCCTGACCGGCGAGCCTTTAAGCTGAACAGTCAAGTTTTTATCAGATGAAGATACGCTTTCAATTTCCATATCCGAGAAAGCATTATCAAGATAAATATCCTTTTCACTGATACCGTCCTCAAAGGTGCTGCCGTCAATAGCAAGCGTAACCTTTGCCTGCGTTGCGTCTGAAACGACGTTTTCCACATCGGGAGTTAAGGTGATTTCGGGGAATTCAACCTCCACATCAGCTATGTTATCATCGCCTTCAACGTCTTTAAACAGAACGATATAGCTACTTGTTATGAGTTCAGCCGCTTTATCGTCTGTGAAGGTGATTTCATAGCTTTTCTTATCCGCTGCTTTAACACTTTCTACCTTAGCGGAAAGTGGATAAACATCTTCCAGATTTATTTCTTCCGTAGTTTCTGTTGTTGCTTCAGTGGTTGCTTCTTCGGTTACAGCCTCCGTGCTTTCTGCTTCGGCTGCATCGGGAACGGCTGTCAGGTTAAGATACCTTACCTCAACGTTGTCCGCTGTAATTCCCGAAAGGTCAACCTTTTTAGAGCTTACCGTAGTGGTGTACTGACCGCTTTTGGTGTATTTGACTGCGGTAGCGGTAATCGCAGCCTCATTTTCCTTGTCTGATTTTCCGCAGCCTGCAAAGGTACCTACTACCAGTACCACTGCCAGCAACAGAGAAATCACTCGTTTCATTGTCTTTGCCATAAACATACCTCCGTTGACAAATAATATACTAAATACAAATAGGCATAGCACGCCTAAAAGGACGCACTACGCCTGAAATATTTACAAAACATATTGACTTTTGAAAAGGGCAGAATTATGCTCTGATAGATAGATAGATAGATAGATAGATAGATAGATAGACCGATTTTCGCATTTTCTATCATATCTGTCAACCCCTCTCTTTTCATTTTATACGATTTGTGGTATAATTATATATACAATCAAAAGCAACTATATTATTGCATATTTTTTGATGAAAATCAATATTCAATTTCAACCTGATTTGTAGCCAAAGCTACAAATCACGATGAATTTGTAAACGAATTTAGGAGCGAGAAATAATTATGGATAAAAAAATTGATAAG
>CALCYI010000038.1 GCA_937907605.1 uncultured Clostridia bacterium | reverse complement strand
TAGGACCAAGTCCCTCAATACAGAGTTGAAAGATATATCGCACAACCTCGGCAGCGCCTTCATCAATTACCCATTGATTTTTGTCCGTTTTGGATTTCATATATCCATAAGGGCAAATGAAGGTTAGGTGTTCTCCTCGTTGTGCTTTCATCTTCATCGTTGATTTGATTTTCTTTGCCGTATCCCTTGCATAAAGCTCGTTACAAAAGTTGCGGATAGGCGTCATATCAAATTCTGTTTGAACGGATGAATCCACATTATCGTTGATAGCAATAAACCTTACATCGTTGTCAGGAAATACAATGTCGGTGTAGATACCGACTTGCAAGTAATTCCTTCCGAGTCTACTCATATCCTTAACGATGACTGTTCCGACCTCGCCGCTTTCCACTAAACCCTCAAGTTCGCGAAACGCAGGGCGGTCAAAATTTGTTCCCGAATATCCGTCATCAATGAAGAAACGAAGATTTTTGAAATGATTTTTTCGAGCGTATTCACTGAGTAATGCTCTTTGATTTACGATTGAATTGGATTCGCCTTCTCTGCCATCGTCTTGTGAAAGACGGCAGTAGAGGGCGGTAATTTTTTCTGTATTTGATTGTCTGCTCATTCATTCTCCTTTCCGACAATCGATACAGCATTTGCATTTACAAATACATTGTATCATAGTCTGAACGATAATTCAACGCTTTAGTGCGTGATAAGTCAATTTTTGGACAGTAATTATTCTTTTCTTGACAATTATTCATATTCCTCATACTTGTAACCAAGCTTGCGAATGATTTGGTTGATGAAAAATTCCTCGCCTTCAGGGTTGAAATGACCGAATACCTCAAAGGTTGTGTTACCGTCTTTCATTTCAAAATCAACATCCTTCGGTATCTTGTAAAGCGGCTTTTGTATTCTGCCGGTGTTAATCTTGAATGGAGGTTTGATTTCACGCTCATTCATTCTTCCAACAATTTCTTTTACTGCTTTCAAACGCATTTTGGTATTATCTTGTTTCTCTGTCATCAATATTCCTCCTTCTGCTTCTGTGATTTCGTTGCTTAACAATAAAGCGTTGTTGCATTGCTCGTTCTTCCTTTGCAATATCCTCTTTGATTTTCGGGCTGTCCTCAAGGATATGCTTGGCAGTTTTGTTATCCTTGCGGATAGCGGTCAGCACGGTTGTGATATCATCCCGCTGAGTTTTATATTTCTCTTTCTCGTCAGGATTGTCCGTTCTGTTCATCCTTGCACGGATACGATTACGTTCTTTTTCAAGCAACTTTATCTGCTCATTGTTTGAAGCGATAAAAGCGCTTACAGCCTCTGTGGTTTTGAAATCCTGTTTGCATATCAGCCTGATATTTTCAGAATAGCGGTTTATCCTTCGCCAAGCCTCACGCATTTCTGGGGACAGCGGCGTGTGCGTTTTCTTTTCGGGAAGAAACCCGAGCAGATAACAGTAGCGGAAGTATAACGCTTTCAGCCCTGTTATCTTTCTTGTACGCTTAAAGCTGCCTCTGAAAGTTACAGGTCTGATTTGAATATATTTCGGTTGTGCAGCAACCATAAAGCTTCGGTAATTATGATAATTTACAATGCGGTCTTTTTGCTTAATGCGCTCCTGAACTCTGCGATGGTTGTACTCCTCTCCGAGTCTGAACATACGTGTTGCTTTCTTTTCGCCAATACGTTTGATAGTCCAGTACGTTCTGTTTTGGTTAAGATTTACCTCATAACCTTGTTCACGCATTACCTGATGAAATGTTTTAATATCATAACTGTGTTCAACAGCAAAATCAATCGCCTCTCTCATTAGGTTATACTTTGTAGGTTCGCCTCGCTTTTCCGCCTCATAGATTGCTCTCGGCGTTCTGACTGAAGGATTCTTAATTACAGATAGATTATGCTCCTCGCATATTCTGTCAGAGGTATCTCTCAAGCGCTGCATTTCTTTTCTGCTGTAATCGTATTTATTTCCGTCAATAAAGGATACGGAGTTAATACAGAAGTGATTATGCAGATGTTCTTTATCTAAATGTGTAGTAACGATTACCTGAAACCTATCGCCCCACATTTCCTTTGCAAGCTGCACGCCAAGCTTATGACATTGTTCTGGTGTAACCTCATTCGGTTTAAAGCTTTGGTAACCGTGCCAAGCAATGTAACCCGTAGTTTTGTTAAACTGCTTTTTGGTCATTATCATTTGCTTCAAAGCAATTTCTTTAACGCAGTTAATGGCGGTAACGTATTGCTTGTCCGCTGTCTTGTCATCTCTTGTAACATACAAGAACAGATTAGATAAGTCAGTCGGGTCATCCTTAATCTCTACTGTCTTATCCGGATTTTCAACATACTTGATTAAATCGTTTAGACTTCCTTCAATATGCCATAGTGAAGTAGTTGCCATTATGCCACCTCCCAAGGAAGCGTGCTCTCAGACTGAAACCTCATTATCCAATCCTCTAACTCCTCGCAAGCCATCAGAATATTTGTATTGTCCTCGGCGTTATCCTTAATGACATTATGGATTGCATACAGCTCATTCATCAACTCCCAAAATCTTTTATCAGGTATGGGCTTAGGAATTGACCAACGAAGCATTCTGCGAACATACTCAGACTTATTACAACCGCTTCGCTTGCTGGCAGCGTTTAGTCTTTCAATGTCTTCGTCATACATAGAGATGGTTACCTTTTTCCTTTTGTCTTTTTCTTCCATATATTTATCTCCTTGATTTCATTTTTTGTTTAAGGGTTTTAGGGACTTTTCCCTAACTTGCGGATTTGTCCGTACAAATCCGATGCTCGCTACAGTCTGATACATACTTTTTCAGCCTGTAGAGCTGCGACAAATTATTCCTTTATTTTTTTCGGTAAGTGGTTATTTTGGGTAGCGTTTAGGGACAACAATTGCCTTCGTTTTTCGCGGTAAGGGGAAGTTAAACGGAAGCAAAATCTACCCTTATTAATCTCAAATTCGAGCATACCGTTACCCGAATCATCTACCAGCCTGCACTCATCAGGGTACTCGTTAGAAAACTTCAACAACCTATTCTTAAGGTTTGTATTGTAGGTTCTGATGTTGATTACGGGGCTATCCTCATCAAAAAATATTTCCGTAA
>CALCYI010000037.1 GCA_937907605.1 uncultured Clostridia bacterium | reverse complement strand
TCTGCTCCAAAATAGAATGCCCGCAAGGGCATTTTATTTTGCATATGTCTGCCTTTGCAGCTAACCAAGAAACCTTTTTATCTGCTCTCTGCCTGCATTTTTCAGAATGCCGCCAAGGTGCTCAAGCAGCCTTTCAAAGGACTCCTCTGGTTCTCTCCCGTAAATGCGCTTCGCCTCTTCATCCCCAAGCAGCTGTTCGGCAGTTGCGTACTCAGCGACGCCCCAGCCGTAATCGTTGCCGTTCCTGTCCTTCATATATCTGAAATCCGAGATGACAGCAAAGCACTGGCGCATAAGCCGGTTGATCGAGGCGTCGAAGCCCTTTGCCCCGCCTTTCCTGTAATTTCCAAGAAGCTTAAGATCCTTGGAAAGGATCGGGCCGTTCTCCTCGATCAGCTCAAGCAGCAGCTTGTCGCGGCGGTTCCCGTAGCCATCGTTGTAAAAGCCCTCGTAGTCGTAGCCGTCGCGCCTGTGATTGGCAAGATCGATAAAAAGGTCGCGGCTCACGAATGCCGCCTTGTTTTCAAAGAATTTCCCGTAGGCGCAGCCGGTATGTCTGATCACAGGCCCCTTCCACTCCCAGACTCCCTCAAGGTCCTCGAAAAACCACGCCCTTGGGTCGCAGTTTTCCTCAATGGAAAAGCCCTCGATCTCATTGCGGAAGAAAGGCAGAAAGAAACTTTTGTTCCTGAACTATCACTTGTGGCTGTTTTAGATGACGGAACAATCATTGGAGAAATAGCGCTTCACAAAACTGACATTGCTACCAAAAGTGGTAATATCACACAATTAGTCTTATCACAAAGTGCTGTTTTACCGAAATATAGAAAGAAGGGTATTATGAGACTGCTTGTAGAATATGCATTAGATCAAGCAAAAAACATGGGATATGGTGCAGTATTTCTTGGAGGAAACCCAAAGTTATATTCGAGATATGGATTTGAAGCATCCAGTAAGTATGGGATTTATCATAAAGATAGAGAGCAGTGGGGAGACGAAGGTTTTATGGTTTATAAATTAAAACCCGATGCTTTGGATGGTGTAACAGGCACAACATCATATTATGGCGGGTAAAATCAGCGTTATGAAATCAGAGGACAGACATTGTAAATCACGAATGTTTAAAAGGTTTTGTGATGTGGAATCTTAAATCGTTTGAATAACTTGATATAGATACCTTGATAAAACAGTGCCTCTATCTCTATTCATAAATAAATAAACAATTTGCCGATACAACTTGAAATGCTTACGCAATATGAATACTGATTACGGAGATTTATATGAGCAGAGACTCAGGCAAAAATATAAAATTTTCTATTGTTATATGCGGAAAAGATATCTGCAGGGCTATTTTTCAACAATCCACTGAGAACAACAGCAAATACGATATTAAATTTGAATTTCTGGGAAATCCGTTTCAGGCTATTGTTTATAAACTGTTTAACACTACTCCTGAAACAATTGATGTGTCAAATGACACTCACAAAAATATTAGCTATCATTCGGGCTCAAACAACAGGCAAGTCGTAATTCACATTAAAGACGACGATAACAAAGAGAAGAAATACACAACACTTCCTTTGTACCATATAGTTGCGCCGAGTACTGCTTCACGCGTTCCACTGCCGCTCTTTAAGATGGAGATACCTCCGATTGTAATAGCTGACGCAAAGAAGTACAACAAGAAAAAATACCACCATATTCTCAATGCAGACGACTGCAACACTTTTGAGGTTTACATAGCACCCGAGGATTTTAAAAGCGAATACTATTATGACACTTGGGACAGCTATATTCTGATGCCGCAATTTCTTTTACCGTTTGAGTATTTTGCAACAAATACAGTAATAAGCAACAGTCCGAAATATAAGTATTTTATTTCGCAAAGGGAACGACTTGCACAGACAGTCTTTGGAAGCCTCAATGGTATGAAGCTGATTGCGGTTTCATATTACAATCCAGAGTTAAAGTCTGATAAAATAGGCGTTACATTTATTGAAAACAAATTTTCAAATGAGATACTTTTTAATACGCTTTATAGAGAACCTCTTCACGATAATTCCTGTGCTTATATAGGTAACAGTAATATAAAAAACCTTGAAGAGAACTTGTTTTCATTTGGAAACTATAAACTGACAAACTATACAGGAACGGTTAAAATATTAAAAGCCTCTAATCTTTCTCAAAAGGGAAAATTAAGACTTGCCGAAACAGCGCAGCGTTACAGAACGCGCTTGCTTTCAGCGCTTAAAGGCCTCACCGAATAATTCGACGACTGCTTCATGTTAATGAAATTCGACTTCGTACATTTGCGTTGATTAAAAAGGGTATAACGAAAGCCTCGGCAGAGCACTGTCGAGGCTTTAATTAGTAATACAAATCTGAAAGCATTTGTTCGGTTAATTCTACTTCCAACTCAGGAACATCAAAAATGAAATTCAGCATTTTATAAACAATTATTATTTGCTTATGTAATAGTTCAAGATCAATTGAAACATTCTCCTTTAACTGAATATAAAAATGTCCAACAAATTGTTTGTCCATTGGATAACGAGCAAAAGTCATATCACTGGTTTTATCGTAAATATTGTCAATAAACTTTTCAACAACTTTTATTGCGGTCCACATTTGATCTGTAGTATCATTTTTGTTAGTAGTCTTGTATTTTAAGATGTATTTTTTTGCTGTTTGAGATAGTTGTTTAATATTATGAGCGCCTTCAGGCTTTTTTATTTCATTTCCTGTAACAATTGATATACACATAATTATCCCTTTTAGATAAATCTCAATTCCATGTACAATATTAAACATAATAGGAAATATCCATGCATCTGCTTTCTTGTCATGATTATCATTTAAGCATTGGTTAAGTAAATTATAAGCCGCTGAAAAGAATGCATCTCCCATAACAACTAGTTGACGTCGTTGAGTAGTGAATTCATCGATACGCCAATTTAGGATGGCTGTTTTATCTATATCAATATTATCCTTAAAAATTGTCGGCATTGATTTCGAATAAGCTTCAACTTCATCTGTACTAAAATCACAAAACTCAATAGAATCTTTATACATTATTAAAACCTCCACTTTTTGTAAGCAATTTTAATTATAGCACAAAACATCAGAAAAAAATATTAAAAATGGTTGGCAAGCGTTTGACGTTCAGGCAAACTCAAGTCAACTAATGGCAACCCAAGTCAGCCATTGAGATTTTTGCAAAATCGGTTTAGTGCCTGTTTAAGCCGTTTTAGAGCGATTTGCATAAAAATAAGACGGGTTAGAAAACCCGCCTTAGTGGTCGGAGTGACAAGACAAAAGCGCTGAAAACCCGCATAAATACTGACTTTTTTTAAATTTTGGTGTGCAACCGTGTGCAACCGAACGATATTTTAACCGATTTCAACCATATCTTTTACGGCTTCAGAGCCGTTATTTTTTTTGCTCAATGTTAAACCTTTTTGCTTTAAATACTCATTGGCAAGGTTGATATTATCGTTTTGGAATTTATCAAACGCATTGCAATATGTATTCAGAGTAATTTTTATATCCGTATGCCCTAAAAGTTGTTGTAATACTTTCGGTTGCATACCGCCCTCTATCATTCGGGTTGCGTATGTATGCCGCAGCGAATGACAAGATACTTTACCGTTGATTGTTTCGTCAATAATGTTATGTTTTGTTAATACCCGCTGCAATTCCATATTTACTTGATTACTTGTAATTAAACCGCCTTTTTCGGTTGTAAAGAGCATATCACCCTCTGCAATGCTCAAACATTCGGTTAAAATCGTTTTCACATCTTCGGTTATATAAATTGTTCTTGTACCCGCAAAGGTTTTTGTTGAATTACCTAAAACCGCTTTACCCTTTTCGCCCCGTGAGATTGTTTTATTTATCGATATTGTATTGAATGTAAGGTTTATATCCTTTTTTGTTAAAGCGTTAATTTCGCCCATTCTCATACCCGTAAACATAGATAATAACATCTGATTGCTATATTTAACCTCTTCGGTTGTAAGGATTTCAAGCAATTTGTTTTGTTCTTCTATTGTGAACGCTCTAACATCTTCTTGCTTTTGTTTTGATTTCGGCAGCTTGATAGATTCCATAGGGTTTTTTGTAATTATATCCCGCCTGATTGCTTCTTTAAAAGTTGCTTTTAATAATTCATAATCTTTACGCAAGATTGAATTAGATTTATTAAGCTGCTTTTGGAAATATGCCCTTAATTGCGTTTCATTAGCAGATTGCAGCGGGGTATTAAAAATCGGTTGCAGCCGCTTTAATGTTGCTAAATGCGTTATATAAGTATTTTCCTTTATCTCATTAAGGTTGTATTTGTCGTCAATTATCTGTTTTGCAAGGTGATATATTGTTATGCTGCTTTTATCAACAAATTCACCCGAAAAAATACCATATTCAATTTGCTTTAATTTCTGCTTTACTTCAGTAGGATTCTTTCCTGAAACCGTTTTACGCTTCATTTTGCCGTTTTCATCATAACCAATAACAATTTGACCTCTATATAATTTCTTCTTTTCGTCAAAGAATATAGAGCCGTCGCCGTTAGCTCTCTTTCTGCTCATTAATCATATCCCCTTGTTCTTCTTATTTCATCAATCAAAATAGCAAAATAGTTAACCGCATTATTTCTGAAATAATCTTTTATGGCATAACCTTTTAAAACTAAACTATCTTTATTCATATTGAACAACTCGTTGGTAACGCTATCCGAAGCCTCTACCATTAATCTTACATTTCTTATAACAACCCAAAATATATTGCTTTCAATCAAGCAATTCAATACATCAATATCTGGTTCATGAATTTCACCGATAAGGTTTAATTGTTTTGGTCTATCAGTCAGTTGAATAATTGCTCTTTCTGATAAAGCGGTTTTTTTATGTATTCCTTCTATACTTTGGTCGCTATTTTGACAATCTGCTAACCCCAATAAATAGTCAGCTGAAACGCCTAATAATTTAGCTATTTTTACAATTTGTTCTGTGTTAGGCATTCTTGTTCCACTACACCAATAGGAAACGATATTATCTTTAACGCCTAATTCTTTGGCAAGTTCCTTCTGCTTCTTGTTTTGATTTGCTAAAACTGTATTTATTCTATTTCCAATTAACTTGTTATTCATATAGCAATCCTTTCCAATTGAATTAACATAATGGTTATGTTGATAATTTTTAATAACATTTATTGTTGTTTTTCTTTTCTTGTTATGCTATTATAATATCATAACGATATAGTTATGTCAATAAAAGAAAAAGAAACTAATTGAAAGTGAGGTGTACACATTGAGCAATGCATATGACCTTGATAAGAAGGCGATTGAAGCAAAGAGAGAATACTATCGAAAATGGCGCCAAAATAACAAGGATAAAATTAAAAAGCACCAACAAAACTATTGGCGCAAACAAGCTGAAAAGATTAATCAGGGGTCATAAAAAAAGATGTGCATACCCCTTGACCGCTAAATCAATAAAAGGTATGCAAATAATGAACGGTTTGTATTGCCCGCTACAAGTTTATTATAACATCAAGCAGCGGATAATTCAATATAAACCGTATGGAAATTATTTATTTTAAGAGAGGTAATTTATATATGACTGAATTATTAAACGCTGATAATAGCAATAACAACGAACTGACGGTATTTTACAATACAAAAAAGGTTGCTCAAATGTTAGGTTGCTCAATTCCTACGGCAAGGCAATTGTTTTATAGGCGGGATTTTCCCGCCCTGAAAATCGGGAAGAATTACAAAGTTGAAAAAAACGCTTTTGAAAAGTGGTGCAGTGAAAGGCGGGTATAATGATGTCAAGACAGAGCAAAAGAACAATGCGCCGTCTGGTATACGACATTCTTGTTGCCGATAAAACAGCGCAAAAAGACGATATGTATTTACTCTCAAAGGTAATTGAAATAACCAGCAGCGGCTTGACTGCCGCCGAAAAGGCTATACTTATCCAGCTGCTACGAAAATGGAACGAATGCCAACTTCCCAGTTTTAATACAGTTATACGAGCGAGAAGATATTTACAAACCAAGCACCCTGAAATCATAGACAATGAAACAGAACAATTCAGACAAAATGAAGAGCGGGAATACAGAGAGGAATACAAGAGCTAATGAGCAAAAAGCGCAAATACATACCAAAGAGCTTTGAAAGCACGGGAACAAGTTCCGATACATCAGCCAATATCTATAAATCTATGCTGTTAAGTCCAGCATGGAAATCGTTATCAAAAGGCGCACAAAATCTGTATTTATATATGAAGTCACAGTATTATGGCGTTGCTACAAAAGGGCATCCTGATGGCGACAGTACAAAGTTTCATTTCAATAAATGCTTATACGTTAATCAATACGGCGCCAACGGTACCGCACTTTACAACAATGACAGTACCTTCAGAAAGAACAGGGATGAATTAGTAAAAAACGGATTTATAAGAGTTGTATCAGACGGTTCGGTTACCCGAGAAAGAAGCGTTTACGAATATTCTGACAAATGGAAGGATTACGGAATAAAAGAAATAGATATTCCTATTAAGGATATGCCCTTATCAATGCAGAGAAAGATTAAATCAAGTTAGATTAAAATGGCTTGTGCATTTTTGCACATAGGTTAATACTAAACTATATGCACTTTTGAACATAGATAACGCTTAATTAGTGAAAACCTATGTGCATTTTTGCATATACTGCCCTCTTTTTTATGGATTTGCCTATGTGCATTTTTGCACATGATTTATAAATATATGCCATATGTATATAAAAACACAATAAACACAATCCGAGAAAACGCTCCAATATATTAAAAAATACAAAAACACAAATCTATATTACAAAATAATCTAAAAGAACCTGGAGCGTTTTATTAATATACAAAACAACTCAAAAAATCAGCTTGTTTATTATTGCTTATTGTGATAGAATAAACTTAACAATTTGGTATTGCAGTCAGCGCATTTTGAAACTTCGGCGTTGACTGCTTTTATTTATGAAAAAGCGCCCTGCTGTGCAGAGCGCAATTATCTAAATCAATTACATAGCTCGTTGTTCCTTCCTTCATGGTGCCTTTGCATAAATCATTCTGTACGAAACTTTTACTTTCAAATTACTTCAAGTCTTCTGTATTAAAGGTATTGTAACCCTCATAGTTATAACTTGCATCAATGCCTTTGATGAATACAAGCCTATTGTCAATATCATCAGTCAAAGCCGCTTTCAGAAGCACTTTGATTTCAATATCTTTAATTGGGCTGCGTTCCATAGCAAGCAAATAATCTTCTTTATCTACCTTGCTCCAGTCAATGACCTGCTGCAATTCCTTTTTTAATATACAGTCAAGCCAAATTCTTGTGCTTCGGCCGTTGCCTTCTCTGAAAGGGTGGGCAATATTCATTTCAACATATTTTTCAATGATTTCATCAAATGTTGATTGCGGCATTGCATCAATATTTTTCAGCGCAGCTTCAAGATACATCACAGGTGCAAAACGGAAATTGCCTTTTGCAATGTTCACCTTGCGCAACTGCCCCGCAAAATCGTATATATCCGAAAATAAGTATTGATGTATTGCGCATAAGCCTTTGAAAGTGCCGACTTCAAAGCTGTAAAGTATATCGTTTTCAAAGAGTTCAAGCGCTCTTGTTTTGCTGATTTTTTCTTCAGCCCTTGCAAGTTCGGCGCTATCGGTAATGTTCAGTTTGTTTTCTAATGCCATATAATCAACCCTTTATTCTTTGCTTAACAGCGTTTAATACAAATTCATTAATGCTTTCATTTACTTCGTTTGCTTTTTCGGCAATTACGGTCTTGTTTATTTCATCATCTTTACGAACCCTGATGCGTAATTCATCATAATTATTTTTGATATACTTTTGTGTTGCTTTATTTTGCGCTTGTGTATATCCTCTTTTCTGCTGTTCAGCCATTATATCACCTCATTATTTATTATTGGGGGCAGCATTTTTTGAAGCCACCCTTTCCACTATACATATTATAGCACAAATTGATATTGTACGCAATATACAAAGTGCACAAAGATATCGTATATTGTACGCTATATATTTGTAAGGTTTGTCAATTGATATATTGCGGACAATATGCTATAATGTAATCAATGAATGAGGGAACGGCAAGCGCCGAAAGCCTTACATAAAGTCAAGTCAATATACTCGTGAGGGAGTAGCAGGGCGAAAAACAATATCCGAGAAGATTACTTGACCGTTCCTAAGTTCAAATATAATTAAAAGGAGTACAGAATATGTGCACAAAGGATTTACAAACAAAGGTAATTGAATTAAAGGACTTAAAGGCAATGGCGGACGAGCTGCAAGCCGAAATAACAGCTATTGAGGATGAACTCAAAGCCGAGTGTGTAAGACAAGGAACAGAGGAGCTGACGGCGGGTATTTTCAAGATTAGATACAAAGCAGTATCAAGTAATAGGTTTGATACAAAAGCCTTTAAAACGGCTTACAGCGACTTGTACGAACAGTACACAAAGCAATCAACGGGTTACAGATTCACCGTTGCATAAAAATAAGCCCTTGCGAAAGCCATCAAGCAAGAGCCTATACCAACCGCCAAGAAAGAATTATAAGCGGCGGGTGTGATTATTATATCTTACCCGCTGCAAGAAGTCAAGAAAGGAAGATAGATGAAAACAAATCAGGACTTATTTATTGAAATTATACGTCAACTAACAGATGAAGAATTAAAACAGTTGCAAGCATATGTAAATCATATTAAAGATGGCGGCAAAATGTCCCCTGAAGAATTTGATAATTGGTATACTCAAAACAATAAATAAATGGCTTATGTTTGCAATAGCAAGTAATTGCAATGGTTTTCAATCTGTAATTGGTGTGCAACCGTGTGCAACGCAACGGTATTTTAACTAAATTCAACGATATTTCAAAAAATGCTCAAAACCCGCATAAATAAAGGGCTTAAGGCACTTTTGAGTAAAGAAAAAAGACGGTTGAAAAACCGCCTTTTTTGGTCGGAGTGACAAGACTTGAACTTGCGACCCCTTGACCCCCAGTCAAGTGCGCTACCACCTGCGCTACACCCCGATTGCATTTTTAATGCTTAACTACTATAACACATTTAATAAGCAAATGCAACCATTTTTTTAAAGCAAAATGATATTGTGTTCTTTGCATTCCTCACGCATTTCGTCGCTCCATATAGCGCACTGCACCTCGCCGATATGCGCCTTTTGCAAAAGGAGCATACACAGCCTTGACTGGCCGATACCGCCGCCTATGGTGAGCGGAAGCGTACCGTCGAGTATTCCCTTATGGAACTTAAAGTTCTCGCGTTCAAGGCAATCCTCTTCTTCAAGCTGAGTATGTAAGCTCTCCGAATCAACCCTTATGCCCATCGAGGAAATCTCAAACGCGCAGCCGAGAAGCTCGTTCCAGAACAGTATGTCGCCGTTGAGCGACCAGTCGTCATAGTCGGGCGCACGTCCGTCGTGCTTCTTTCCGCTTTTCATCTTGCCGCCTATCTGCATAAGGAAAACGGTGCCGTGTTCCTTAGTAATTGCGTTTTCCCTCTCCTTCGGGGTTAAATCAGGATACATATCCTCAAGCTCCTGAGTCGTGATAAAGAACACGTCCTCGTTCATTTCAAAATCAAGAACGGGATATTTTTCCTTAACAGCCTCGTTTGTATCGGAAATCGCCTTTACAATTTTGCGCACAATGTCCTTAAGGAATTCGGCGTTGCGCTCCTCCCTTGTGATAACGCGGCACCAGTCCCACTGGTCGACGAAAAGGGAGTGAAGATTATCGGTATCGTCGTCGCGGCGGATAGCGTTCATATCGGTATAAATACCCTCGCCCGCGCCGTAGCCGTAACGGTAAAGCGCCTGCCTTTTCCACTTTGCAAGGGACTGCACTACCTCAGCCTCGCCGTCGATATTCATCATAGTAAAATGGACCTTACGTTCAACGCCGTTGAGGTCGTCGTTAATACCGCTCGCCTTAGTCACCATAATCGGCGCGGTAACGCGGTCAAGGTGAAGCGCGTGCGCAAGCTTTTTCTGGAAGGTGTCCTTAACGACCTTAATAGCCCTCTGCGTATCGCGCTGAGTCAGCGAGGATTTATAGTTAACAGGATAAATGTTCATATTTTTCTCCTTTGAATAAACTATCCTTCCGTCTGCCTATCGGCAGCCACCTCCCTTTACACAAGGGAGGCAAAGAGGATTATTTTATGTTGCCGACGGTACGGGGATATAGGATGACGTCGCGGATATTCGCCATACCCGTTACGTACATAATAATCCTTTCAAAGCCGAGACCGAAGCCGCCGTGAGGCACTGAGCCGTACTTACGCAAATCGAGATAGAAATCGTAGCCGTCGGTGCTCATTCCCTTTTCCTTCATAGCGGCGATAAGCTTATCGTAATCAGCCTCTCTCTCGCTGCCGCCGATGATTTCGCCGACGCCCGGTACGAGAAGGTCGGTCGCCGCAACGGTCTTTCCGTCGGGGTTCTGCTTCATATAAAAGCTCTTGATTTCCTTAGGATAGTTAATAAGGAATACGGGCTTGTTATAGACCTTTTCCGTAATATATCTTTCATGCTCGGACTGAAGGTCTGCGCCCCATTCAACAGGGAATTCAAACTTAACGTCAGCCTTCTTAAGAAGCTCTATTGCGTCGGTATAATCAACAATTTCAAAATCGCTGTTTACAACAGATTCAAGTTTTTCCGTGAGTCCCTTTTCAAAGCGCTGCTCAAAGAATTTAAGCTCCTCGGGGCACTTTTCCATATAATCCTTAATGATGTACTTAATCATATCCTCGGCGAGCTCGATAACGTCGGGAAGCTCGGCAAACGCAACCTCGGGCTCGATATGCCAGAATTCAGCGACGTGTCGCTGGGTATTACTGTTCTCCGCGCGGAAGGACGGTCCGAAGGTGTAAATCTTGCCGAGTCCCATAGCGGCAACCTCGCCCTCAAGCTGTCCCGATACGGAAAGTCCCGTCTTTTTGCCGAAGAAGTCGTTTGCATAGTATTCTTCCTCGGTCTTGTATTCGGTGTTATAGCCTATCGTAGTAACCTGGAACATTTCGCCCGCGCCCTCGCAGTCCGAGCCCGTGATAAGCGGCGTGTTAATATAAACGTAGCCTCTCTCCTGGAAGAAGCGGTGAATAGCCGCGGCGATAACGGAACGCACACGGAATACGGCGTTAAAGGTGTTCGTCCTTACCCTGATATGCGGCATTTCGCGCAGGGTTTCAAGCTTCTGAAATTTCTTCTGGAGCGGATAATCCGCGGGGCATTTACCGAGCAGGATAACCTCTTTTGCATTAATCTCGTTAGTATCGTTCCTGTCGTTTTTAACGACCTCGCCGACAACCTTAACGGACGCGCCGAGCTTCATAGCCTCGTCGGGAACCTCTAAATCAGAGTTTTTGTCAATAACTATCTGAAGATGATTTAAGGTCGTACCGTCGTTAAGGGCGAGGAACGCAACGTTTTTGCTGTCACGCGCCGTTCTTACCCAGCCGCATACGGTTGCTTCTTTACCGACGAAAGAATCGGTATAAAGGATTTCTTTAATGTCTGTGTGCTTCATAATAAAACCTCCTATTACAATCCCTCCGTCTGCCTTTCGGCAGCCACCTCCCTTTACACAAGGGAGGCAAAGAGGTAAAAAATACAGCCACCATCGTCCGAAGTATAGGACGAGTGACTGTTACCCGCGGTACCACCTATATTGCTCATAAGAGCCCCTTACGGCTTCGTATTCAAAGCCTGCTGCTTTAACGCTCAGCCTGCGGCGCACCTACTGAGGATAACCCGTTCAGCTTGCGGCTATTGAGTGTTCTTCGTGCGGCTGTTGCTGCGCGGATTTCACCGTCCCGTGCTCTCTTGAAGTACATTTCCGCAGTACTTTTCTCCGTCATTGCCTTTTATTAGGAAATATTATAAGCCTCTGAATCTGATTTGTCAAGTTTTTTAATCGTTAAGCTCGCGCGGGCGGAAAAGAAGGCTGATACACCATACCGCCGCAATACCGACAAGAACGTAGATGATTCTTGAAAGCACTGCGTCCTGTCCGCCGAAAATCCACGCAACAAGGTCGAACTTGAAAAGCCCGATAAGTCCCCAGTTGATACCTCCAATAATATTAAGTATCAACGCTATGCGGTTAATAATCTTCATAAAAATCACTCCTTTTTCATAGTTTGTGCAAAAGGAGTGATTTAATACATTTTAAATTTTCGTAACCAAAAGCTCAATATTTCCGCTGATTTCATACTCGCCGAACGAGGCGGGAACGAAGAAGGAATCTCCCTTTTTCGCTTTGAGCGAATTGATTTTCCCCTCGCCCTCGAGGACTAAAATATGATTAAAGCTTTTAGCGTCTGTTATTAATTTTACGCTCTCAGATACCTTATAGCGATAAACTGAAAAAAGCTCACCTTCGCATAAAATCTGGAAAATATGACCTTTGCGCTGCTCCTCTTCTCCAAAGGGCTTTATGTCATATTTCGGAGGCTCACATACCGATACGTCAAGCGCTTTTTCGATATGAAGCTCCCTCGGCTTGCCGTCCTTGCCTATTCTGCCGTAATCGTAAACTCGGTAGGTGCAGTTTGAATTCTGCTGAATTTCGGCAATCAGCGCTCCCCTGCCTATCGCGTGGACCGTACTCGCCTCGATAAAGAAGAAATCGCCCTTTTTGACTTTAACGCGGTTGAGCTTGTCAAGGAGAGTATTGCTTTCAATCGCCTCTTTGAATTCGTCGGCGGTAAGCTTTTCTTTAAAGCCGTATATCAGCTCCGCGCTGTCGAGCGCGTCAAGCACGTACCAGCACTCCGTCTTGCCGTATTCGTTTTCAACCCTGCGGGCGTAATCGTCGTCGGGGTGAACCTGTACGGAGAGGTTGTCATAAGCGTCAATGAGCTTGATAAGTACGGGAAAATACGGGAATTTAAGACAGTTTTTACCCGCAAGCTTTTCAAGACCGACAGCGTTAATCACTTCATCAAAACGCTTTCCGTCATATTCTCCGCCGTCAACTGTGTTCATACCGTCCCTGTGGCACGCGAGCATCCAGCCCTCAGCCGTTTTTTCAAAGCCCGTATCAAAGCCGTAATCAGAGGCAAGGCGCGTGCCTCCCCAGATATAATCCTTGAACACGGGATTAAGCTTAAGTATTTCCATATTTTTCACCTTGTAATAATTTTGTATTATAATATTATCAAATTTTTACTATACATTCAAGTTATTTTATAGTAAAATATATTGACTGATTTTAACGGAGAAAAAAATGGCTGTGCTTGACGTACAAAACTTAACACTCTCCTTCGGGGACGGCACTCTTTTTGAGGGTGTTTCTTTTGACGTCAAGGAGAAGGAAAAGGTCGGGCTTATCGGCGTAAACGGCGCGGGCAAGACATCGCTTTTCAAGCTGATTACCGGCGAATACACCGCCGACAGCGGAGACTGCTTTCTTTCAAAAACCGCAAGACTCGGCTATATGGAGCAGCACACCTGCTCCGAAAACAAAAGCGTGTACGAGGAGCTTATTTCTGTATTTTCCGAGCTTATTGAAACCGAAAAGGAGCTTGAAAGGCTTAGCGAAGTGCTCACAAAGGGCGAGGGTAATTCAAGCGAAAACATTGAAAAGCAGGATGCCCTTACCGAGCTTTTCACACGCGAGGGCGGACTGACCTACAAGAGCATGACGCGCTCGGCGCTGCTCGGGCTCGGCTTTGAGGAGAGCGATTTTAATAAGCCCACCTCACAGCTTTCTGGCGGTCAGAGGTCAAAGTTAATCCTCGCGAAGCTCCTGCTCTCAAAAGCGGACTTCCTGCTCCTCGACGAGCCAACCAACCACCTTGACATAAAGGCGGTGGAGTGGCTCGAGGGCTTCCTTAAGGACTTCCCCGGCGCGTGCCTCATAATCTCGCACGACAGATATTTCCTTGACAAAATTACGAATAAAACGATTGAAATAGAAAACAAAAAATGCCGCTGCTACAACGGTAACTACTCCCTTTTCCTCAAGAAGAAGGAAGCCGAGCAAAAGGCTATCGAGGAAAAATACGAAAACGATATGAAGGAAATCGAGCGTATTGAGGGTATAATAGCACAGCAGAGGGCATGGGGACGCGAGCGTAATTTCAAGACCGCAGAAAGCAAGGAAAAGCAGATTGAACGCATTAAAAAGCAACTCGTTATTCCCGATAAAATGGTAGAGAAAATACGCTTTGACTTCACGCCTAAAACCGTAAGCGGCGAAGAGGTTTTAACTGCAAGGGACATTAAAAAATCCTTTGACAAAAAGGTGATTTTCGAAAACACAAGCTTCAATATAATGAGGGGCGAAAGGGTTTTCCTCCTCGGCGATAACGGCTGCGGAAAAACGACTCTGCTTAAAATACTGATGAAGGACTACCTCCCTGACGAGGGCTATTTCAAATTCGGCGCAAACGTAATGACGGGCTACTTTGACCAGGTCCAAGCGAAGCTTGATTTAAACAAAACCGCCATTGAGGAAATCTGGACGAGCTTCCCCGCTATGACCGAAACCTCGGTAAGAAGCGCACTTGCGGCATTCCTTTTCAAAGGCGATGACGTATTCAAAAAACTCTCCGACTGCTCGGGCGGCGAGAGAGCGAGGGTTGCGCTCTTAAAGCTTATGCTCGGCAAATTCAACTTCCTTTTACTTGACGAGCCGACGAACCACCTTGACGCATTTTCAAGGGAGGAGCTTGAAAAGACGCTGCTTTCATACAGCGGCACCCTGCTAATAGTATCGCATGACAGATACTTTATTAACAAGCTTGCAACGAGGATAATTGAGCTCAATAAGGACGGCATCACCGAATACCTCGGCGACTACGATTACTATACCGAAAGAAAAGCTCTGCTCAGCGCCTGGGCGGAAAAGCAAAGCGAAGCTAAGCCTAAAAAGGTCAACGAGTATCAGCTCAAAAAGGAGAGGGCTTCTCAGCTTCGCAAGGCGAAAACGCGCCTAAAAAAATGCGAAGAGGAAATTGAAGAAGCCGAAAACGAACTTGCTTTAATTGAAGAAAAAATGACGTCAAGCGGATACGAGGAGCTGCTTGAGCTGACCTCAAGGCTTGACGAATATACAAATAAACGCGACTCACTGTATTCGGAATGGGAAAGCCTTTCCGAATTCATAGCTCAAAACGAAGAATGAAAAAGGTAATAATAATCGGCGGCGGTGCCTCGGGACTCATCGCGGGAGCTGAGTCCGCCAAAAGAGGAAACGAAACCTTAATAATTGAAAAAATGCCCCGCCCCGCACGCAAGGTGATGATTACGGGCAAGGGCAGGTGCAACGTCACAAACGCAACCTTTGACCTTGACGGACTGATTAAAAACGTGCCAACTAACCCGCGGTTTTTATACTCCGCCTTTTCGACATTTATGCCGTACGACACGATAGCGCTTATCGAGAGTCTCGGCGTTAAAACAAAGATTGAAAGGGGTAACAGAGTTTTCCCCGAGAGCGACAGGGCTGTGGACATCGTTGACGCACTCGTTAAAAACGCGACTCAGAGCGGAGCGAGCATAATTCAGGGTACGGTAAAGGCGTTTGAATTTTCCGACGGGCTTATCAGCGCGGTAATACTTGAGAGCGGCGAAAAGCTCCCCTGCGACGCCGCGGCGATATGCACTGGCGGAAAATCATATCCCCTTACGGGCTCAACGGGCGACGGATACGCGCTTGCAAAGAGCGCGGGACATACCGTAACCGAGCTCAAGCCCTCGCTCGTAGCGCTGGTGGCTGACAACAGCTTTATAACTCAGCTCCAGGGACTCTCGCTTAAAAACACGGCGATTAAGCTCCTCGACGGTGAAAAGGAGATTTACAGCGATTTCGGCGAGATGATGTTCACGCATTTCGGGGTGAGCGGACCGATAATCCTTTCAGCGTCTGCGCATATGAAAAATCCGAAGGACAGAAACTACAAAATTGAGATTGATTTAAAGCCTGCGCTTGACGAAAAAACGCTTGATTCAAGGCTTATAAGAGAGTTTGAGGCTAATAAGAATAAAGATTTTATTAACTCTTTGTCCTCGCTCTTGCCTAACAAGCTCATTCCTGTTATTGTAAGACTGTCGAAAATTGAACCCTCTGCAAAGTGCAACTCAATAACAAAAGAGGAGCGGCAGAGGCTCGGACATCTTTTAAAGCACTTAACCGTAAACATTACGGATTTCAGACCGATTGAGGAAGCGGTAGTGACCTCGGGAGGTATTAACGTAAAGGAAATCAATCCGAAAACCATGTGTAGCAAAATAATACCGAACCTCTATTTTGCGGGCGAGGTTATTGACGTTGACGCATACACGGGCGGATTTAATTTACAAATCGCATTCAGCACGGGATATTTGTGCGGTCAGAATATATAAAACAATCCCTCAGTCAGCTAACGCTGACAGCTCCCTTTACACAAGGGAGCCAATAATGAAAAAGGAGAATTAATATGATTAATGTTGCTATTGACGGACCTGCAAGCTCAGGTAAAAGCACGGTTGCAAAGGCTGCCGCAAAGGCGCTCGGCTTTATTCACGTTGACACCGGAGCGCTTTACAGAACGGTGGCGCTCGGCGCTCAGCGCAGCGGCGCAGGCGAGGACAAGGAAAAGGTAATTGAAATGCTTAAGGATATTAAGGTTGATATCAGATATATCGACGGCGCTCAGGCGGTTTTCCTTAACGATGAAAACGTTACCTCGCTTATCAGAACTCCCGAAATTTCAATGCTTGCAAGCACCGTATCAGCCATTCCCGAGGTGCGCGAATTTCTGCTTGATTTACAAAGGGAAATCGCAAGAAATAATAACGTCATTATGGACGGCAGAGATATTGCAACGATTATCCTTCCCAACGCAGACGTAAAAATATTTCTCTTCGCCTCCCCTGAAGCAAGAGCGGACAGGCGCTATAAGGAGCTCCTTGAAAAGGGCGAAAGCGTTATGTATGAGGATGTGCTCGCCGACATAAAGCAGCGCGACTATCAGGACTCCCACAGGGAGATTGCTCCGCTCAAGCCAAGCGAGGAATCAGTTATGCTCGACACCACCGAGCTTAACCTTGAGGAGTCCATACAGGCTGCTATTAATATCATTAAGGAGAAAATCGCGTAATGAAGGAATTTGATTATTCAACCGTACCGCACTATAAGTTTTACAGATTTGCAACGACGGTTTTCGGTCCTATATTCAGGGGTATCTACCATATTAAGTACAAGGGGATTGAAAACATACCTAAAAACAATAAGCGCTACATAATCGCAATAAATCACACCTGCGCGCTTGACCCCGTGTTCGTCGCGCTCGCCGACGGCATTCCCGCGCTTCACTTTATGTCAAAGGAGGAGCTTTTTAAGAACCCTGTCGTTGCGTGGGTTATCACCCACCTTTACGGCTTTCCCGTTAAGAGAGGGCAGGGCGATACGACGGCGGTTGACTATGCGAAGAGGATTATCGATGAAAACCATATTCTTGCTATCTGCCCCGAGGGAAAAAGAATTAAGGACAAGGACGGAGTACCGCAGGAAGCAAAATCAGGCGTTGCGAGAATTGCAAAGGATACGGGCGCTTCAATCCTACCCGTAGCAATCTGCGCTAAAGAGAAGATTAAGAAGGGCGTGCCCGTAACGGTTGTATTCGGCAAGCCGCTCACCGTGAGCGAGCTCGGGCTTGACAAGGACGATTGCACCCGCGAGGAAATCAAGGCGGCGGCAAATAAGGCTATGCAGACAATAGCCAAAATGAGAGAAGAAGAACTGAATGGAAATTAAACTTGCGAAAACGGCGGGCTTCTGCTTTGGAGTCGACAGGGCTGTTAACCTCGTATATCAGCTTTTGGACGAGGGCGAAAAGGTATGCACACTCGGTCCTATTATCCACAATGCGCAGCTTGTTGCAGATTTAGAGAGCAAGGGTGTAAAAATCATTAACGAGCCTTCGGAGTGTCCCGAGGGCTATACGCTCGTTGTACGCACCCACGGCGTTGAAAGACAGGTTATCGAGGATATCGAAAGCCGCGGCATTAACTATAAAAACGCGACCTGTCCCTTTGTAACTAAAATCCATAATATCATTAAAAATCAGGGCGAAGGCGTACCCGTATTAATCGCAGGCGACGCAAATCACCCCGAGGTTATGGGCATACGCTCATACTGCAGCGGCGCTTCGTATGTATTTAAAACTGTTGAAGAGCTTGAAAATATATTACAAAATCCCGATTTTGACAAAAGTGCTGATTTAATCTGTGTTTGTCAGACAACTTTTTCACAAAAAGAATGGAAAAAATGCGAGAAAATCATAAAAAAGGTATGTACAAATTGTAAAATTTTTGATACAATATGTAATGCGACATCGGAGCGGCAAAGCGAGGCGGCTGAAATAGCGCAGACCGCAGACGCTATGGTCATCATCGGTGGTCGCCACTCATCAAATACCTGTAAGCTCAGAGACGTCAGCTCCGCCCACTGCAAAAGCTATCTGATAGAAACCGCGGACGAGCTTAAGAGCCTTGACTTTTCGGGCTGTAAGGTAATTGGTGTTACAGCCGGGGCCTCGACACCCTCGGTAATTATCAAGGAGGTACTCAAAACCATGTCCGAAGAAATTAAAGAAAAGGAAGTTGAAACAACTTCAGCCGTAGCCGAAGAAGTTGTGGAGACAGCAGAAACCGCTGAAACAGCCGAAGCTATGCCTGCTGTCAAAGCATCTGCTGATGGTGAGGCATCCTTTGAAGAATTACTTAACGAATCTTTTAAGGAAAACGAAAACAGTAAGGTTGTCAAGGGAACCGTAGTAAGAATTACTCCTACTGAGGTATTCGTTGACGTACCGGGAAGAAAGCAGACAGGTGTAGTAGCTATTGACGACCTTTCTGCAGACCCAGTTGCCAAGTGTGAGGACGTAGTAGCAGTTGGCGATGAAATCGACCTTATCATCATGAAAACTGATGATCAGGACGGCGTTCTTAAGCTTTCAAAGCGTTTATTCGACGCGTCAAAGGGATGGAATGATATTGTTGCCGCTAAAGAATCAGGAGAAATTCTCGAAGGTGTTGTAACTCAGACCATCCGCGGAGGCGTACTCGTAACCACTAAGGGCACAAGAATTTTTGTTCCCGCATCACTCACAGGCTTAAGAAGAAACGAGAACCTTGAGCTTCTTAAAGACGCAACCGTTAAATTTAAGGTTATCGACGTTAATCCTGCAAGAAGAAGAGCAGTAGGCTCCATCAAGGTTGTTGCTGACGCAGAAAGAAAAGAAAGAGAGGATGCTATTTGGGCTACTCTCGAGGAAGGCCAGAAGATTACGGGTACTGTTAAGTCCCTCACCTCTTACGGCGCATTCGTTGACCTCGGCGGTATCGACGGTATGATTCACATCTCTGAGCTTTCATGGTCAAGAATCAAGCATCCGAGCGAGGTTGTTCAGGTAGGCGATACCGTAGAAGTAACAATCAAGTCGCTCGACGCTGAAACAAGAAAGATTTCCCTCGGCTTCAAGAAGATTGAGGACAGCCCGTGGGAGGTAATGAAGAGAGATTATCCTGTCGGAACGGTTGTTAACGCAAGGATCGTAAGCTTTGCTACCTTCGGCGCGTTCGCAAATATTCTCCCGACAGTTGACGGTCTTATCCATATCAGCCAGATTTCTCACGAGAGAATTAAGACTCCTCAGGACGTTCTTAAGGTTGGCGATATCGTTAAGGCTGAGATTATCGACGTTGACTACGATAAGAAGAGAGTTTCTCTTTCAATCAAGGCAACGCTCGACCCGCCTGAAGAAGCAGAAGAGGCTCCCGTAGAGGAAGAAGCTCCTGCAGTTGAGGAAGCTCCCGCAGTTGAAGAGGCTCCCGCAGTTGAGGAAGCTCCCGCTGTTGAGGAAGCACCCGCAGTTGAGGAAGCCCCCGCAGTTGAAGAAGCTCCCGCAGTTGAAGAAGCTCCCGCTGTTGAGGAAGCACCTGCTGAAGAGGCTGAATAATCTACATAATTTAAGAGAACGGACTCTCCGTTCTCTTTTTATTTACAATCAGGAACAATATGATATATTAAAATCGGAAGCTGCTTCGGTCAAACCAGAATACAGAGGAACACATTATCCACACTTGACAAGCTTCCGTTAAATAAGGAGGATTAAAATGGAGCTTACAGGATTCAGTTATAACTGTTCTTACAGCGCGACCACTAACCCGCCGACCAAAAGCAGAAAAAGCGTAGAGCTAATAAAGCTGTATGACATTACGCTGACAGTTACCGAAGAAGCTAATATGGTAACGAAAACGAGCAAATACGAGCTTACACCCGAACAGCTCAGGAAGATTCGTAAGAAATTTGAAGAGCTTAAAATCCTTGAGGAAACGGCGGAGTTCCTTAAGGGTGAAGCGCCGCCTGAAAAAATCCGGCTGTGCGGTGGAAGCACAATCGAAGGCTTTTCCTTTACGGTAAACGAAATCACCGTTAACTCGTGCAGAATGACGGACGCTGTAATGACCTTTATCAAGCTTCTTTACGACATCATACCCGAATGTAAGGTAACTATTGATAACTTCGTACTTGATAGGAGAAATTTTTTTGTCGATGAGATACCGAAAAACCCCTACCCGCCGACACCGATGGGAATGGGTACGGGAATGTTCGTAGCTACTCCCGAAAACACCGAAGAACCTCCCGCCCGCATTGACTTCCGTAAGGAAGTCAAGAGATAATAGCCGCAAGTTGATTTGAATTGTAATGACTTTAATGTTTTATAATATCGGAGGAATTACAATTATGAAAAAGTATATTTCTGATGAGAAGAACAGACTTGATTATACACTCGTAAACGGTGTGTATCTTCCCAACCTTATTTCAACTGAAATGAATTATGAAATCGGCATTTGGGGTATGAGATATTATGATTATATCAAAGAGTTTCGCCCTGTGTTCTGCACCTCGTTAATGGTACAATGTAAATTAAATACGCATTTGCACGAGGTTGATGTCAGAGCAAAGGAAATGTACGATACGCTCATTACACAACTTGCAGAAAAACAAGGCATTACAGAGCAGTTGAAGGCTGATAATCAAATGCTGTGGGTGCAGAAGATGACAAACATTGCTAACCAAGCAAGAGAGATTG
>CALCYI010000036.1 GCA_937907605.1 uncultured Clostridia bacterium | reverse complement strand
CACTTGGCAGCACCTTTGTTGCAACAAGCAGCGTTAAAACACTTCTTGAAGAAAAATATCCGCTTCCCGATGATTTCAAAGCAACACCAGAATTTCAGGAAATACTTGATATGTTAAAATAAGAGAATCCCGAAAGCCTGTAATAAGACTTTCGGGATTTTGTTTTATTATTCTTCGATAATTTCAAGCAGGAAACTGACAGGGCGGAAGCCGTCGTTACAGGAAATCATAGCGGACGAAGGATTTTTCATCCACCCGTCGTAGAAGTTTCCGCCGCCTTTTGCAAGCTCAGTTACGAAGGGCTTTATCGAATCCCACGCCGAATCGCAAAAACTGTCGGGCATTTTTCCGTCAACGGAGATAAAGCTCTGCCCAAGCTGCATATCGCACGCGTGCTCTATCGGGTTCTCATATTCACTAATAAGGTCATCGTAACGCGCAATCCTCATTACTGTAATGCGTACTTTTTTCAACAGAATTACTCCCATTCATAGAAATCCGCTTAATTCTTACAGTAAATTCTTTAAGTATAAAGTTTTTACTGTAATATTTTATGCCTATTTTACACGTTTTTTCTATTTTTCAAACTTTTTAGCGTCAAAATAGCGTCACGGATTTGAAAGTTAGTTTTTGTTCTTTACTGAACAAAAATATTATAGCATATACCAACCGAAAAGGCAAGATATGATACTATTGGAAAGGTACAGTAAAAGCCTCGAAGCATTTAAAAATTCGGCGTATAAGATCAGCATTTTAAGACTCTGAAACCCCGCATGAATACTGCGTTTCAAAACGTCAAAATGAGGGTAGCAATGATATATCATAGCGACCATCAAAAACTCGTTCAAAATGCTTGTTTTGATTCAATTGCAATTAATGGCTTAAGAGTGGGAAACAATCATTTATAAATACTAATCTGTTGGCTCTGTCACGACATATTTAATAAGACCTCTTACCGTGTTATATTTTGAAATCTTATCTCCTTCGGTAATTGTATATACAACATCTTTTTCAAGCAAGTCAAAAAATCTTACTTTTGGATTGTCGTCTTCGTGAATAAATACATCTTTAGGATAGTTTTTAATAAATCCATAATACAGATCGTTTCTATCTTTCTTTATTGTAATTACTTTTCCTCTAAAAGTCTCTCTGTCGTTTTCGTCATTAATTATCTTTTCAGTGTTTCCTCCCCTTATTTTAGTCAACATATATTTTGTAAAAGTTGGATTATCTTTAATTGCATAAAGGTACTTTTTACCTTTTTCTTTTACCCAATCGTTCTTAATAGAATTAAAAATTTCAATTACTGAATTTATTTTTTCTTCAAACAGAGACTCATTATTAATATCATTGATTAGATTAATACAATATTCATCAATTCTTCTTGAATTGATATCGGGTGGTCTTTTTGAATTTAGTTCAACATATAAACATAAAATTTGGTTTTTATATGTCAATATATATTTATATTTGTTATAGTCACTTCTAAACAATTTGTCGGCTTTAAGATATAATAAGATAGCAGCATAGTAGGGATAAAAAGACTGACCATCAATAAAAATCTTATTTTTATATTTGTTGAGAAGTCTTGATTCATGAATGAATCCTTCGTGTGGATTCTGAAAAATCTCGCTTACTACACTTTGAATTAGAATCTTGAAATTGGCTTTTTGATAAACCTTAATATTAGGATTATTATTATACTGATTTGTTCTCCTTTCATAATAAATCTTGTCAACATTGTTACAAGATAATTGATTTACGTTAATAAATTCTTCTAAATCCTTGTGGAAATCTCGGGTAATCTCAAAAGCTTCGTCATAAACAACGTTTTGCCTGTTTGTTCCCTTAACAACGGAATTAATAACGCTACTATTAGTTGTTGATATAAGCTTAATTATTAATGTTATTTTACTTATATCTATATTGTTCTTATGTGCTCTATATAAAGTATTACATGTTTGACAACCATTAACAATTTGTGGATTTTCAATACTGATTTTTCTGTTAGCAGCAATCGTTGATTTACAAACAACAGTAATACCATTGTTCATTATAGAAAAATAATCTGGAGTATTCTTTATAGTTTCAAATATTTCATTATTTATATCTGTAAATCCCTGATAATCTCTAACGTTATCATTAAAAAGAGTTACTCTAAGATCACCGTCTTCATTTAACAATAGTTTTATAAACTCTGAAGCTTTACAAAATAGGATTTTGGATGATTCTACGTTGGGTGCTTCATTAAGTTCTAATGAATCCACCACTGTAATTACTTCTTTAAATCTATTTTCGACATCGTCACAAATCTTCTTCAAAGAATAACTATCAATTATTTTTATTAAAACCTCATTATATAATCCAATGGTTTCAATAGATTCCTTGGCAGAATTATATTTTGCAATAATATGCTCATTGTTTTTCCAATCCCCAATATAAGTATAATAAAGCTTTATATTTGGTGAATTATTCCAATATATCAGAACTTCTTCACTACAAAGGTAATTCTTTAATTCTATCCACTCAGCTATTTTTTGGTTGTGTGGTTCATTTTGATTCTCTCTTAAAAAATCAACGACTCCGTCCATAAAAACCCCAAATTCAGCTGAATCTAGTTTTTTTGTATATTTTGATTGAATAAACAAAAACTCTATATTTATTCTGTTGTCTTTTTCAATTATCTCGTCAATGTCCTTTTTGGTAGATATAAAAGTATCATTAACTTTTATGGCTATTCCGTCTATTCCTGTATCGTTTTGTCCGCCTACACAGATTTCGTCAAACAATTCTGAAGTATAAGAATATGTGTTCGGTTGATATGACTTTAAAATAATATAGTTTACAAATATTTCAAAAACTTCATTGTCGGCAAGGCTTTCAAGATTAAAATTTGTCTTGAATTGGTTTATTTTGCTTTTAATGATTGGCTCATAATTCATATCTTTTACCTCTTTTTCATTTTTTATAATTCTATATGATTAATAACAAAAAGAAAAGAAGTTTTGCAAAAAACGACAAATTATTGACAAAAAAAGACATAATTAATTGAAAAATAGGGGTTGACAAACGAGATTTGTTGGTTCTCAGTGGGCATAATTTGAACAGAGCACGCAAAGCTGTTATAATATAATATAATATAATTAAGGAACTGACAACAGAAAGCACGAATTATCAAGATTGCCAAATTTGATTTTGATAAAATAGCGATAACAGAAGGAGGGAAAATATGGATTGGACTAGTGGTTTACAAAGTGCGATAGACTATATTGAAGATAATATAACCAAAGACCTATCGCTCGATGAAATTGCGAAATGCTTAGGGTTTTCAAGTTTTTATTTTCAAAGAATATTCACTTTTCTGTGTGGCTTTTCACTTGGGGAATATATCCGTAACCGCAGACTGACTCTTGCCGGCGAAGAACTGCTTTCAAGCAATAAAAAGGTAATTGATATTGCTTTGAAGTACGGTTATGAATCCCCCGAGAGCTTTAGTCGGGCTTTTCAGAAGTTTCACGGCATTCTACCGTCCGAAGCAAGAAAAGCAAAAGCACCACTCAATTCATTTTCTCGTCTTTCGGTTGAAATCAAATTGAAAGGTGGTAGTCTGATGAACTACAAAGTTGTTAAAAAAGATGCATTTACAGTAATTGAAAAGGTTAGCTCACATACGATTGATGATTCTCAAAACATTAATACTGTACCTGCATTCTGGAGCGAATCAAAAGCGAACGGTACATTAAAAAAGTTGCTTGAACTCACTGAAGATTCTGAATATATTTTCGGAATTTGCTACGGTAACACTCACACAGACAAGCAAACCTTTGATTATTCTATTGCTACAAAATGCAATAAGGAAGCGAAAGTGCCAAAAGGGTTCAGACTCAATACAATTCCTGCAAGGACATGGATAATATTTGAGTGTGAGGGCGCTATGCCTAATGCTATACAGGAACTGTGGCACAAAATCTGTTCGGAATTTTTCCCCACAACAAATTACGAACCGACTTACGAAGTGGATATTGAAGCCTACACAGCAGGCGATATGAGCGCCGCAAATTACAAAAGCCAAATATGGATTCCCGTAATTGAAAAATAGTAGAATATGCAAAAACGGCTGTCTCACAAAAAGTGAGGCAGCCATTGTCTTTTTTTTAAAACAGCGTCATTTTAGCGTCACGAAATTTATTTTATCCTCGCAAACCGCCTGTTTAAGCCGTTTTTAAAAATCTCGGTATTACTCCCACTCTATCGTAGCGCTAGGCTTCGGGGTGAGGTCGAAGAGGACGCGGTTTACGCCGGGGACCTCTTCGGTAATGCGCTTTGTGATATGCTGAAGAAGGTCGAACGGAACGTTCTCAACCGTAGCCGTTACGGCGTCCCTCGTGTTGATTGCACGGATAAATACAGGCCATGCGTAAGTACGCTTACCGTCCTTAATGCCCACGCCCTTGAAATCGGGAATTGCGGTGAAATACTGCCATACCTTGCCCTCAAGACCGTTCTTAGCGAACTCTTCCCTTAAAATCGCGTCGGATTCTCTAACCGCCTCAAGTCTGTCGCGGGTGATAGCGCCAAGACATCTTACGCCGAGACCGGGACCAGGGAACGGCTGGCGATATACCATACCGTCGGGGAGACCGAGCGCCTTGCCGACAACCCTAACCTCGTCCTTATAGAGAAGCTTAACGGGCTCAACAAGCTCAAATTGTAAATCCTCGGGAAGTCCGCCTACATTGTGGTGCGCCTTTACGCCGTCGTCGCTTTCAAGAATATCGGGATAAATGGTTCCCTGAGCAAGAAATTCGATACCGTCAAGCTTCCTTGCCTCCTCCTCGAACACGCGGATAAACTCAGCGCCGATAATCTTTCTCTTCTTTTCAGGCTCTGCAACGCCCGCAAGCTTGTCAAGGAAGCGGTCAACTGCGTCAACATAGATAAGATTTGCGTTCATCTGGTTTTTGAAAACCTCGATAACCTGCTCAGGCTCACCCTTACGGAGAAGTCCGTGGTTTACGTGAACGCATACGAGCTGCTGTCCAATTGCTTTAATTAAAAGCGCGGCAACAACCGAGGAGTCAACGCCTCCCGAAAGAGCAAGGAGCACCTTCTTGTCCCCTATCTGCTCCCTGAGCGCCTTAATCTGCTCGTCGATAAACGCGTTTGCAAGCTCAGGAGTGGTGATTCTTTCCATTGTTTCAGGTCTTTTATTCGGATCCATATATTCCGCCTCCTAAATAATTTGGTATTATTATATCAAATAGACGCTAAGCCGTCAATTTATTTTGCAAATTGACATACATTTTTTAATATTGTATAATTTTTAAGAAAAGGGGTGTTGATATGCCGAAAACGAAAGAGAAAAAAAGATCAAAAGGAAAGACCGCGCTTATTGTAATTCTTTGCATAATTCTGTTTATTGCAATAGCTTCGGTCATTTTTATCAATATAGTTACCCGCCCGTCGCTTGATACCGAGGCTTACCACCCCGTCGGAGGTATGGTATACAGCGATACGGTAGAATACAAGTCCGACAGCGCAAAGGGTATCCGCCACAATCCGATGGTTCGCTTTATGCAGATGGTATGGCGCTTCTGCGAGGACGGCGACAAGGCTAAGCACGCCGTACAGACTCCGCCCTCCGACATTGCTGAGGACGTAAATATTCCGTACATTGACGACGGCAACGTATTCCATACGCTTGACGTATACTTTCCCGAGGGCAGAACCGACGTGCGCTCGCTCCCGATAATCGTTGATATTCACGGCGGCGGCTGGATTTACGGCGACAAGGAGCTTAATAAATACTACTGCCTTGAGCTTGCGCACAAGGGCTACATAGTTTTCAATATCAGTTACCGTCTCGTACCCGACGTTACGGTTAACGAGCAGATACAGGACTGCCTTGACGCGATGAAATACATAAACGATAATTATACTGCCTATACCGATAACGCAAATATGCTCCTCACGGGCGACTCTGCGGGCGGTATGCTCTCGGCTTATACTGCGGCGATTATGCAAAGCGGGGAGCTTCAGGAGAGGTTTTCCGCGGAGTATTACGCAAACGGAATTATGCCCAGGGCTCTGCTTCTCACCTCTCCCGTTGCCTTTATGAAAAGCGGCGGTATGTTCAGCCTGTACACAAGACCTCTCTGGGGCAGCGACTATGAAACCAAGGGCACTTATGATTTAATGGATATCAACGAGCTCCTTGACTATACAACCCTTCCGCCAACGTATCTCATAACCTCCGACGGCGACGCGCTTGCACACGACCAGACTTTCAGGCTCTATGAGCTGTTACAGGAAAAGGGTATCAATTCCGAAATAAAGAACTACGGCGACGACGAAAACGGCAAAGCTCTCCAGCACGTTTTCAGCGTGCTTAACCCGTTTGACAAATCGGGACAAGAGGCAATCGACGGCGCGCTCAAATTCTATGAGGAGCAAATTAAATAACTGAAATCAAAAAGCGTTGAAAGATTACTCTTTCAACGCTTCAGTCTGTCGAAATACCCCTTGAGACTAAGCGCTCAAGGGGTAATTTTTGGT
>CALCYI010000035.1 GCA_937907605.1 uncultured Clostridia bacterium | reverse complement strand
GCAAGTTGTGTAATGAGAGTATCATACATTTCCTTTGCTCTGACATCAACCTCGTGCAAATGCGTATTCAATTTGCATTGTACTCTAAGTGAAGTACAGAACGCAGGGCGGTGCTCTTTGATATAATCATAATATCTCATACCCCAAACGCCAATTTCATAGTGCGTTTCAGTTGATATAAGGTTCGGCAAATACACGCCATTTACAAGTGTATAGTCAAGTCCGTTCTTCTCGTCAGTAATATGTTTTTTCATTATACAATCCTCCGTATGCTTAATTGATTATGATTTTTCCATACCTACAATCAAACATCGGCTGATTATAAAGACCAAGGGAGGCAACCTTCTTTACGAAGGGCATCCCTTGCAGTCCTTTCTTTTATTGCATTCCGCCGAGCATTTCGGACGCGGCGGAGAACATAGCTTCCTCGTTTTTGCCGCTGCACTCCACCGTGATTTCGCTGCCGTACGGTATACGCGCCGACATCATATGGAGCATGCTTTTTCCGTCGTATTCCCTGCCCCTGTACTTAACCGTAATTTCAGCAGGATATTCCCGCATAGCGTCCGTAAACGCCTGTATCGGCTTTAAGTGCAAGCCCGATTTGCTGTTGATTTTAAAGCTCCCCGATTTCAAGAAGCGACTTCACTTCCTCTGCTAAACGGTCGACCTCCGCTTTAGTCGAAAGCGCTCCCGCATACGCCGTTGCATTCCCGCAGGCAGTACCGAGAACGAGCGCGTCAGCACAGTCCTCGCTTTTAAGGTACCCCGCAAGGAAGCCCGCGACCATACTGTCGCCGCAGCCGACGCCGTTTACAAGGGTTCCTTTTGCGTTGCCCGTTTTATAAACCGTGCCGCTCTCGCTCAGTAAGAGTGCGCCCTTCTCCGCGCGGGAAACGAGAACGTTCCTCGCTCCCCTTTCCTGCAGCATTTTAGCGTAAAGCTCCACGGTTTCGTCGGTATCCGCCGCGCCGTCGCCAAAGCATTCCCCAAGCTCGTGGTGATTCGGCTTAATCAGGAACGGGCAGTATTTCAGCACGCTTAGCAAAAGCTCCCCCGAAGCGTCGACAACGACCTTAACTCTCCCGTCAAGCCGCGTTATAAGCCTCTCGTAAATATCGCCCGGCAGAGTGTCGGGGACCGAGCCCGCCAGAATGAGCCAGTCGCCTGCCTTACAGCATTTAAGCTTTTCCTCAAGTGCGGCTATATCGCCGTCGCTCACCGCGGGACCTCGCGCGTTGATTTCAAGCGCTGCGTCGCCCTCAAGCTTCACGTTTATACGCGTGTTGCCGCTGCTAAGGCGTATGAAATCGTTTTTGATTCCCTTGGCTTTAAGCTGTCTT